>JAHDIP010000031.1 GCA_020630735.1 Saprospiraceae bacterium | reverse complement strand
ATAAATATAATGAAAGAGTAATCTTGGTTTGATCATGATTTAAACTATTTTAAATTTTTCATCTACTTTACTATTCCTTCTTAGAAAACGACCAGGTTGCGAATCGCTGTCTGTACTTTGTACAATACCCGTTTTTTTGACACTATCTACACCTACTTCTATAGCTATACCTTTACCAACAATAGAGCTGTTCATAGCTGCTGTTATTTCCATGACAGGTGGAATAGGATTTAGAGTTTTTTCTCCAACTTCATAACTGCCAAACTGATGGTCTTGTCCATTTTTTGTCAACATAAGATGTGCTAGTAAGGCTTTGTTTTTAGCTCTATTGGAATACATATAAGGACAATTGATTGCCTGATTATTTTTTACTTGAGTGTTAGCGATATCGCAGTTTTTATAAAAAAGGATAGACTGATTGAATACATAATATTCATTATTCCAACCAACTCTTATTTCTATGCTTAGGTCTTCTTCAGTATCTCTATCTGTGACGCAATGTTCGTCAGCTTTTATTAATTGTTTTTGCTTATCTAGGTCTATAGTGTACAGAAAAGAAGTGTCTTTTTTATTGTCTACGATTTCGCATTCAATTACGGTAATACAGCCTTCTTGTTTAGGCTTATGGAACAGTACTCCTTTATCGTTTTCTGTAGGGATGTGGATAAATAAATTATGTAAATTTGAATCCTCATTTTTGCACAAGTAGCAATAAGGCACCTGTAAAATTTTATTAGAACGATTATTATTGGTCATGATTATTGTTTTAATTTGGTTGTTAAAATTGAGGCAATAAGATTTGTTTTTAAACCATTTCTATTGGATATGGTTTTGACTCAATATTGTTTAATTGGTCGTATTCCTTCATAGAGTTAAGTAAGGGAAGCATACTTTGACACTCCTCAAAGCTCTCCTCACGAATCATAAATTGATTTCCGTCATTGAGTTCGAAGTCACTTTCACCTCGTGCTAAAATACCGACCACTTGGTTTTTAGCATTAAAGACTGGAGAGCCAGAATTGCCAGAGAAAAAACTTAAACTACAATGAAAAAGATCATTCTCAATTTCTTTTACTTCACCACAAAATGAAATTTTTAGTGGGAGTCCTAAACCATGTCCTACACCATATAATTGGTCGCCCATTTTAAGTTCTACTTGACATACATCGACAATCGATATTATAGGTTTTGCAGTAGTAGGACGTTCGCTTTCAACTTCTATCAATGCCCAATCCAAATGACGACTTGATAAAGCATACCTGTAATAGGAGAGTACGTTTTTGCCGTCAGCATCTTTTTTTAGCTTAGGCTTAAAAATGTTTGATTGAGGAATAATTATTTTACTGCCCAATGTGTGATCATCTTCATCAAAAACTTGAAAACCTCTAACAAATCGAATGTCATCAGTTAAGTCTAATGAATGAAAAGGAGGATAGAAAACATGTGCAGAAGTAGCGATCAAATTTTCTCGTACAAAGAAACCTGTACCTAAAGCATCCGCTGAAATTTGGGAAAGAAATTTGGTTTCTTTATTCAATCGTCGCCCATTACCATTTTGATCGGCACCTAACTGGAAAAAAGGTCGCTCACTCAATTCTTCAGAACGAAGAACATAAATTTGGTCGCTATATTTGTATGCTTCTAAATCATCTTTTCGAACAATCATAACGATACTATCAATGTTGTTGGCTAGCTGAGGATCATTAAATTGCCGTATAAATTTATTGACATCTTCTCGATTATCTTTCTTTAATCTTGTTCGACAGATTGGGTTGTCGCAATGTGCCTTGTTGCATGTTCCTGTTTTGCAAGTCTCACAATTTCCATAAAAATGATCTTTATTCGTAGGATCATAATCGATATTAAGAAATTGTGCTAAAGCAGAAATAGGGTTGTCGGACTTTTTGATCGTTCGTTTCATTTGGTTTCATTTTTTATGATAAAAAGGGTAGAATTAGACAAAAAAACGTAGATAAAAAAGTAGTTGTTGGTAGATGAGTTGGGTAGTGTAAAAGTAGAGCTTAATTAAAGATAACATTTTCTTTTAAAAATACTATTGGGATAATGCAGTTTCTTTTTTGACTACTATTACTTACTTTTATTTATCGTTTTTCTTCTACTCTATTGACAATACAAAGATAGAGCAAGCTGATAATTGATCCAATACTATTTTTAGTATTTCCTTATAACCATTTTTGGTGAGAGGCGAATAAATAGGGGAGGGGTCAAAAAAAATCCCCTTGCAAGTGCAAGAGGATTTTTAAAGTTCTATATATCAGGTCTTAGATATTTCCTTTTAGGATTTCTCTAGAGATGACTAATTTTTGAATTTCTGATGTTCCTTCACCAATAGTACAAAGTTTAGAATCACGGTAGAATTTTTCTACAGGAAAATCTTTTGTATATCCATAACCTCCATGAATTTGTACTGCATCGGTTGAGATTTCAACACAAATTTCAGAAGCATAATATTTTGCAATAGCTGATTCTTTCGTCATTTTCTGACCTTTGTTTTTCATATCAGCAGCTTGACGAGTCAACAATTCAGCAGCTTGAATTTTAGTAGCCATGTCTGCAATTTTGAAACTGATACCTTGGAAACTTGCGATTGGTTTTCCGAATTGGTGACGCTCTTTTGCATATTTTACAGAAGCCTCGTATGCACCTTTTGCAATTCCTAAAGATAAAGCAGCAATAGAGATACGGCCACCATCTAAAACTTTCATGGCTTGAATAAAACCATCGCCTTCTTTTCCTAGCATCTGGCTTTCGTGTATGCGGCAATTATCAAAAATCATTTCAGCCGTTTCAGAAGCACGCATCCCTAATTTATTTTCTTTCTTACCAGCAGAAAAACCTGGTGTACCACGCTCTACAATAAATGCGGTCATACCATGGCTATCTAGCAATTCTCCAGTACGAGCAATAACGACAGCAACATTTCCAGATTTACCATGAGTAATCCAGTTTTTAGCACCATTTAATACATAGTGATCACCATCTTTTTCCGCTACACATTTCATACGACCAGCATCGCTACCAGTATTAGGTTCTGTCAGTCCCCAAGCACCGATCCATTCACCAGTTGCTAAAAGAGGTAAGTATTTTTTCTTTTGTTCTTCGTTTCCGAAGGCTAGAATATGACCAGTACAAAGAGAATTGTGTGCTGCAACAGATAAACCAATAGAGCTACAAACTTTTGCGATTTCAACAATAACAGAGATATACTCCTGATAGCCTAAACCAGCACCGCCATATTCTTCAGGAACTAACACACCCAAAAAGCCTTGTTCTCCTAGTTTGTGCATAAGGTCAACAGGAAAATGTTGTTTCTCATCCCATTCCATCATATCTGGGCGGATGTGTTGTTCTGCAAAGTCTTTTGCAGATTGCTCAATCATTTGTAAATTTTCTATTGCTGCAACAGTCATATTCAATGAAATTAAAGTTGTTAGTAATATTGCAAATAAGTTATATATGAAAATATCATTCCAAAATTGCCCACAAAAATACGTAAAAACACAGATTTTGGAGCTTATTGAAGCAAATAATGCAGCATAAATATTCTTTTTTCAAGAAAAACCGCTCTTTTTTAATGAATAATAATCACTTGGGCTCTATATTGCTCTGTTCCGTTGATTAATTGGAGTTGGTAAATACCATTATCAAAGGGATTTATATCCAAAAAGATAGGAGTTGATGAGTACGTTTTTTGCAAATGTATGCGTCCATTGATATCATAAAGGAGAAGATTAATCGTTTCATCTGTTCGTCTACTGAGGTCAATCTGTAATAGATTTTCTACAGGGTTGGGATATAGTAGAACGTTTGGATTTGTGGCTGTATTTTGATTTACTAGTTCTGAAATAGTAACGTTAAGTTCATTAGAATTTTCACACAAGCCTTCATTTGTTTCTGTTACTTTAACAATGCTTTCACCAATACCATCCCAGATGACTTCAATACTTGTCGTTCCTTGTCCACTGATGATATTACCATCTGCGCCACTTATTTCCCAATAGTAATCGCTTGAGGGATTAGAAGGATAGTTATAAATATAAGGTGTTAAGTTTAAAGCTTCTTGTGTGCCATCTATAGAATGGTTTTCAAAATAAAAACAGGTAGCGTCATCGGTAGCAAGGTTGTTATAATTACAAGCAGTAGTATCCATACAACCTGCAATTTCCAATTCATCGCAAACGTTATCAGCGTCTGTATCATTTATACAGGTGCCATTACAGTCATAATAAAGTAGGGCGTAGGTGCAAGAGTTGTCATCATCAGTAGCATTGGGATTGTAGTTGCAAGAAGTAGAATCTGTACAACCTGCAATTTCCAATTCATCACAAATACCATCAGCATCAACATCATTTAAGCAATTTCCGAAACAGTCAAGATATGCATCAGGATACCAACATGAACCATCATCGATATTTGCTGAAGGATTGTAATTGCAAGAAGAACTATCAATACAACCAAGTACAAAACTAGGTTCTGTGATAGACAATAGTTGATTGCCTTCAATATTTGAAAGCGTCGTTTTTAATCCGCTAGGCCATTCTACGATGATACTATCTATAAGAGTAAAGGTACCTAAACCAAAAAATTGAGTATACGAATTTTGTGAACTGAAACCTTCGCCACAACCTACTCGCCGCATCTGATGTACTTCCTCAACATAAACATGTGTTACTGTACCAACAGCTTTTTTGTTCGACTCGGTACCTTCTAGATTTATATTGATATAGTTGTTTTCTGTAAAATTATTTTGCCAAAAGCTAGTTAATGAATCTTGATAAGGATAAGGATTAACAAGCGAAATAGGAAAGTAATTGTTTTCAACAAAATCAGTTTTACCATCATTGTTATGATCACCTATAGCAGCACCTACGCTATAATTATCATCATCACCTAAGCCCCATATTGTAGTCGCATCTATAAATGTTTGACCATTATTTTGGTTATCGAAAAAATAACTTTGACTTATAGTCGAAACATGTAGATCGAGGTCCATATCATTATCTGCATCAATAAAAATACTTCCCCAGCAAAAATTACCAGCGAGGTCAACGCCTTTCAACGCAGCTTTTTCGATGAAAGTTTCATCGCCTTGATTTTCTAATAAGGAAGAATTTCCTTGACTAGTATCTGTTAAGTAAAGATCCATCCAACCATCATTATTGTAATCACCAACTGTTACTGTCATGCAATCGTTTTGGATATTTGTGTTGCTCGAATAAGATATATTTTCAAAGGTGCCATCTCCTTTATTTTTCATTAAGATGCAACCAATACTAAAATCTTGTCCGAGGAAAATATCTTCCCAGCCATCGTTATTCATATCGAAAACTGCCATAGATAACACACTAACTCCAATGTTTGAAAGTCCTACTGCAGGAGTAATATCTAGAAATTGGTCATTGCCTAAGTTTTTATAAAGTTTAGTATGTCCTTCAAGGATATTGATACGATGAGAAATGCAAAGATCAAGTAATCCATCTCTGTCATAATCAAACCATGATCCACAATAAGAGATGGCTTCGGGATCGTTAAATCCACAAGTAGCAGTGATATCTACTAGGTTGAGATTACCAGTGTTTTTGTAAAGTTTATTGGTAAATTTAGAGGTAATATATAAATCGAGATCACTATCGTTGTCATAGTCAATCCAAAGTACTTGTTTTATTTCAGTCGAATCATCTACTAAAGAAGGAATTTCATCAAATCCATTACCATTATTTAAGAGAAAAAGAATCGGCTGGTTTTTTCCTGTAGGGATAGTTAAGTCATCTAAACCATCTTGGTTGAAGTCTACAAAACTTATTCCTGCACCATAACCACCAATACCTCCACCTCCATTTCTAAATGCCTGAGGTAGATCCAATGCATTGCTGATATTAGTAAAGCCTTGAGCATAAGTTGTATGTACAAAAAGTGTAAAGAGGCATACAACTAATGATGCAACTTTAAAGCATGACCATATTTTTAATTTATTTTTTTTCATCGGTTTATGAAATTAATAAACTAAATCGTTTTTTACTTATTTTTCATGTGATATCTAAAATAAGTAAAAAAAAGGTAGGCTTCAATTTTTTAAGCGTATATTTCATATAGAAGTTGTTTGAATACTACTTGATTAATTTCGAACTAAAATCTTAGTTGAATGTAATTATTGCGAAAACCTTGACTGACGCTCTGCATCGTAAACGTTTTGCCTAGTGGACTAAAACATAAATTTTGAAATATAAAGATGAGGTTGTTCTAAACTCAAAAAGAGCACAAAAATTGGATTTTTGCATTGATTCCTGAAAAAGTTGGTATTTCAATAACAATATATTGAATTCGTTTTTAGTCCATCCACCATAATTTAACGGTATTAAGATCACCCCCCATTTTACTAAGTTGGGCATTATAATTTTCGGCATTAAAGTTTAATTCAGAAGGTGGATACTTGAACCGATTAAAAGTATTTTGTGTTTTTTCTCTTGGAACCTTATTGGTACGTCGAAGTAAAGAAAAGGCTTCCCAAGGTTGACGAAAAGTATCCACCCAACGTTGGGTATAAATACGTTCTAGTTTGCTCGCTTCGTCGTCTACTTCTGCTAAACTATATTTTGGATGAGTGACAATTGCATACATTTCTGCTATCGTTGGTAAGAATGGACGATTGACCCATATCTGTGAATTCTCGACAATATTTGTCCAAAATTTCATTGATTCTAACATACCTAATTGATAATTGAAATCAGCATTGGAAGCATCTGCAGCAACCCCAATACCACGTAAAAATATTTCTGATAATAAAAATCGTACTTCGGCAGAAGTCATCAATATTTCTGGAATATGGTCTTCATCTCGAATTAAATAATAATTGACAGAGGCATAGATATTGCCTGCACCTTTATCGTCATAGTTTTGATCTCTAGCATTAGAGTACGGAGTGCCTCCAGATTGCGGTGTATCTTCGTTGGGAATTTGAGGAAAGGCTTTCCATTCGCCAGCATTATTAGGTTCATAGAAAATTGCTAAACGAGGGTCAAGGATTTCGTCAGAATCATCGGCTGTCATGAGCTTCCAAATTGTACTTCCCATTCGTACTTTGTTATGCTCTCTAAAAGACCAGTTGACTCCTTCATTTGACCATCCTTGTGCCGAAGGTAACATGACAATATCTCCTCCTTCTGTAATAAAATTTGCACCGTTATCAATCAGACCTTTTACCTTTGGCGCAACATAGTCGGGAGCAACATCATAAATGCGAACTAAATATCGAAGTAATAAAGAATTGGCAAAAGTAGACCATTGCCCCAAGTTATTCCCAAAAAGCGTTTCAAAAGATCCGTAGCTTAAATAAGATTCTCCTGAGGAAGTAGTTGTACCACTGTTATTCAGAATATCAACTGCCCAAAAAAGATCGTCGATTAATGATTTGTAAATCAATTCATGATCATCATACTTAGGGCGAAGAATAAAATCTCCATCGTAGGCTCTTCCTGCTTCTGTGTATGGGATAGAACCAAACAAATCTGTGATTTGAAACGTTTTGTAAGCCATTAGAATTTTTAATTGTGCACGGACAATATTAGTAGCATCAAAGTCACCAGAATAATTAGCGAAGCGATTTTCCAAATCTCTTGCATTTCTTAAAGCGGTATAATAATTTGACCAAACATCTTCAGCACCACTTTCTTCATTGCCAAAAGTTGCAGCAGTTACAACTGCTAATTCGGTCACGTCATACAACTTTTCGTTGTGTAAAAACAGTTGTCTATTCCAACCTAACTTTAGTGATTCTACAATGCTATTGAAAATAGGACCATCTTGTGCTTCTGTCGGAGACAAAGGATCGACATTGAGTTCTTCGAAGCCTTTATCACAACTTTGAGTAAGGCATAAAAGGAATAGAAGGTAGCTATATTTTAAAAACTTCATGTGTTTTTTATTTTAAGTCAAGACCAGATGGACGTTTCGTGTGTTTAAAATTTTTGTTTTGTTTAACTATACAGAACCCAAAATGGTTTTCGGATTGCCAAACGATTAAAGCTACTGAAAATCAAACGTTAGCTACCTATGATGATCCGAAAACCGAATACCGGTAGGTATATCTTCGTCACTTTAACTCATTAGCTTACACCGAATAGTTTTCGATAACGTACTCTTTTTTAGCATGAAATATTTTTACAAACCAATTGACAAACGTAAACTAAAACTTCTGATTCCAGGATAAGAAGCCCATTCGAGACCTTGTGCATTACCTGCGCCATTTGTCCCCTCAGGATTAATACGGTCGGGTAGGGAAGTGTAGAAATAAAAAAGATCACGCCCTACTAAAGAAAGTTGTAATTTTTGAAAGAGTTGCTTTTTAGTAATGTTTGTTGGGATGTCATAAGTAAAAGCAATCTCTCTCATCTTTACCCATGTGTTATCTAAAATCCCAGGCGTCGTTAACAATTGTCCCCAGCCACCAGCATTCGGAATATATTTGTAATAGTGGTGAACAACGGTATTGTTTTCTGTTCCGTCGCTATATACTCCAGGTAAAATGACTCCTATATTTCGGACTTCGCCACTTGGGTCTTCGTAAGGTAGTCCACCACCTGTTCGCTCTACTAAGGTTTCGGGACTTTGCCCTGTTTGCAAACCAATAACATAGGAACCAGCATAAATATCGCCACCAATTTTTGCATCGACTAACGTGTTTAAGGAAAAACGTTTGTAACGAACACTCAATGTCCAACCTCCCATAAAATCAGGTGAAGAGTTTCCTACAGGCATCAAATTACTACTGACTAAATAATGTGTTCCTTCATCATTCAAAATAGGTTGTCCTGTACCTTCGTGGTATACATAATCGTAGCCGTAAATGGTGCCATATTCTTGCCCTTCTTGAACTGAAATATTGGGTCCAAACAATCCCCAAATATTATCTAACTCTAAGGTCTTTGCCCCTTCGCCAAGGCTAAGGACAAAGTTCCTATTACGGCTTAAATTTAAGCCAGTCTGTATGCTGAAACTTGGTTTTTGTACAATAGTAGCATTAATACCTAATTCGAAACCATAGTTTTCTAAAATGCCACTATTGATTCGTACTTCATTGACCCCCGAAGAAGTGGGTACAGGTGAATCTAAAATTTGATCAAATGATTTGATGTAATAATAAGTGAAATCAAAGTTGAGTTTATCATTAAACAGACCAGCGGTTAAACCTACTTCATAGGAATTAGCTGTTTGAGGTTTTAGAGAAACTGGCGGTTTCGTATTTGGGTAACTGGCCGTTTGTTGTCCTCCAAAAGTGCCTGTTTCATAAATAAAGTCGAGTAAAAAAGGGTCAGTATCATTTGCTGTTTGAGCATAAGCTGCACGAAGCTTCAAAAAACTGATCGGGGTTTTTCCGAGATCAAACGATTCCGTCAAGATATAACTAAGCGAAGCAGATGGGTAAAAATAAGAATTGCTCTCTGTGGGCAAAGAGGAAGACCAATCATTTCTTCCTGATAATTCTAGAAAAATAAAATCGCTAAACGAAAGATTCAAAAAGGAAAAAACGGAATTTATTTTTTTGTCAAAACGAATTTCTGACGGTAGATTTCCTTCTCTAATTTCTTCATAATTATTGAAGGTATATAAAGACGGATTTTGCCAGTTAGAAGCCTCAGCTTTTATGCCGTATTGACTTCTCGACCATTGGTTGCCTCCTACAGAAAAGCTCACATCAAAATTGGAATGGAAGATACCATCTTTAAAAGCAGTTACCAATACTTCATTATTGAGCACTCGATCCCTCACTAATTCATTGCTATATTTCGCACCATTAACGCCTGTCAGATCAGTTGGATCAAAACGCTCTTCAAATTCATTGATATTAAAATCCATACCTGTTCTTCCTGTAATGTTTAGCCAAGCAAAAGGCTGATATTGTAAGCCCAAACTACCGATCATTTTATTCTTGGTTTGATAGGTGTTTTGATGATAGGTGTTCCACCAAAGATGATTCGGTGTGTAGGTAAAAGGATAGTTGCCATCATATTCAAAACGGGTTCCATCTGGATTGATGTTCAACGTCTCTTCGAGGCCTTTATATGACCGTGGCCAGCTATACAAAATTCCTTTACCAAAAGAAGCATTATTATCATCGCCTAAAGAGGGACTATTTTTTCGATTATAATTGACATAAGACATCGAAATAGTTGTGCTTATTTTTTCATTGATTTTATAAGTTGATCCAATGTTTGCAGTATATTGATGAAAGTTAGAATTGGGAATTACTGCGTCATGGTTTTGAGCTGTTAAAGAAACTCGAATAGAGCCTTGGTCATTTCCTCTAGTAAAACTTACATTATTTGTTAAGGTAGAACCATTACTAAAAAACTGTTTAAGATTATCAGGTTGAGGATCGAAAGAGCGTAATTGACCATCCCACCATCTGACCATTTGACCTTCCATTTTTGGTCCCCAAGACATTCCTGTTGAGTAAAAACCAAATTGTTCAGTAGTAGGTCTGCCATATGGTCCATTACTCGTATGTACACTTGCAGGATAAACGAACTCTCCATCCGAATTTGTTTTGAACGTTGGTTCTAAAAGATTGAGCGGTCCGCCTGCACCAAAGGTGTTCTGAACATCTCGATAACGATATGGGTTGGCTAAGTTGTAGGTGACGGTATATTCTACACCAGATCCTTTTTTAGGACTTCCTTTTTTTGTCGTGATTAGAATAACCCCATTAGCGCCTCTTGTTCCGTATTTGGCAGCGGCAGTAGGTCCTTTCAAAATATTGATACTTTCAATATCTTCTGAGTTGATGTTATTAATGGCAGAACCCCAATCTTTTCCTCTACCAATACTTGTCGAACCAGGTTCGTTTTCTAAAGGCACGCCATCTACAATAATGAGTGGTTGGTTATTTCCTTCGATATTATTATTTCCCCGAATGGTAATTCGACTTGTTCCACCACCAACGCCATTTGGACTAACGACATTGACACCAGCCGATTTTCCACTAAGTGCATTGACGAGATTAGGAGCATTTGATCGTGCAATGTCCGCACCTTTAAATTTTTCGGTAGAGTAGCCGAGTTCTCTTTTTTGACGTTTGATACCAAGACCAGTAACGACTACTTCGTCCATATTAATACCACCAACCAAAAGTTGTACATCAATTACTTTTTGACCTGCTACTGCAATGATTTGTTTTTCATAACCAACATAAGTGATTTCAATAGAAGCATCTGCACTGGAAAGTGTAATCGAATACGAACCATCAATATCTGATGTTGTACCATTAGTCGTACCCACTTCTAGTATCGTAGCACCAATAAGTGCTTCTGCACTATCTCCATCGGTGACGGTCCCTATTAAGAGCTGTTGAGCTTGAATGGCGTTGATGAACAATATTATAAACAAGAATTGGTTGATTAATTGTTTCATCTGTTTCCTTTATTTTGTGTAAATGTCAACTAATTTTATATTACATTTCAAAGTAAAAGATAAGTCAGAATATTTTGAATAAAATGTTCTGACTTATCTTCGATTCTTAATTTTTTTTGAACTGAATACCTAAAGCACGACAATCTTTTTATTAACCACATAACCATCAGGATGTGTCAAGTGTATGAAATAAACTCCTGCATCTTTGATATTGATATTAAGCAATTGATTCGTTGCAATTGTACGTTTTACCAAACGCCCATCACTCGTTAAAATATCTAACGTACTTCCTTTTAAGATAGGATCTAATTCGATGTTAAATTCGTATTGAACAGGATTTGGATAAACTTTAATACTCGTCAAAGCTTGTTCGATCTCATCAACAGCTACCATTCCTTCAATCAAATAATCAATCACATTATCACCAAGGTTTTCATCATCTGGGTGACTCACTACGCCATAAAAAATATTTTGAAATCCAGCCTGATAGCCATCAATAGTTGTGAAATTATGTGTCATAGATTCATTAGGAGCAAGTGGACCAGCAACTGTCTCTGTGGCAATTAATTCATTATTGATAAAATAGCTAAGCTCAAAATTGGACATTGCAACACTTCCATTATTCGTAATGTCAAGTGTAAGCCCATCGAATGAATCACCAGCTCCAATAGTTGGTGTAATAGCAGTCGTCAGGAGATTAGAATAATCGACATAACGTTGGCTACTTTGCTCAACGAAGTACGACCAAATTCGGTAGTGAGGTTCGGTGTGCGATGTTTCGTTATATCCAGTATTTAGTAAGTTGGTGTAGGCTTCTAATTCATAATCAATAGCAACAGTCGAACCAGCACTTACATTAGTTGTCGTATTGACAATATAAGGATCAACTGCCTGACCTGGGCACCAACCTGCACGAGCAAATAACCAACTACCTGCTTGATCTGCGCAATCGTTTTCTGCACAATCAGCTTTCCATAAATTATGATCATTTACAGAAGTACCATCTACTAAAAATTGGTGAGTCATGTTAGAAAACTCTGCAGCGTTATCAGTATTTCCTTGCCCATGCCCAGACATTGTCATTCGAATGTGCGAAGCTTCTGTTATTGCATCTACAGCTATGTTTTGTTCAGCTAAATCATAGCTAAAAGAAGGATCACCATAGACTTGATAATCTGTTTCCCAAAGTGAATGAAGGTTATAAAAAGGATAAGAGTCATTGCCTTCAATCAATTCAAGATCAATAGTGACGAGCCAACCATTACCTCCCCATACTTGTACATAAGAATGGAAGCTAACAGAGCCTGTTAATATACTTTTGAAATCTGTAACATCTACTGTCCAAGGGCCACAAGCGATACCATAAGGAGTGACATATCTAGCAATTTCGAAGTTGCCTTCATCTGTAATAGCATTTACTTTTGCAGGTTGATCCCAAGGATCGCATCCACCAGAAGGACAAGACAAGTTGATGTGTAATAATAATTGTTCAAACTCTTCAAGACTTGCTGGTAAGACTACATTGTTGAAATGATTTTGCCCAGCACTTCCAAAGTTATGCTGCTTTCCGTCAAAAAGACGGATAATATTTCCAGTCTGAGTACTAAGAGTAATATCTTTTACATTGTTTAATGTATTTTGATCATCAGGATGATAAGCACTAATTTCGATAGTAGGATTATCTAAATCAGTCAAATCAATAGGCGTTATAAATTGGTAATTGAAAAGTGAACCAGAAGGAATTGGTGTAGCAATAGTTTCAGTAACAACTTCAGAACCATTGACACTTATAGTTACTTCGACATCCGTCAAATTTTCATTACCCAAATTAGATAGATTCGTATTCATTAAGATAGGGCGGTATTTCATATTGAATACATCAATACCACTGATAGGTTGAACCGAAATGTCATAATCGGGAATCGCAAAACCTTCTACCCAATTCGAATCATCCATATTAGAAAGTGTAGCTGAGCAAGCGGCATCTACAAGATTTTCAGCAGTTGTACCTGAACCATCATTCATTGGAAAATAAGCAACAAGTCCAGCTTCATTTCCTGTGAAGACAGTAGAGCTATTATCGGCTAATTCAGTTTGTGTACGAGCTACATTCCAAATTCTTATTTCATCCAAGACACCATCAAAATGGCGGTCGCCAAAACCAGTTGAAGCCCCTATTGTTAGGTCTTCAGTATTACTAGAAATAGTGCCAGTATAACTTTCTGTAGCGACAGCTTGACCATCGATATATAAAGTCATGTTGGTACCAGATACAACGACTGCTACATGGTGCCATTGTTCGCTATTCATAATAGAAGAAGTGAAGACTTCATTCCAAGTATTATCCGCAGCCATAACGAAAGAAAGCTTACCATTATCTCCACATCTAAATCCATATCCTCTATCTGGTCCAGGAATATCTTTGTTGACAATACTACCTTGCCAGATATTAGGTTGCCAACTATTAGCATATATCCAAGCTTCTATCGTAAAGGCAGTCGATATATTAAAGACATCTTTGTGAGGTACTACCAATTGTTCTTCTACACCATCTATTAGTAGACCAAAATTTTGAGCCTTACTTATAGTAAAAATGCTGCTTACGAATAGAAGGAGAAACGTTATCTTTTTCATATTGATGTGTTTGATTAAGATTTTAATTTTTCTTGCTTCCAAAATAATGCTTTTTCTCTGTATTTAAAAAAGAGAAGAAGTACTCCTCTAATAATTGTATTTTTCTTTCCAAAACTGTTGAAGGCGTTGACGGATTTTTTGCTCTGGTGGATTTTGTTGTGGTTCAAATAATTTAGTACCACTTATTTCATCTGGAAGAAATTCTTGACTGACGAAATTGTTTTCAAAATCGTGTGCATACTTATAGTTTTTGCCATAATCTAATTTTTTCATCAAATCAGTGGGGGCATTTCGAATCGGAAGAGGAACAGAAAGATTACCTGTTTCTCGAACTAGTTTTTGTGCTTTATTGATGGCCATGTAGGCCGAATTGCTTTTAGGAGAAGTCGCCAAATAAACAGTTGCCTGAGACAATATAATTCGTGCTTCAGGTAGACCAATCATCTGAACTGCCTGAAAGCAAGTCGTTGCCATCAGCAGAGCATTGGGGTTAGCCAAACCAATATCTTCGGATGCAGCGATGAGTAATCGTCGGGCAATGAATTTGATATCTTCACCGCCTTCTAGCATTCGAGCAAGCCAATACACAGCAGCATTAGGATCGCTCCCTCTAATCGATTTGATTAATGCCGAAGCAATATCATAATGCTGTTCGCCACCTTTATCATAGATCGCTATATTTTGTTGAATTTTTTGAGCCACTAAATCATTGGTAATCTCTACTGCATTATTATCATCGTAATTACAGATTAATTCTAAGATATTGTATAGTTTTCGACCATCACCTCCCGAAAATTTTAGCAGTGCATCATACTCCTTAATGCTAATGTTTTTCTCTTTTAGATACTCGTCTTGTTTAATAGCCGTATCAACTAATTGAATGAGTTCCTCTTTGGTAAGATGTTGCAAAATATAAACCTGCGACCGAGAGAGTAGGGCAGCGATCACTTCGAAAGAAGGATTTTCTGTTGTGGCTCCAATAAGAGTAATAATTCCTTTCTCCACAGCACCAAGCAAGGAGTCTTGTTGTGATTTGCTAAAACGATGGATTTCATCAATAAATAAGATCGGATTAGGGCGATTAAAAAACTGTTGTCCCTTTGCTTTTTGGATCGTTTCTCGTATATCTTTCACGCCTGAATTAATGGCGCTCAAGGTATAAAAAGGTCGGTCTAATTGCTTGGCAATAATGCTCGCAAGTGTTGTTTTTCCTACACCTGGAGGACCCCAAAGAATAAAAGAAGGAATTTTACCAGATTCAATAGCCTGCCTCAAAACAGCACCTTTGCCCACTAAATGTTTCTGACCGATATACTCATCAAGCGTTTGTGGGCGCATTCGTTCTGCTAATGGTCTCATTTTTGTGGGTTTTTTTATTGAAAATCAACCTTTTGAATAGGAATTATCGTAAATTTGGACTCCACAAAAATACTAAATATTCAAGGCTTTGATAAAAAAATAAAAAAAATATAGAAACAACCCAACCTTTCAAAAAATACATGCGTGTATGAGGTCGAAAGGAAAAATCACAATCTAATAAATCTAATAATGAAGAAATTTTTATTATCCCTTACTATCCTATGTTATTCCTTGGGTCTATTTGCTCAAGCGGTCAATCTCACTGGCTATGTTATTACACCAGATGGTGCACCTGTTTCGGGTATAGATATTTTTATTGGTACTAATTTATCGATGGAAACGGTACAAACAGATGCAAATGGCTTTTTTGGTCTTGACGTAGGAGTAGAACCAAATGTCGTAGGTACTATTTACGTGCAGATGGTCGATTGCGATAGCAGTTTATACACACAAGAGTTTGAGTATACACCTAACTTGGCAGATATAACGACTACTTTGGTCTATTGTGAAAATGGAAGCGGTGGTGATAATTGCGAGTTATGGATTGAAACCGAATATTTTGATCCCATAGGATCTGAAGCATACTTATTTGCCCATACCACAGTTGTTACTGACGACTATATGTTTTATTGGAGTACGGGTGACGAAGGACCTGAAACTGTAGCTGAACAATCAGGAATTTATTGTGTAACGATTACTTCTGCTTCTTGTCCTGATGGGGCTAATGTAGCTTGTACTGATGTACAATTGAGCGGAAATCCAGATTGTAGTGCTTATGTCGATTGGAATGATATAGGAGGTCTACAGGCATTTGCTGATGGTACACCACCTTTTACTTTTCAATGGAATAATGGTGAAACGACTCAAGTCATAGCTGCAATAGATGCTCAATTTTATTGTGTAACGATTACAGATGCAAATGGCTGTACAGCCGAAGCTTGCCAAAATAACGGTAGCGATTGTATTGTAACTATTTGGGCTAACCCAAGTAATCCAAATGTTGACCAAGTAATAGCACCAGCAATATTATTTGCTGAAGGACAAGGTACAGGAGCTATTGAATATGTTTGGAGTACCAATGAATTTGGTCAAGAATTTTATGCTGAATTACCAGGTATATACTGTGTAGAAATGATCGACCAAACAGGTTGTACCGCTTCTGCATGTATCGAGGTTATACCAGAGATAGTGGTAGATACTTTTTGCTTTGTGAATATTATTGATGAAGGAATTTCTCCGACAGGCTTAAATATGCTAATAGCTGATGCGCAAGGCATGGCTCCTTTTACTTATCAATGGAATGATGGACAAACTGGTTCAGAGATTTTTGTACAGGGACCAGGTTTTTTCTGTGTAACAGTAACGGATGCTATTGGTTGTGTTTCTGAATCTTGCTATGATCTTGAAGAAAATCAAGATTGTGGTTTAGAATGGTCTTGTGATCCTGATCCTGCTGGTGGATTGTTCTTATCCGCTTTTGGCTGGGGAGTAGAACCGATTACGTATGAATGGAGTACAGGTCAGACAACTTCCGAAATTACAATTACAGATTCGGGCTTTTATTGTGTAACAATTACCGATGCAGTAGGCTGTACTTCTGATCATTGCCAGCAAGTAGACATCGAAAATATTTGTTTTGTCAATATCGAATTAGATTCTTTAAATACAGGTCTTGCACTTTTTGCAGATGCTTTTGGTGTAGAACCATTTCAATATTTTTGGAGTACTGGCGAAGAAACAGAAGTTATTTTCGTAACGGAAAATGGTACGTATTGTGTCGATGTAATTGATGCAATGGGGTGTTTGTCTTCAAGCTGTTTTGATATTGGTAATCCTAACCCTGATTGTTCCGTAATAGTTGAGTCCGCAGATTCTACTGGTGTAAATATTCTTTTTGCAAATGTAGAAGGAGAAGGACCATTTGAATACATTTGGAATACAGGCGAAACAACACAATATATCGTGATGGATAACAATCAAGATAGTTATTGTGTAGAAGTAACAAGTGTTACGACAGGTTGTGGCGCTTACAACTGCTATGAAAATATTCCAGATTGCGGCATAGAATTTTTATGTGATCCTGCACCAGGTGGCGGTCTGATTTTGATGACCAATACATGGGGAGAAGAACCATTTACTTACCAATGGAGTACTGGCGAAACGACTTCGGAAATATTTGTAGAAGAAGATGGTGTATATTGTGTAACAGTTACGGATGCCACAGGTTGTGAAGCCGAATGGTGCCAAGATGTGATTATAGATATTATTGATCAATGTGAATTACAACCTTCTTATGATCAATTGGCATCGGGAGAGTATGTACTTTATACAAATGGTATTGGTGTATTACCAATTGAATACATTTGGGATAATGGAGATGTAGGAGAGTCAATCGTGGTTGCTGAGGCTGGTACCTACTGCGTAGAAATGATCGACGCCATGGGTTGCTCAAACTTTGCTTGTATTGATGTTGGTCAAATAGACCCTGACTGTTTTGTATTCATAGAACCTCTCGATTCAGCTAATATGTTAATCGCTTATGCTGAAGGAGAAGGGCCGTTTGAATACTACTGGAATACGGGCGAAACTACCCAACAAATTGTCATGGGTAATAATTCAGATATCTATTGTGTAGAAGCTATAAGTGTAACGACAGGATGTGTTTCTACTGCTTGCTACGAACCATTCCCGAATGAATGTGGAGTAGAAATAGGTGTTAATCCTGCGCCTGATGCTGGTGGGGCAATATTAATCGCTGCTACTTGGGGACAAGGACCGTTCACTTATGAATGGAATACGGGTGAAACAACTTCGGAAATATTTGTAGAAGAAGATGGTGTATATTGTGTAACAGTTACGGATGCCACAGGTTGTGAAGCCGAATGGTGTGAAGATGTTTTTATCGGTTCAGGACCATGCTTCTTAAATCCTACTTTCGAAGCTATTAATAATAGTGGTACAGAGTTTATCGTTTCTGCTAATGGAGAAGGTACAGAACCAATTGAGTATTATTGGAATAATGGAAATACAGGAGAAAATATTTTTGTAAATGGAGCAGGTACTTACTGCGTAGAAATGGTAGATGCTACTGGTTGTACCAACTTCGCTTGTGTAGATATTGAGTTTCCAAATCCTGATGATTGTTCGGTTACGATTTTTCCTGCTGACTCTGCAGGTGTCAATATTTTAGAAGCATACCCATCTGGTATTGCACCTTATACTTATGAATGGAACAATGGTTCTACATCAAACTATACCGAAATTAATCCAATAATAGGCAATGAATATTGTGTAACGATAACAGATGCAAACAACTGCGTTGCTGAAGCCTGTTACATTACAACGGATTTACCTGAGTACTGGAATATTACGGGTTATGTTTATCCAATAATGGACCCTGCTGCTGCTGTTATGGGCTATGCCTATTTAGTAAAAGTAGACGATACTGGACAAGCAATTGTTTGTGATACAACAGAGATTCTTTTAAGTCCAAATAGTTTTGGAGGTTTTTACAATTTTGGTGATGTACCTGTTGGGCAATATTTTGTAAAAGCAGAATTATTTTCCACAATGGCTGGCTTTGAAGATTTCTTACCTACCTATTATGGCGATGTTTTATTCTGGTCAGATGCTGAAGTCATCAATATACCTTATGGTGGAATATCATCTTTTGATATCAACCTGATTCCTGGTGATGGACTTACTGGCCCAGGTGGTATCAATGGTATCGTAACGGATGGAAATGGTTTATGGGATGGAAATATTGAAGATAGAAATGGAACACCACTACCAAATGTTTCTGTTTTATTATTGGATGTAAATGACAATCCATTCACACATCGCTTAACAGACGAAGAAGGGCGCTTTGAATTTAATGACCTTCCTTGGGGAACATACAAAGTGTATATTGAGATTATAGGTGGAGAACCAATTTTCCAAATCATTACCATTGGACCTGATAATCCTATCGCTGATGATATCGAATTTGAAATAGCTTCTACTGTCGCTATTGCTGATGTGATAGAAGAAGATGGTGTTGCTATATTCCCGAATCCAGTAGGAGAAGTTGCCTATATCCAAATCGAAAGCAATGCGCTTATTGATGCTCAGTTTAGCATTCTAAATGTTAATGGTCAGTTATTACACCAAGAAACACAATCGATCAATAGAGGTGTTCAAACATTGAGATTGGATGCTACAAGATTGACAAGTGGTCTTTACTTCCTAACGATATCGAATGGCAAAGAGGTGATTACGAAGAAGATGGTAAAGCAATAAATGATTTTTTATTAAGATTATAGATAATGTACAAAGCTGAGGTTGGAAGACCTCAGCTTTTTTTAAAAGATTAATGTTCAGTTATAAGTGCAAGGATCATTACGAATAGCTATCATTTGATTTTTAGTAACTTTATTCGTTTGACAATCCGAAAACCACTTTGGTTGCTCTTTACTTAAAAACAGTTTTTTTAAGAAATAACTCTTTTTTGTAAAAAATATGAAAATAGACCAACAGCTATTAGATGATTGTGCAAAAGGTGATCGCAAGGCACAGTTTCAGCTATACAAACGCTGTTATAACATCCTAATGGGGGTTTGTTTTCGGTATAAAAAAGATGAACAAGAAGCAGCAGCCGTTTTAAATACAGGCTTTTTGAAGATACTCAATAACATCAATAAGTATCGACCAGAAGTTCCCTTCCAGGCATGGATAAAGCGAATTATGATTAATACGATCATTGACGAATTTAGAAAGAATAGAAAAGTAAAAGAACTTATTGAATATACGAGTTTTTCAAGAGAAGAAGAGTATCACGATCTAATTGATTACGGCACTGCTGATGCGGCATTGAGTGCTGAACAATTAGAATATCTGATCAAACAATTACCACCAGTTAGCCAGAAAGTATTCAACCTTTATGCAATTGATGGCTACCGACATAAAGAAATAGGAGAACTATTAGGCATTAGTGATGGTACTTCAAAATGGCATTTGTCATTTGCTAGAAAACGTTTGCAAGAGATGATCAAACAAGCGATCAACTCGTCAAAAGTAATATAATATGGAAAATAAACTTGATAAATTTATTCAACAAAAAATCGAACAACGTACGTTCGAATTTAATCCTGAGCACTGGGAAGGTGCAGCTCAGATGTTGGATGTACAAGATAAGAGAGATGACTGGTGGAAAAAAGGTGTTTTCTTACTTGGAGGAATATTACTTTTAGCTGGTCTACTTTATGGATGGGGGCAGTTTGGTGCTACTTCTTTATCTACAAACAATATGCTTAATGAAAACGATGTACAACAATCTATGTTACCATCAGCTTCATCTTCTACCTTTGCAAATGAACAAAAAACAACACCAAGTTCAGAAACAACTGAACGGTCAACATCTAAAAATTTAAAACAACAAAAAAATACGAATATAGGAACTGATCAAGATTTAGCTACTTCAGCTAAATCATCTATTGAAAAAACAGAACAAACAACGACTCGTACAACGAAAACAAATTTACAAAAGATCGCAGAAAAAAAATTACAAGAAACAACAACTCAAACAAATAATCAACAACACAAATCATCTAATGATAGGATACCAACTTCATCTTTACCTATTTATTCAGAAGATGAACAAGTTGTCCATACATTAGAAAAAAAATCAAGCTCTAATAATAATGCGTTTGAGTCTGACAAGGGTAATGTTCAAGTACCAGCTATGGAAACTATTACACTACCCGTAGATGAAACTACAAATAAACGCTCTCAACAAACAAAAGGTAATGAGCAAGCAGCAATAGGAAAAGAAGATGCAATGCAGCCAACCTTTAGTGTAGTTGAACAATTACCTACGATTACACGATCTGAGGTACAAAGTCCAGATCAAAAAGAAAATGTTGACGACTTGAACCTGATAAAGCCACTGAATAAAACAGGCTTTAAACGGGTTCAAGTCGGTCTTCAGGTAAGTAGTTTACTTTATCCTGCTAATGCTGATGAAAAATCATTTATCGGTTATGCCTTGGGTATAACTGCTCAATATAGAATTACCCGAAAACTTTCGATTAATACAGATCTCTTGTATCAAAAACGAACGGGAACATTTACAGATACCGATATGACTAGCCAAACAATTTATCGTTTTGGTTTCGAAAAAAGTGAGACGGTATTTAAAGCGAGTAGCCTTCACTATTTGGAAGTGCCGATTTATGTTCAGCTAAAACACAAGGCACATTTATTAGATCTCGGTTATGCTTACAATTATTTGTTAGGTACTAAAGGAACGATTACTGAACGCTCTAGTTCTACGCTAAATCCTGAACCTGTTGATGGAAACTCCTCTACAGATTGGTTTGAATCAACTATCTTCAATCAAAATTTTTCGACAGCTTTTATTGGCTATCGTTTTCAATTTGGAAGAAAGTTTCAGGTAGGAATAAGAGCACATTACAATCTGAGTCCAATCATGAGTGAAGATGGAGAGCTTGATCGAAAATTATTGGAAGCAGACAAATTACATTTTAGAGCTTTATTACAGTATACTTTTTAAAAGAGCTTCTAAAATAAATTTATAGACGCATGAAGTCATCACAATATATTATACTCTTTTTAATTTCTTTTGTACTTGGTTGTAGTCAAGAACCCCCTCCTGATGTCTTCCCTCCTGACGAAAGTACAGAACCTGTTTTTATTTCTTCTTTTAAAATAGATGGAGACTTAAGATCAATAATTACAGGATTAGATGACTATTATATGTATACTGATTTTACAGAAGATTCAACGGGGTATTCGTTTATCGGAGAACTAAAAGAAGCCAACTGTTTGACTAACTGTAGCGAAAGTATAAAATTTGAGATTCAAGATATAATGACAGCGTCTACCAATACTTCAGAATGGGAAGGTAACATCGATTCTGTATTAGCAATAGGTTCTTATGATTATGTTCAAGAAGTAAGCATAACTAATCCTGGTGCTTTAAATTTAACGCTTATTGCTAATGCCTTTGGCACTCCTCCTTTTGAGTATGAATGGACAACTAGCGTTGGTGATACAGATTTTATAACTGGCGAAGTAGTAACATTTGATATCTCTAATCAATCTTTTCCAATAGATATCACACTTAAAACTACAGATTCCGCAGAATGTGTGAGTACGCATACTAAAAGCATAAAAGAGGATGGAAGTACTTGTGATGCTTCCATCATGGTAATCGAATCGGTTGCAGCGAATACATTTGATTCTACTTATTTAAGCGTAGATGCATCTCCAAATGCTGCTATAACTTGGAGTAATGGTGACACAGGTAATGCCATCCAAATTTTTCAAGGAGGGGAGTATTGTGTAAATATTATGAATGCAGGATGTACAGCTAGCTCTTGTATCAACTATATAACGACTGATCCTCTTGGAGTATCAGTACCTTATTGCAGTAATACATTCGAATCTATCCTTGTAGGGGGAATAGACTCTACAACGATAATTAACGGTCGTATCAAAATAAGTTATGTTGATAATAATGGAACACGTTACCAATCCGACTTAGCGACGCAAAATAGTGAAGCTTACTTTGAAGTGCTTTCTTCGTCAGATTATGACCTAAATGAACAAGGACAAAAAACAAGACAACTTGATATTATTTTCAATTGTACACTAGTTGCTGAAAATGGCGAAAGCATCCAAATTTCAGATGGTATAGCGACCATTGCAGTATCTTACCCGTGATACAGATTTGGTAGATTGTTAATTACTAGAAGAAAAAGGATAAACACAGATTTTGTCCTAGCAATTACTTAATGAAAATCCGATTGTGTTTTGAAAATTAAAACATAATCGAAGACATAGATATAGGAAAATTGTCGTTCTGTCGTATTGTGTTTACATACCTTCCCTTCTATCATCTTTTAGATAAAAAATGGATAAACAAGAAATCTGATGAAAAAATCAAGAAATGTCCTTATTTTTGTATCAAACCCATCTAACCAACGTTAAAGAAGCTGTTTAGGGAATTAGAAAACAAGAATCCAAACCTAACGTTGTTCTTTCTTTATGAAGTTGTTTAAAAAGTATCTTAATATCTACAGGCAAATCATTGGCAGCCAGGTCCTTCAGCTTTTTTTCGTCCCGTAGCTATGGCTACGAAACTCAAAAAGAGCTTTGTCCTGACATCCAAGCTTTTACCTTCAATTATCAACATACTTTTTAAACAACTTCTATTGTTAAAAGAAAAAATCCTGCGTCATTTTCCTGATTTAACTCCCTTAAACAAAAGACAAATAAATACTTTATGAATAATTTTAAGCCTTTTTTATTACTTTTTATTGTATCTATTCTTTTACATTCTTGTACGACAGATGATACGACGGCAGATCCTATTCCTGCCACTCTTTATGATAATCTTTTTCAGTTTCATAATGATATTGGAGCGGCAGTGCAAACATTTGAACGTGATCCGAGTGAAGCATTTACGATAGAAGGAGAGCTCGGAACAGTTATCAGTTATCCTGCTAATGCTTTTTTGAATCAGATGGATGGGAATATACAAATTGAACTAAGAGAGATTTTTGATAAAAAGGAAATGGTAAAATCGAATGTAACGTGTAGTTCTGATGATTATGCATTAGAAACAAATACCTTGATTTATGTTCAAGCTTTTCAGAATGGAGAACAACTTTTTACAGATTTAACCTACGAAGTTAGCATACCTGTCAATAATACAATTAGTCAAATGGATGGTATGAATCTTTTTATTGATGAGGAAGGAACAGGTGGTGAAATCAATTGGTCATTAGAAGAAGAAGTAACGGTCAATTTAGATACCGATCAAAATACTTATACTTATTCTACTAATCATGATGGTTGGATGACTTGTGCTGATCTTTACGAAACCACAGAGTCCGAAACGGTAAAGGTTATTGCTCGTCCAGATACTGAAACGGAATTAGTTTATACGACTTCTTTTTTAGTTTTTGACGAAATCAATAGTGTCATAAATATGGAAGAAGGGGTTAATAAATTTCTTAAAAATTCCTTGCCAAATGATTTAAATGCAAAGGTGGTTATTTTAGCGATCAATAACTTAAATAAATTTTATTTAGCGATAGAGGAAGTCTCTTTAGCTGAAGATGTCGATATCGACCCTTTAATGAAAATATATACCGAAGAAGAAGTAATTAATTTACTTAATCAGTTGTAACCTTTTTTACAATTTTGAAATTGTACTTTTAATATCTAGCATTAACAAAGGGCGTATCGGAAAGATACGCCCTTTGTTTTTTCTCTTAGAAAGTGCTTGGGTAGAAATAAGTTACATTCTAATTTTGATTGGTCACTTAATGTTTGTAATGTGTATAAAGTTTTTTATATTGTTGATTCTAAAACACTAAACTAATGATACAAAAGACAACCTTTTCAATCTTTTGCCTTTGCGTTTGTTTTTTATTCAACGCATGTCAGCAAGCTACCGAAAATTCAAGTACAACATCCAATACAAAAGAACCTGTCAAAAATGTGTTGAAACTCACTCCTGAAAGTGTGCAAGACCAACTTCAAGCGATACTCATTAAAGCAAAAGATGGAGACATCATTCAACTACCTGCGGGAACATTTTCATTTAAGCGTGCACTCTCTTTAAATGATACACCAAACATTCACATTAAAGGACAAGGCAAAGATAAGACGATACTTTCTTTCAAAGATCAGATAGAAGGGGCTGAGGGTTTAATTATAAAAGGTGCTAAAAACATCAAGCTCGAAGATTTTACAGTACAAGATACGAAGGGAGATGCGATTAAAATTCAAGGCTGTGAAAATGTCACGATGCGTGGCCTCAATGTAACATGGACAGGTGGAAAATTATCTACCAATGGTGCCTATGGATTATACCCTGTAACTTGTACCAATGTATTGATGGAAAAGTGTGAAGCCTCTTATGCAATGGATGCAGGAATCTATGTTGGCCAATCCAATAATGTGATCGTCAGAAATTGTTATGCGCATAATAATGTGGCTGGCATCGAAATTGAAAACTCGATCAATGGTGAGGTGTACAATAATAAAATGGAAAACAATACAGGTGGTTTGTTAATTTTTGATATGCCTGACTTGCCGCAATTGAATGGTTCTAATTTTAAAATTTACGATAACATTGTAGAAAATAATAATGAACCAAATTTTTCAGCAGAAGGTATTGTTGTCAATATTCTTCCTCCTGGAACAGGGATGCTTTTGATGGCTTTTCGAGATCTTGAAGTATATAACAATACCATCAAAGGACATAAAAGTTTTGGTATGGGGATAACGAGTTGGTTATTTACCCAACGACCATTTAAGAATAAAAATTTTGATCCATTTTGTTCTAATCTAAATATTTACGACAACAAAATTTTAGATACTAAAGGGCCTATGGATAACACGACCGATTTTGGAAAATTATTTACGGCTCTTTTCAAAGGCGAAGCAATTGATGTGGTAACAGATGGCATTTTTAATCCTGCTCATTTTGGTAAAGATGGTCAACTAATAGATGGCAAAAAAGTTTGCTTACGTAATAATGGTGAAGTGAAATTTGCAAACTTAAATGCTGGAAAAGGTGGAAAGCCTGAACAAATGATTAAAAATATGGATGATAATATGTCTATCTTTGATTGTACTATTCAACCCTTGGATACCAAAGGTCATGATTCTTGGTTGACAATGGCAAAATAATAAATAGTAGATGAAGAGAACGATTTATGTTGTTGGTCTAATAGCTTGTATCTTTTTATTAGAGTTTTGTAGTAGCTCTACCAATAAAGTTGTAATAGACATTACAGCAGAACCTTTTGAAAAACTTTCAAGCTATCAATTTTTTGAAGGGGATTTAAAAGCCTTTAACCCTACCGAAAAGGTATTGCCTTACGAATTGATCAGCCCTTTGTTTTCTGACTTTGCTAAAAAAGCACGCTTCGTGTATATGCCTGAAGGCAAAAGTGCTAACTATACTACAGATGGTGTTTTAGATTTTCCTGTTGGAACAGTTTTGATTAAAAATTTCTACTACGATTTAGATGAACGCAATCCTAATTCTGAAAAATTACATGTAGAAACTCGTTTATTGGTAAAACGAAAAGATAAGTGGGATGCTCTTTCTTATATTTGGAATGAGGAACAAACAGAAGCTTCGCTCGAAGTAGTAGGTGGAATAAAAGAAGTAAGTTGGATAAACCCAGAAGGGGAAACGATGAAATTCGATTACATTATTCCCAACAAAAACCAATGTAAAGGCTGCCATTCGTACGATCAAAAATTACAACCTATTGGCCCGAAAGTACGTAATCTAAATACAAACATTTCTTATGCAGAAGGCAACATGAATCAACTCGAAAAATGGGCAACTATTGGTTATCTTGATGCCTATGATCCTACTGCCGATCATCCAAAAGTTGCCCAATGGGACAATGAAAAAAGTGGTACATTACACGAACGAGCGATGGCTTATCTCGATATTAATTGTGCGCATTGCCACAATCCGCACGGTCCCGCTAATACTTCGGGGCTTACCTTGAACTACGATCAAAAAGCTGATATGACACTAGGTATTTATAAGTCACCTGTAGCAACGGGTAGAGGTTCTGGAGGGCACTCGTATAGCATCATTCCTGGGAATGCTGACAAGTCGATCATGGTTTATAGAATGCAATCGGATGATCCTGCAGCGATGATGCCTGAACTTGGTCGCCGACTTGTACACGATGCAGGGGTCGAACTAATTAGAGATTGGATTAACGAAATGGAAGCAATTCCAAAACCTGAATATTAGGATGTCAAAAAAGGCGACAGATTATTTCAATTCTTTAGAACAGATTTTTGAAACGAATAGGATAGAAGCTGATGCAGCTCCGATGGAGAAATATATGCGCAATCAGTTTCAATTTTATGGCATCAAATCTCCTCTGCGAAAAGAGCTATTACGAGCATTTTGGAAAATGAATGCTTATTTAGAAGGAGAAGATTTAAAGGCTTATGTTCGTTTAGCCTGGGCAGCACCACAACGAGAACACCAGTATACTGCAATGGAAACGATAGGAAAAAAACTTAAACATTTAGATACTTCTTTTATTCCTTTCTTTGAAGAATTAATTCTGAAAAAATCTTGGTGGGACACAGTCGATTGGTTGGCACCTAATGGAATGGGAAAACTATTTTTGAAGTTTCCTGATTTAATGTTGCGGAATACTAATCGTTGGATAGTTTCGGATAATATCTGGCTGCAACGTTCTGCCATTTTATTCCAATTAAAGTATAAAGAAAAAACAGACTTCGATTTATTGACTCGTTATATTTTGGAAAGAGCCGACTCAAAAGAATTCTTTGTACAAAAGGCAAGTGGTTGGGCATTGCGAGAATACTCTAAACGAGCAGCTGATGAAGTCGTTGGTTTTATTCAAAAAAATGACCTTGCTCCATTGACCAAGAAGGAAGGCTTAAAGTGGTTGAAAAATCGAAATTTATTGTAACTAAAGTTAAGTAATGAAGAATACAAGTATTCGATGGATGATTGTTTTAGTTTGCTTACCTCAATTATTGCTTGCTGCTAAAACTGAATATGATAATTATTATCTTTATATTTTTGTAGCCTTAATGGTATTCGGTGCTTTGGTTTATTTTTTACAATGGTTTGTGGTGTGGGTTTTTATGGGCATAAAAAATATGAAGCAAGTGCATCGAAATGAACAAGGCCAAAAAAGAAAAAACAAACCAAAAAAGGATTAGCAAAAGCTAATCCTTTTTTGGTAATTCGTAAAATATTAAACAATACTACTCTAAGTTTAAGTCAAGAAGGTAAACATCAGAATAGATACAAGCTATTATTCGTTTAATTTCTGTAAAACTTAATCCATATTTGGTTGAGGAGTGTATCGTAGATAGTCTTTTACTTTTTCGTACCAAGCTGCATTTATTTCTGTCAATCTTTCCTTTTTCAAGCTTACTTTTAGCCAATAGATGTCTTGATCGTAATGCTTTTGCATGGTTTAATAAATCTTGATCCAAAGAAAATCCTAGTATTTGATCTAAAACTAATTTTATATTTCCAGCATTGAGTTGTTCTATTAAGTTCATTGTAATAGTTTTACTTGGAGTGAAAATAGAATTACTCCAAATTACTTATACTTAAACGGTTTTCTTCTTTGGTGTACAGCGTTGCAAAATATCAATCACTAAATGAATTAAGTCATATGGAGAATTGGTGATGCCAAATGCTTGGGGTGGGGTTCCTCTTTCTTTGTCAAAATCACTGATGTAAAAAATAAGAGGAATCGTGTTTTTTAGTTCGATAAGTTTTTTATGAAAATCTAAACCTTCTTTATCATTACCTTCTCGTCGGATATCTGAAATAAGGAGATCATATTCTTTCGCTTTCATTTTAGTTAAGGCTTCAGCAGAGTTCATCGCTAAATCAATTTTGACACCAATGGAACGGAGTATTTCTTTTTCCTTCAGATCGTTTCCATCTTTATCATCGACCCAAAGTAAATTATAATCCATATCATAATTTTCCATCGAACGAAGACGCTTGATCAAGGAATTATATTCATTGGTACTAATTTCAAGTTTACGAACTTTGGCTGCACGATCAAGCGTACTTTCATAATAATCTGTTGGGCGTCCCATAATCATATCAGCAATATCACGTAATCGGCGTTTGCGAATACTTTTATACTCATCCCATTTAAAATTTTTCAGAAAGTTCGCTGCGGTTTTAGCACCTCTATAAAATAGATCTAATTTATCTTCAAAAGACATATTGAAGTCTAACCAATGATGATTACCAAAGTCAATATTACACACCAGTTTTTCGTAGTCAGGATTCTTTAAAATAAAGTCGGTATCTCGCATTTGGCGAGCAGCATTGAAAGTCGAAAATAATAAGTTAGTAAAGGTATGTATATCATTTTTATGATCTCTATCTAAGCCTATTTTTACACCAAAAGTAGGGCGGTTAGGAATCGAATCATGTTTATGAAAAACGTCTATTGGGAAATTGGACATGACGCCTCCATCTACAAAAATAACTTCATCAGGGTGAGGACCTTTGTAGCGTGAACGTGGATCTTTTTCCCATTCTATTTTGGTTTCTTTGTCGTCTGGTAAATCGCTAAGTATAATAGGGTGAAAAAAAACAGGAATCGACATCGACGCCCGAACATAATATGCAGGGTTTACACTTCTAGGATCTCTAAAATAGAGGTGCCCCATATCGGGAAATTCGACTTTAGTTTCGGTTGTCAAATCGGCAGCAATGATGGCTAATTTTGCTTGAATGAATCGACTATTTTTGTGTGCACCATTCCTTATTCTTATAGAAGGAACAAAGCTATTCATTTTACTTTCTAACTGATTGATATTGGTCACATTAAAACCAGCGAGGCTTTTTTCTAACCACTCTTGAAAAACGGTCCCAGGGTTTAACCCCATGTCCTCTTTTAAATTATCAACTACTTGTCCTCCTTTTAAAGCTAAATAAAAAGGTCTGATTAGGTCGTTATATTCATTTTCTTTCTGGTTGAATACATCGATAAAGTCTTTTACATCATCATCGCCATCTATAAATTGACCCAAATCAGTTTTAGCCAGTAGCTCGATGATCTTGGTAGATCGAACTTCACCAGGTTTATCCGCAGCAGCCATAAGTACAGTATTGATTGCTCCAGCCGAAGTCCCTGCCAAACTAAGGAAACGGATGCCCATTTGTTCCATCACATAAGTATAGCCCATCAGTGCGATACCAAGCATACCGCCCCCTTCTTGCACAAGGTCTACATATTGGAAGCCCTTATCATCAATAATATCAGAAACGACTAAACCATTTCGTTCTTTATAATCGTTTAGATCTTCAATTATACTAAGAATGCGCTTGTTTTCTGTGAAGTATTCTAAGTTCATACTATCTTATTACCGATTAATAATTGCTAGAGCAGGTCTACTATCCTTAAACCGAATTTCGGTAAGTAGTAGATACTTGAAAATCAAAAATAGTAAATAAAATGTTACTATGTTTTATTTTTTGATAAAGTTTTTGCTAACTAAACTATGATCTTTCATGACAATACTTAGATAATAAGTATTTGGTGGTAACATACTTACATCAATTTGTTGGGTATCATTTATCGTAATGATTTGTTTTTTCAGTTGACCATTGATATCATGGATGGTGATTGCTGCTACTTTTTCACTATCTAGCTCTATCGTCAATAGATCATTTACAGGGTTTGGATAAGTCTTGATGTTTGTGAAATTGGTCGCACGAGCATTTATATCTGTATTTACAAAGTTACTGGTACTAAAAAAGGCATTGCTATTCCAGTTTGTCCAGCCGCCAGCACATTTGGTTTTTAGTTTGTATTTATATAAAGTACCTGCATTTAAGCCTGAAATATTTTTGTTTGGACCTACAAAATTTAATTCGATCCAAGCATTTTGTCCTTCATCAGCTTTGTACTTTAGTTTGTATTTTAAATCATCAGGATCAGGTGACCAACTTATGCTTGCAGTAGTGGCACTAAGATTATCGGCTGTAGAGCTTTCGGGGAAATCGCATTTGTAAGTGCTCGTGCTAATGGTAAATATAGGAGACCAAACAGAGTTAGCAGCAACACAAAGTGTTTTGATTTGGTATTCATAAGTTGTCGATTCTGTTAGTCCATTAAGGAAACGGTATGTTTCGTCTCTAGCTGTTAATTTTTCTATCCAAGTTCCACCTATTGTTCTATATCGAATTCTGTATCGTTCTGCACTAGCGGCAGCATCCCAAGAAAGTCGAAGTACATTTCCACTAATAACAGAAGCTGAAATATTGCAAGGCTCGGCACAACCCAGTAAAGTTTGAATCGCAAAATCCCAAATACCTCGACCAAAGGTAGTAAAACGTACCGTATTACTAGAGTCAACAAATTCTACTGAACGGTAAACTTGTTGGGGAGCATTGAGCCCACGCATATCGTACCAAGTATCCTCTGCAAAGACATAGACATAAGGACCAACATCAGTCGCTGCAAAGAGTAAACTTTCGTCATTGTTAGTTGCTAAATCGTATACGACGGTGCTTGGTAAACCATTAGTCATAGGCGTAAATGTTTGACCTCCATTGGTAGAAACATACACACCGGGATTGGAATACCCACTCCCTCCGTAGTAAACTAAATCAGGTGTTAGTTTTGAAGCAACTATAGTAGCTCCGTATAACCAACTTTGGCTGGGATCGTCAAAGCTTGACGACTTTGTCCAACTATTGCCATTATCATTACTATAAAAAAAAGAACCATCACTTGCACCAACATAAAGCCTACCTACATCTATTTCGGATGCTTCGATAGAGGCAATTAAACCAGTACCCGTAGTAGAGTTTGTTTTAAAATTATAATTATATTGAAAAGGTGTAATGGTATCTGGATCAATAGATGCGGTTAATTTTATTAAATAAGAACCCGAATTGCCACTTATATTTCCACCAGCCATGTAGACTTCTAGAGACGCTGTATTAGTAGTCGCTTCGATAGGGATAATCCAATCTCCCGCGGGACGATCAAGACCTGGTAATTCCCAACTAGATGACGGATAGACTTGAGATGTTGGATATTGGTAAAAATTTAAAGTGCCACCAGGATATACCATGAAAAGGCTTTGCCCATTATTGACTAAAGTTAGATAACCATAGTCACCTCGCCTAGCTTGTTCTAAATCTAGAACTGTAGAATTATTAGCAGCAAAAGAACGTTGCCATCCTTGGTCTTGTGAGCCAGCATATAACATATCAGGATTTGAAGGTGAGGTTATAGAATTGTAGTACTGACTAACATTAAGATCAGCTAAACCAATATTGGTATTTGTAAGCATTTTATCATACGAAATACTCAAACCACCATGATTGGAGATTAGGGTGAATTCTGTACCATCAGCTTTTTTGAAAGAACTAAAATCCATGATGTCAGCGTGAATTTTATGTAACGGATCATCATAGTAATCACGCCAATCGTTAACTACTGTCCAGCTAAGTCCACCATCCGTACTGCGATAGCTATAGACTTCACCCGTGTAAAGTGTATTGGCATCAGAAAGTGAAACACCTATACCGACTCTAAATGTGGTATTAGGAGTAGTGCCTATAAAGTCGAAGTTTGCTCCATTGTCAGTTGAGCGATATAATTTATGTTGAGCTGTTAAAACATAGAAGGTTGTAATCGAATCGCTTTTATGACCTTCGAGCTGTTGATTAAAGCCAGCAGATATATCATCATTACTGTTTAAGAGTGTAAGTGATGCACCATTGATTTGGTAAAGATCACTATTTCGATCTAGGAAGTAAGCTTCTGAAGAATTATGAGGAGACCACATCGAAACTTGGTTATACTTATTATGTGTTGTGCCAAATATTTTTGTAAAAGTTGTTCCATTATCTATAGAACGGAATAGCTGAACTCGTTCGCCTCCACTACTACCTTCCGAATAATTGGTATAGTAGTAAATCGTTTTGTTGGCATCATTAAGAATGACCATATCTCTTTTACTTGCATTTTCGTTATCTCCCCAAGTTGTAGTGAAATTGAAACCAGTCGAAGCATCCCAAGTTAGGCCTTCATCATCGGAATAATAAACTGTTTTACCAATTGCCGCAAGTAAGCGTTTTGTACCAGCAGCGTTAGTAGTAAGCTTTAAAATTTTAGGACCAAAACGCAAGTCTTCGTTTTTGGGCGTCCAAGAAGAACCATCTAAATTACCTTGCCAAATAGTACCTCCATCCGATATGGCATAGACGATATTCTTATCTTTATCGTAAGCTACTTTTCGAATGCTACCAGATAGGTTATTACTTCCTCGCTCAAACCATTTTCCGACTAAATTTCCATTGGCTAAAACTTCTTGGGCATTTCTAGAAGAGTTTCCTCTAAGTGTTTTTTTTCGTTCGTATTGTTCAAGTCGAGTGGTATTGTCGATAGCTTGCCAGTTTGTACCAGGAGCTGCACGATGAATTGTTTCTAACCAATTTTCTCGATTTTCTGTATTGTCTCCTTCTTCTACTTGATAAGATTTTGGTTGGGCTAATTCAATTTTTTTATCCTGTTGTTGACAGTAAACAAAACATAATGCTAGCATAATTAGGATGCAAAAAGATAGGATACCTATATTTTTCATTGTTTTAGTTTTGATAAAAATTGAATTGTTATTTTTTATGTTCGGATAAGAGCTATGTAAAGATAGGAAAACATTTGTAAAGCTAAGAGGGAATGCTTTTCAATGAAAACATTCCCTCTTAGCTCCTTTATTCTCTATTTTCAAAATAGAAAGATGGCAATAGTACTTTAATTTTTGACAAAGCTTTTGCTTACCAAGCTATGATCCTTCATAACAATCGTGAGATAATACGTACTCGTTGGCAATTCACTAACATCAATTTCTTTTCTATCATTTATGCTAATGATTCGTCGTTTCATCTGACCATTGATATCATGTATAGTTATTGCTTCTACCTTATCACTATCTAGCTCAACTGTCAAAAAGTCTGTAACTGGATTCGGATAAATATTGACATCTATTGTAGCAGTTTTTCGAGCATTCACATCTGTATTTACAAAAGTGCTAGTGCTAAAAAAAGCATTGCTATTCCAGTTCGTCCAGCCACCTGCGCATTTAGTTTTTAGCTTGTACTTGTATAAGGTACTTGCATTTAAGCCACTAAGGTTTTTAATAGAACCTTCAAAGTTTAGTTCAATCCAAGGATTACCACCTAAATCAGGACGATACTTTAACTTATATTTTAAATCATCAGGATCGGATGGCCAGCTTACAGTAGCGGTAGAAGCAGTAAGGTTAGTTTCGGATGAGCTTTCTGGGAAATCGCATTTGAATGCACTCGTAGCAATAGTATAAGTTGGTGACCAAACAGAATTACTAGCAGCACAAAGTGTTTTGATCTGATATTGATAGCTTGTTGATGGTATAAGACCGTTTAGGAAGCGGAAGGTTTCGGTAGAAGCTGTTAGCTTCTCCGTCCAAGTTCCACCTAGCTCTCTATAACGAATTCTATATCGTTCTGCACTGGCAGCAGCATCCCAAGTAAGTCGAAGTACATTTCCACTGATAACAGTTGCAGCAACATTATTAGGAACTTCACAACCGAGCAAAGGCTGAATGGCAAAATCCCAAACACCACGACCATAAGTTGCATAACGAACGGTATTACTCGATTCAACAAATTCTACAGAATGATAAACTTGCTGTGGAGCATTGAGTCCTCGCATATCGTACCATGTACCTTCTGCCACAACATATACAAATGGTCCTACTTCTGTAGCAGCGAAAAGTAAACTTTCGTCAGTATTAGCTGCCAATTCATAGACCAAAGTATTTGGTAATCCATTATCCATTGGCGAAAAATTTTGTCCACCATTTGTAGAAACATAGACAGCAGGGTTAGAATATCCACTACCACCAAAGTAAACTAAATTTGGTGTTTGCTTAGAGGCTAAAATCGTAGAGCCATATAACCAATGTTGTCCAGGTCCTGTAAAACTAGACGACTTCGTCCAGTTATTTCCATCATTATTACTATAGAAAAACGAACCATCACTTGTACCTACATACAATCTTCCTGCATCAATTTCAGAAGCTTCGATAGAAGCAATTAAACCACTTCCAGTGTTAGAGTTTGCTTTGAAATCATAGTTGTATTGTGCTGGTGTAATTGTGTATGGACTCGAATTAGCAGCGGTTAATTTTATGAGATAAGAACCAGGTCCACCGTTGATATTTCCACCTGCCATATAGACTTCTTGTGAGGCAGGGTTTGTGGTAGGTGCTGTAGGAATTATCCAATCATTAGCTGCTCGATCATCTCCAATCATTGTCCAACTTGTAGAAGGATAAGGTTCCGTTTGAGCAAAGCGATAAAAATCTAAAATACCTCCAGGGTAAACAGTAAAGATACTTTGTCCATTATTGGCTAAAGATAAATGACCATAGTCACCCGACCAAGGTTGTTCGAAATTGACGACATCGGTATTATCTGCAAAAGCAGAACGTTGAAATCCTTGATCTTGGGCTCCTGCATAAAGGTGGTTAGGATCAAAAGGATCGGTGATGACATCGTAGTATTGACTGACATTAAGACCAGATAAACTGATATTGGTATTGGTTACCATTTTATCGTAAGAAATACTTAAACCACCATGATTGGAGATTAAAGTAAATTCGGTATTATCTGCTTTTCGAAAAGGCGTGATGTCCATCAAGTCGGCGTGTAGTTTTCCTGTTACATCACCGTAGTACTCCCACCATTCGTTGACGAGCGTCCAGTTTGCGCCTCCGTTTATACTTCGATAGCTATTGACAGCTCCCATGTATAAAGCGTTGGCATCGGAGAGCGAAACATTGATTCCCATACTCCAGGCATCAACAGGAGTAGTACCCTGAAGATTAAAGCTTGCTCCATTATTGGTTGAGCGATACACTTTATTATTTTCTGCTAGGACATAAAAGGTATTCGTAAAACCATTTTGGTGTCCTTTCAATTGTAAATTGACATTAGCAGGAATGTCGTTGTTACTATTTAGAAGTGTAAGCGCAGCACCATTAATTTGGTAAAGGTCACTATTTTGATCTAGGAAGTATGCTTCAGAAGAATTGTAAGGAGACCACATCGAAACTTGTCGATATTCACCATGAGTAGTGCTATGTATTTTTGTAAACGTAGCACCATTATCTGTAGAACGGAATATCCAAATTCGTTCTGCCCAAGGATCAGGATCCCAAGTCATGGTAAAGTAATAAACTGTTTTGCTAGCATCATTTAAAACCACCATTTCTCTATGACTCCAGTATTCGTTATTTCCCCAATCATCATAAAAGTTGAACCCTGTTGAGGGATTCCAAGTTGCTCCTTCATCATCGGAGTAATAAACCGTTTTTCCGATAGCAGCTAGTAGCCGAACACCACCTGATGCATTAGTAGTTGATTGTAAAATTTTCGGACCAAAACGCAAATCTTTATTCATCGCTACCCAAGAAGAACCATCAATTTCGCCTTTCCAAATAGTACCTCCATCGGAAATGGCATAAAGGTCATCATTGTTTTTATCGTAAGCTACTTTTCGAACACTTCCCGATTGGTTGTTGCTACCACGCTCAAACCATTCTCCAATGAGATTGCCATTGGCTAAAATCTCTTGAGCATTTCTAGATGGATTTTCTCGAAGTGCTTTTTTCTTTTTATATTGCTCCAACCTAGTTGCATCGTCTATTGATTGCCAATTGGTTTCAGGTGCGGCACGGTGCATCATTTCTACCCAACCTCGTCTTTTTTCAGCGCTATCGCCATCCTCACTTTGATGGGTGTTGAGTGTCGTCTTACCGTTGGTAGGTTGAGGTAAATTGGGTGTTTGATTTTGTTGTGAAGTAAAGGTAATATATGCTCCAACTACGATTAAAATAGGAAGAGAAAGGAGAACTAATTTTTTCATTATAGAGTTTTAGGATTTCGTGAAAAAAAGAATAGAAATTAAAGGTAATATTAATTTTATGGAATGATTGTTAAAATTTTGTAATGTTAGTGACAGATAAAGAGTAATAATTAATAATCTTTGTAATAACGGTTTAATTCGGTTTATCTATAAATGTATGATCATGCAAAAATTTGAGAATAAAAATGTAGTGATAACTGGTGCAGGCTCAGGAATGGGACGTGCCTACGCGCTTGCTTTTGGTCGCTTAGGAGCAAACGTGGCATTAAATGATTATGAAGAAAAAGCATTAGACGAAACGAAAGCTTTATTGCAAGCGGAAGGTATCGAGTCGTTTTATGCTGAAGTATTTGATGTGTCTGAAAAAAGGAAAATGTATGCTTTTGCGGAACAAGTGAAGAATGTTTTTGGAAATGCACATGTCGTTATCAATAATGCTGGTATAGAAGGGCAGGGGAAACCTTTTTATTTAATGGATGAAAAGGCTTATAAGCGATTGATGGATATTAATTTTTATGGTGTGTTTTATGGCTGTAAAGCCTTTTTGCCACAATTAGTAGAAAATAATGAAGGTGCTATTGTCAATGTCTCTAGTATTTTTGGATTGATTGCACCACCAAATAATGCTGACTATTCTGCTAGTAAATTTGCGGTCAGAGGTTTGACAGAAGCTTTGATGGCAGAGTTTCATGAAAGTCCAATTAGCATCCACTGTTTGCATCCAGGAGGAATTGACACCAATATTGTTCGTAAAGAAGAAAGCAAAGAATTTGCGAAAAAGTATTTAACCACTCCACCTGAAGAAATCGTTGATCATGTCATACAATGCATCCAAAAAAAGAAGTCAAAGATTGTCTACGGCAACGACTCTTTTAAAGTTTGGTTGGCTTCCAATTTTGTTCCACAAGGAATACTCAACGGTATTTTGTGGAATGAGTTGAAAAAGGTATTGGACTTAAAAACCTATGCTACCTTTATTAAAAAGTTTAAAACTTAA
>JAHDIP010000293.1 GCA_020630735.1 Saprospiraceae bacterium | reverse complement strand
ACTTAGAGCGTCATTCTAAAAATTAGTCGCAATATGTCAAACAATTATCATTTAAGGCACAACTTGTGCTGTAGAACAGATGTTTATATTGAAGTTACTTAAATTTAGCTTACTATGACCTATACTTTTAAACTACTACTATCTATGAACCGTTTCTACCAATTGGCTTTTTTACTAATTTGTATGTTGGGTCAACTTACGGCTTTATGCCAACAAAATGCTCATCAACGATCTGTTGAAGTAAGTGCAGAAGTATCTGTCAATCCTCCATACTTATTCTTCTCTTGGCCTGCTGATGCTACAGCAACTGACTACGCCGTTTATCGAAAAGGAATAAACGATACTAGTTGGGGAAATCCCATAGCGATGTTGCCTGGCTTTGCTACTTCATATACCGATACAGATATAGCTGTAGGAGAAGCATTCGAATATGCTTTTTTCAAAAAAGAATTTGAGCCAGTTACTTGGGATGTTTGCGTTACTCCAGGTACAGAAGTAAAATTAAAAGTAAACGACATGTATGGTATAGGTTTATGCTGTAGTTTTGGTTTTGGATATTATGAAGCAGAGGCTTGCAATAATGTGGTGGCATATGGTGATGATTTTGTTTCTGAAGAATCGACGATCTTTACCGTTTGTGATGAAGGCACTGCTTGTACAAATATTACAATAACTATTGAGCAAGATTTATTTCCAAATAGTACTTCTTGGGAATTAACGAATAATCAAACTGGTCAATTTTTAGCTAATTCGGGAGGTGTTGGAGTTCATATTGCTGATCGCCCTTCTTATGGTTATATCTATGCTGGCATTCAGGCAAATAGTCTGTACGATCCAGGCAGTATTTTATTGGTTGTTGATGCAGATTATTGGGGACCACTTGCAAATGAATTAGCACAATTAGAAACAGATTTAATAGCTGATGGCTGGAACGTATTATGGATTTCTGCTAATAAGCAAGATCCTGTTACCAGTGTTAAAAACTCTATTGTTGAAACTTATAATTTCACACCAGACTTAGAAGCGGTTTATCTAATTGGTCATATTCCTGTTCCTTACTCTGGAGATATTTTTCCTGATACTCACTTTGATCATAAAGGTGCTTGGCCTGCTGATGTTTACTATGCTGATATGGATGGTGTATGGACAGATAATACGGTAAGTGTAGATACTGCTTATTTTGAACGTAATCATAATTTCCCTGGAGATGGAAAATTTGATCAGGGGGCTATTCCGAGTGAAGTTGAATTGCAGTTAGGACGTGTTGATTTTTATGATATGCCTTCTTTTAGTGAAGGAGAAATTGAATTGACCCGTAAATATCTCAACAAGGTTCACTGCTTTAAAGTAGCCGATATAAAATATGAACGTAGGGGATTAATTGATGATAATTTTGGACAAGCTTTTGCGGCTCCTGCGGCTAGTGGTTGGCGAAACTTTGCAACGATGTTTGGAGCAGAGAATGTTTTCGAATTGGATTATTTTACAACCTTACGAGAAAATAATTATTTATGGTCCTTTGGTTGTGGTGGAGGTTCTCATGTAAGTGCCGCAGGTATTGGTACAACTACTGATTTTGCAAATGATTCTTTATTGACCGCTTTTACCATGCTCTTTGGTAGTCAATTTGGTGATTGGGATAATCCTGACAACTTTTTGAAAGCTCCATTAGCCTCTGGAAATACACTAACAAATGTTTGGTCTGGCTCTAATCCTTCTTGGACTTTTCATCATATGGCTTTGGGGCATAGTATAGGATATAGTGCGCTTCGCAATCAAAATAGTGGAAACGGAGTTTACTATAATGGTCCTCAATTAACCCATGTTGCCCTAATGGGTGATCCTACTTTACGAATGCACAATATTCAACCTCCAAATGCATTTACAAGTACACAGGAAGATGCTACTGTAAACTTAGCATGGGAGCCATCTTTTGATGCTGGAGTTTTTGCTTATAACATATATCGCTCATCTACAATCGACGGTCAGTTTGAGAAAATTAATTCTACATTTATTACAGATACCTCTTTTGAAGATACAGCTCCTCTTGATGGAAATAATGTTTATATGGTTCGTGCTATAAAAGAAGAAGTCGAAGGAAGTGGTTCGTATTATAATATGAGTCTAGGTGTTATTGATTCAGTCGAATATAGTTTTTCTACTAGTCTTTCAAATGCAATTGAGGCTTCCGTTTCAATTTATCCTAACCCTAGTTCTGGTAAAGTATTCGTAAACTTAAATGGCTTGAAGGAAGATCGTTATACTGTAAAAATCATGGATAAATTAGGTCGCACAGTTTCTGTACAACGTGCTGTTAATAGAAATGAATTGTCTTTTGATTTGTCTAAACTTTCAAATGATATTTACTTTATTCACATCGAAAATGAAGGTGGAGAGCAATTTACAAAACGGCTGGTCTTGGTTAAGTAAAAATGATGATAAAAGTGGAAATGAAATTGGAACTAGTTTTTTTTTCATTTCCACTTTCATTTTCATTAATATTATTCCTGCATTTCCCAGACCCAACGACCTTTGGTATCAAAGTAGCCAATCTTATTACCTGTTTCTGCACGAAATAAACCTTCTCCTGCATAACTAATAGATTCATATTCAGGGTTCACAATTAAATCACCTTTGAGGTTCATTAACCCACTAAATCGTTTAATTCTTACTTTGGCATAGCCTTCATTAAAAGCATCAATTTTGTCATATTTAGGTGGGACGACTTCAATCCCTTTTTGGTTGATAATCCCCCATTTTCCACCAGAGCAAACAACTGCCACACCATCTTTAAATTCACTTGCTTTTTGGTAGTAGCCATTATAAATTCCAGTTCCTTCGGTGATGTAATAAAAACGATGATTATTATCTCGTACTAATCCCCTACCCTCACTAAAAGCAAACATACGATTTATACTAGGTTCTATGATAAATGCACCTTGTTCATCAATCAAGCCAGCTTTTCGGTAACCTTTATATACGACAGCTTTTCCTTCATCAAAATCCAAACATTTCGAAAACTGAGGTTTCACAATTTCATTGCCAGCAGCATCGATATAACCACACACCCCTTTGAGTTGTACCATAGCTCGACCACCAGAAAAATTCGATACTTTTGAATATTTATTATCAATCACTAATTTCCCTCTATGGTCAATAAAACCATATGCATTTTTGAGTTTTACAGCAGCCAAACCTTCTTTAAAAGAAGCAATCTTTTTAAATTGTTGAGTAGTGAGCAAATCACCAGATCTAGAAAGCAAGCCATACTTAAGTTGGTCTGTACTAAGGCTTACAATAGCGCAACCATACTTATTAAATTCGTAAATCATTTTGTATTTGGGACGTAAAAGATAATCACCTGCTCTATTTATCAATCCATATTTTCCTCCCACAACGACACGAGCTACATTATTTTCAAAATCAAATACTTTATCATATTTAGGAATAATAACAAAATGCCCATCAAAGTCGATATAGCCCATACCTTTATGATGACTTGCCCAAGCTAAGCCATTATAAAAACTACCTAGTTTTTTAAATTTAAATTCTACTTGTACATCGCCATATTTATCAATGATCCCCCAATTAATACCTAGTTGTACCGCAGCGAATCCTTCATTAAAATCTTTGTACCGTTTATACTGACAAGGAATAACTTCTACTCCATCTTCATTTACAAACCCCCACATACCGTCTCGTTTAACAGCTAAACGATGATCTCTAAAGCGCCCGATATCATCGTATACCATATCAACCCTTACTTGCCCAGAAGTATCGATTAAGCCATATTTCTTTTGATGTGTAAAAATCTGTAGAACACTATTTTTAGAATTTTCTAAAAAGTCTAGTTCATCATATTTACAAGGAATTCGTTCAATACCATCTTTGCCAACCATACCCCACTTATTTTCCAATTGTACAAGTCCTACATTATTGACAAAATTTTGAGCAAAAGAATACTGAGGAGTAACAATCACTTGACCACTAGTATCCAAATAGCCCCATTTGCAAGCGTCACAAGTCAGCATAGCTTCAGATTCGAATTCTTGATCGTATAACGTATGATCAATCATCAAACTTGGAGACAAGAAATTGGCTAAGTAGTCGTTTAATAATTCTAAACCTTTTTCTTTTTTCTTAAAGGAACCAGACAGCTTACCTTTCATACTTACTCTCGCAATGCCATCGTTGAAGTCACCAATATAGGCATAATCTTTTTTCAGAATTTTGCCCTTTCGATTTATAATGCCATGTAAGCCATTTTCAAAAACACAACGAGCAACAGCTAAGCCTTTCTTAAAATCTTGAATTCGAATATCCCACAAATTCACATTAGTCACCAATAAACCCTTTTCGTTATTAACCAAACCATAAACCATATCGAAACGATAGGAAGTATGTTCGAAGTCTAACTTGTTTCTTTTCTCAATACCCACTATCGTAAAACCATAGGAACGTTCTACTTTAATTTTATCAAAGGTCGGTTCTATTTGTATCTCACCATTCGACAACTTTCGTAATCCCCATTTATCAAATTGTGGAGAATAAAACCATTCAAAGTCCATTAATAAATAATCATTTTCTTCTTGACTTATAGTAAGCGTTTCTTCTTTCTTCTTTTTACCACCTATTTTTAAGGTAGTATGTTTTTTAAATTGACTCTCCTCTACAAGGCTTCCTTCTTTGTCTAAATGAAAGAGGCTGAGGGCTTCACCTTTAAAAGCCTTTACTTGCTTGGCACTTAATTTTATGCGACTGTATTCGGAAGGCACTATTTCTTCTCCTTTAAAGTTAACTACGCCAAAGAAACGACCTTTTTTCACCACACCAGTCAAGCCTTTTAGTGGAGCTATATAGTCATATTCAAAAGGAATTAGCTGTTCATCATTTGTAGAAAGAATGCCCCACTTTCCTTTTTGGTTAACCCTAAATTTATCGCCACCATAACCTTGTATTTCATTATAAGCCACCGCCAATACCAACTGACCTCGCCAATCCATCAGTCCTAATTGACGATTTTGTTTTACCAAAATATAATGTTTCGAAAAAGGATAGTAGCCCTGATATTCACCTTTGGTAATAAACATTTGGGATTGTACCGAATAAACATAAAATCGTTGATCGGAACGAAGTTGAATAAATTTTTCAGAAATAGCGTTCCACGCATCGAAGGAAGGTTCGATCACTTGCTCTCCTACCGGATTTACCGCTCCCCATTTCTTTTCTTGTTTATACAAGAATAAATTATCATCATAAATTTTAATTTCAGAACAGATAGGTTCCAAAATGATTTTTCCGCTCAAGCTCATCAAACCGTGCGAACCATTAGAAGTGGTTTGAAAATAATATTCAGGAAGTAATTCGATTTTATCGTAGGTAGGTTGGCATATTATGTTACCACAAGCATCAGCGATACCCCATTTCTTTTCTTTCATAAAACGGAGGTACTTACTATCAAAAACGTTTACTTGCTCATATCCTTTCTCTAAAACTATTTCTTCTTTTAGATTAATAACCATCCATTCGGCATCATCCATTACTGCAATCAAAAGCGAATCTAAAATTTTGATATCATCGAACTTAGGAGTAATAATTTCTTTCCCTTTATTGTTCAACATCCCTACTCTACCATTACGTTGCATAACTGCATAGCCAAATTGTTTGAATTCGCCTATACCATCGTAAACAGGTTTCGTAATAATTTCACCTTTAGCATCCATTAGTCCCCACAAATTATCAACCTTTACAGGAAAATAAGTTTGAGCAGACATTCCTGCACAAGAAGTAAGAATTATCATGAATTGTAGAAACGATCGCATATACTAGCAGTAGTAGTTTAGTTTTGATAACAATACGTTTATCAAAATGTTCGAACTTAAGGTCTAATTATTTATGGCTAAATTCTCTCTAAAAAACATGTAAGCAAATAAAACAGCATAAAGCTTCCATTGTACTCTCTCGGGCAACATTAGTCAAAATAATTGTCATTTTATCTAACGTTTGAAAACTAAAAATAAGTATTTTAGGCTAAAATTCTTATTTTTATCGCAATAAAAATTGCATTCTTTTTCAGAAAAGGGATAATGATGATGCAAAATTAACTAATTCATGGAATCTAACAACATATTATATGTTAATTTAATATGAAAACATATTCTACACGACAAATTAACACAAAAGAGAACATTGTTTATACTTGTAGGGAAGCAACAATTGATGATGCCCAATCATTCATAGATTTAGCAAAAGCTATATTTACCACAACACCTTATACCTTGACTTCCCCTAATGAGTTCAAACCTACTTTAGAAGATCAACAAAACCGAATTCAACAATACCAGAAAAGTGATTCTGCACTACTATTGCTCATCGAAGATGAAGGAAAAATAGTAGGCAATATTGAATTTTCTGCACATCAAAAGAAACGAATTCAACATCAGGGAGAATTTGGAATGGGTATTCTTGAAGAATATCGCAACAAAGGAATTGGTAGCATTCTGGTCTATCAGTTGTTGACTTGGGCACAGCGCAATCCTAAAATAGAAAAGGTCTGTCTAAGTGTTTTTGAAAACAATCAAGCAGCTATACATTTGTACCAAAAGTTTGGCTTTATGGAAGAAGGTAGACAACATAAAGCGATAAAACAGTATGATGGAAATTATATAGATTTGATCAATATGTATAGGTATGTTTAGGGATTAGTTCATCGTGTTTCTGGAGCCTAACCATTGCTTTATTTTTTCACATAGCTTGATTTTCTTTTCTCCAGCCACCTTCAAATTTATATCCTTTCTTAACCGAATATATTTTGTTCGATTGATCACCTTGGTAATATTCAAAAGAAGCATTAGGACTAAGCTTCTTCTCATTTTGATTACAAAAAATCATAAAAAAAGCCATTAGAAAGTAGTGCCATCAATTTAGTTTTCATTATTGCTCTTTTTGAAGTACTTATCCTAA
>JAHDIP010000292.1 GCA_020630735.1 Saprospiraceae bacterium | reverse complement strand
TTCTGTTGTTCAACGGCAATTGTTGCCCAAGATTATATCTTCTTTTTGCATAATCGGTTTTTAGAAGACCATGAATTAACAGATGAACATCCTCGCTATGGTCGGGCAGCATATCAAGAAATTATCACTGCTTTTGAAAAAGAAAGCTTCACGGTTTTTAGCGAAAAACGTGAAGCGAATACCAATCCGCAGGAGTATGCTAGAGAAATGATTACCCAAATAGAATGTTTACTCGAATCAGGTGTTAAGTCAAATCATATTACAGTAATTGGAACTTCAAAAGGAGGTTACATAGCTCAATACGTTTCAACCTTCTTGAAAAATCCTGATGTCAATTTTGTATTTATCGGTTCTTATATGCAAGGGGATATAGAACGTTTTCCTGAAATTAATTTTTGTGGAAATATTTTGTGTATCTACGAAGAAACGGACACTTATGCTACTTCAGCAGCCAAACGAAAAGAGACATCCGCACTTCCAATCAACCACTTCAAAGAGATAAAACTAACGACTAATTTGGAACACGGTTTCCTCTTTAGGGCACTTGAGGAATGGATTACCCCCTCTATCCAATGGGCAAAAAGAAATTATAATTAAAATCTACCTAATTCTTTAGAAAAACATTCTTTTCCAATCTTTTGATAATCAATATACTATAAAGCCTTTTAAAAAAAATCTAAAAAAAGAAGTGTAGAAACATGTTACTTATAACGAAACCTTCGTTACATAAATGAAGTTTTCGTTATAAAAATTACTGTTATGATTCGATTAAATAGCAAAGAAGAAGAAGTAATGAATATCTTTTGGAAGTTAAAAAAAGCATTTCCGAAGGAGATCATAGAAAAAATAAGTCCGCCTGTACCCCCGTATAATACGGTACTTTCTTTAATCAGAAAATTAGAGAAAGACGGTTTTATAAAACATAATAAAATCGGGAAAAGTCATCAATATTATCCGACCATTACAAAACGAGTGTATCAAAAATCTATTTTAGGTCATTTGTTTAAAGATTATTTTGGTGGTTCGCCTGAACGCTTCTTAAGTTTTTTCATTAAAGAAGAAAACCTTTCAGAAGAAGAAGTAAAAGCATTATTAGAAAAGTATGAAAAAAATAAAGGCAAATGATTTACCTAATTCAAGCATCTATTTGTACTGTTCTATTTTATGGGGTTTATCATTTTTTCTATCAAGGAAAAAATAACCATACGTTTAATCGATTTTATCTTTTAGGAGCTTTAGTTGTTTCATTGATGATTCCTCTACTTCATCTTCCTGTTTTTCCTGAATACATTGAAGTCGCAATAAAATCGCAAACGAGTAAAAAACTAACGAATCAAATAGAACAAGTAAGTCCCATTTTTACTTGGGAAAATATACTACTAACTATTTATCTCATTGGAACTGCAATTAGTTTTTTAGCATTAGGAAGACGTTTGTATACACTTTATCGTATTATCAAATCGAGTGAAAAAAGAAAAGAAGCGGGCTATACAACTGTTTATACTGATTATGAAATAACGATAAGTTCTTTCTTGATTTATTTGATAATTCCGAAAGGAAAGGCAGATCAAATTACTGCATTTGAAATGATTCATGAACAAAGCCATATCCGCCAATGGCATACGATTGATATTTTGTTTTTGGAGTTTTATAGAGTTTTCTTTTGGTTTAATCCACTTGTATTACTTTACCAGAAACGAATTAAAGAAGTACACGAATACCTAGCAGATGAAGGGACTTACATGCAAGTAGGAAAAGAAAAATACGAAAACTTCTTGATCGAACAGATCATCTCTAAGCACCAACCTATATTGGTGCACAATTTTCATTCACTTTTTACTAAAAGAATTAACATGATGAATACCAATTCAAAAATAAAAGCGCAAAATTACTTACTTATAATTCCAATGATTTTTGTCGGCTTAAGTTTATTCTCCTTTAAAAATTATCCTGTTTATGCAGAAGCGGATTCCGATACCTCTTTCGTACAAGACACTATACCGCCAGGTGGAGAAACGATTGATACGATTATTGTTTTTGATCCTGAAACGAAAAAAGAATCGATACATGTAGTGAGAAGAAAAAATAATAAGGCATTAGTACAGTTTCCTGACTCGGGAATGCAAATAGATACGGTGATTACATTCGATCCATCCACTGGAAAATCTTCAACACAGATCATTAGAAAAAATCAAGAAGAGAATGTTAAGGTTGCGAATGATCTTGCTAAAAGTTTAACTTCTCAAACAGGAATAGATACGGTAGTTACTTTTGACCCAGTAACCTTCGAAGAAATTATCTTTATCATTAACCACGATTTGGGAACGAGAGATACCTTGTAGATTTGCAAGAGCTAAGAAAAAGAACTAAATTTGAGCTATGAAAAAAGTATTTTTTTATAGCTCATTTTTTTTGTTCCTATTTGCTTGTTCAAGTACATCAAACCAACCATTAGAAAAAGAAACCATTGCTAAAGAAGAAAAAGCATCACCTCCATCTCGTCAAAAAATAGCAACTATTGGTGGTATTCCTGTTTACGATTTCAATGGCTTAGAACCTTTTTTACATTTAGATAATGACACTACTTATATTGTCAATTTCTGGGCAACTTGGTGCAAACCTTGCGTAGAAGAATTGCCTTACTTCGAAGAAGCGCATAAAGCCTATAAAAACGAAAAGGTAAAAGTGCTTTTAGTTAGTATGGATTTTAGAAAACAAATCGAAAAAAAATTAATTCCGTTTATTTCTAAAAACAATTTGCAGTCAGAAGTGGTTGTACTTAGTGACCCTGATGCTAATTCATGGATAGACAAAGTGAGTCCAGAATGGGGTGGGGCAATACCAGCAACGTTAATCTACAAACGTAGTAAACGAGATTTTTATACCCGATCTTTTGAAAATTTTGACGACCTAAATTCGATTATACAACCTTATCTAAAAAAATAAAAATGAACAAAGCAATCACCTTAATTCTTTGCTTATTCGTAAGCACAAGTTTCTTTTTGTCTTGTGGCGAAAATGCTGCAGGAGAAGCAGCAACAGCTGTAGTAGATACTGCAAAAGAAACCACTAAAGCAACAGCAGAAGCTGTCAAAAATACAGTAAAAGATGGTTTAGCAGTAGGCGATAAAGCACCAGACTTTAAACTTAAAAATATTGATGGTAAGATGATGTCACTAAGTGATGTGGCAGATGCCAAAGGTTATATCGTGACCTTTACTTGTAACCATTGCCCATATGCAGTTATGTATGAAGATCGGTTGATTGAAATGCATAAGACTTATGCTCCTAAAGGCTATCCTGTTATTGCAATCAATCCGAATGATCCAGAAGTACAACCAAAAGATAGTTTTGATGAAATGGTTGTTAGAGCTAAGGAAAAAGGATTTAATTTTCCTTATTTATTTGATGAAGGCCAAAAAGTATATCCTCAATATGGTGCTACTCGAACGCCTCATGTTTACTTACTAGACAAGGATATGACGGTACGCTATATCGGTGCAATAGATGATAACCACGAAGATGAAACGGCTGTAAAAGTGAAGTATGTAGAGAATGCTATTACAGCAATGCAAGCAGGAAAAGACCCAGACCCATCTTTTACAAAAGCTATTGGTTGTACGATCAAGAAAAAGAAAAGTTAGAAGAATACTTCTAATTTGTGTTCAATTAGAACAGAAAGTAGGGATGCGAGAATGGAGACTTTATCGCTTTGATTATCAAATATAAAAGTCTCTGTTCCCGTTTCTCGCTTCACTGTTCGAGCTATTCAAAACTATTTATTCCAGCCCAACAATTCCCTCCATTAATTTATTGTTTACTCATCTGATTTACTTACCTTTATTCCAATTAAATGAAAAAACAATGCCTGAAAAATTAGAGATAGCTACTAAAGTTCGTGACCTTGTAGAAAAAGATAAACTTAGAGAAGCCTTTGCTTTTTTGAAAAAACACCGATCTAGTCATGGTAAAATAGATGAGGTCTATCTATATTCAACTCGGTATGAAGATATAGAAGAAGAACACCTAAATGGTGTCATGGATTATAGTGCTTACTCTTTAGAAAAAAATAGAATTCGAAAAGGAGTATTACAGATAGCAAGCAATATAGAAAAGGGAATAAAAGGTAAAACTGCTCCTAGTACCAACCAACCAGTAGAACAACAAAAATCTTCGTCAGGTTTTCTTACTACTTTAAAAATATTGATACCACTTTTACTCTTAGGAGGGATAGGATGGTTTGGTTATAATCAAGCACAGAATGATCGTGGTGCAAAGTCAACTGTAAGTGATACACCTGTTAAGAATCCTACAACAACTCCTTCTTCTTCGAGTAATGAAGTTATTGTTTCTGATGTCAAAGAATTTTTAAATGCAATAAAATCTGATGTAACGATTCGATTAAAAACAGGAGATTATGATTTAGAATCTGCGGATGCTGCAATGGCTTCAAATGAGTTTGCGAAAATAGAAGCTGCCACGTCGGTTTCTTCGGCAGGACTAACCGTAAAAGGAGTCAATAATCTGAAGTTAATCGGAGAGGAAGGTACTCGAATCATTACGAGTGATTATATTGCCGATGTTTTGCGTTTGGTCGATTGCAAGGATATTGAAATCAAAAACATCTTTTTTGGTCATCCGAAACTAGCACTGTGTATCGGTGGTGTTATCGACCTTATTAATTCAGAGCGTATACAATTTGATAATTGTATTTTACATGGATGTGGAACAACAGGTATTTATACCGAAGATTCGAATGGGCTTGTATTTACAAATTCAACGATTCAAGAATGCACAATTGGTTTAGTTGAAGCTAAACAATCGTCGAATTTCCATTTTCAAAATTCAAAATTTATAAAATCTAATGGGGATGTTGGTTTTGATTTTGAGACAACTTCTAATATAAAATTTGATGCTTGTACCATTCAAAATAATACTTATAAAGAGGCGCTGTTTAAAGTTAAAAAACCAAGAGTTGTACTAAAAAAATGTACAATTGAAGGAACAAATTATCCTGAATTGGTATTGGGTTTTCCTCAGTTTTTTGAACAAAATGATTTACAGATAAAATAATATAAACTTAGAGAAAAGCTGGTCAACACTACGATTTTCCTAACTCAAAACAACGTTATTATGTTTAAATTTTACACACGAACACTCTATTCAATTCTACTTCTATCTCTATTTTCAAATCTAGGTTTCTCACAAGATTGTGCAATTCAATCACTAGATGATATCACCAATCCTGGTGTATATAATGTAGCTACTCTAACCGATGCTGACGGCTTAAGAGATGGCCCAGATTATGGATCAGCTACAGTCTATTATCCTACAGATGCAACGCCACCGTATGCGAGTGTTGTTATTGTACCTGGATTTTTATCTGCTCCATCTTCTGTTGCTGCTTGGGGACCTTTTTTAGCTTCCCATGGTATTGTGGCAATGGTGATTGGAACAAATTCTGGCTTTGACCAGCCTGCTGCTAGAGCTGATGGATTATTGGATGCAATAGAAACATTACGTCAAGAAAATGTCAGAATTAACTCTCCTTTATTAGGTAATCTAGACCTTGACAGATTTGCTGTAAGTGGATGGTCTATGGGAGGCGGAGGAGCTCAATTGGCTGCTGCTGCTGACCCAAGTATAAAAGCTGCTGTTGCACTTTGTCCTTGGTTGGGATCGCCCGATCCTGCTGATCTTAATCATGCTGTTCCAGTATTGATTTTGAGTGGACAAGATGACCCTACTGCTCCACCATCAAGCCATGCCAATGTTCACTATGAGTATACGCCAGCCACTACAGATAAGTTATTGTTTGAAGCAGCAGGCGGAAATCATAGCGTAGCCAATAACCCCGCAAATGTACAAGGCGATATTGGTAAAATAGCCCTATCATGGTATAAGCATTACCTCTTGGATGAAAATTGTTACTGTCCATTTGTACTAGATACACCTGCATCATCTTCTCAATATCTGATAAATCTAGAATGTCCTGCACTAAATGCACCATGTGAAGTGCCGACTAATATTGCTGCATCACCCAAAAGTGGAAATGTTGCACACATTACTTGGGATGCAATTGATCCAGCAGCAAATGTTGAAAAGTATGAAGTGCGTTATCGACCAGTAGGAGGGACTTGGACGGAAGGAGTAACTCGTTACAATTTCCGATGGTTAAATGATCTAGATGTAAATACAACTTATCAATACCAAGTAAAATCGTTTTGTCCTACTGAAAATTCTGTTTGGTCAGCGACTCAAACTTTTACTACTTTAGGCGATGCTTGTAATTGGGGTGAAAACGTAGTGGTTGTAGATAATGGTGATGGTACTGCTACCGTTTCTTGGGATGCTGATCCTTCTGCTACAAAATATAAAATCGCTTGGAGATATGCTGGTAACGCTGATTGGACTTTTATTTATAAAAATGCTCCAACTACAACTTTAGATTTAACAGGTCTTATAGGAGGTATTAACCATTTAGTAAAAGTGAAATCAAAATGTTCTGGTGGTTGGACCAATTACTCTCCTAAAGTAACTTGGCAACCTATTGCTTCTAGACGCCAAAAACTAGAAGAAACTACCCTTGATATTTTTCCAAATCCAGTGACGAATCAATTAACGATTTATACAGACAATACAAACATTACTTCTTACGCCATCTTCAATATGTTAGGACAACAAGTAATGTCTTTTGCTGCTGAAAGTTTGAATAGTTCAATTTCGGTTTCTGATTTACCAAATGGAATGTATAGCTTAACAGCTGTAACTAGAGAAAATCAATTACTATCTAAAAAGTTTATAAAACAGTAGTATTTAGATAATTGTAAACGATCAGCAGACTAACTTTTAAATTCCGTTATATCATGTTTTGTGAATAGTGGAACTTATGGGTTGGTCTGCTACTTACTTAATATAAAAAAGGACTTAAGTACTTGGACAAAAATGTATATACGAAATCATTAGT
>JAHDIP010000291.1:2905-6984 GCA_020630735.1 Saprospiraceae bacterium | reverse complement strand
TACTAAGTAGTGTACCTTGATCAATTTGGTATAAAATGCTGAATTAATCAATGTACGTTATTTATTTAATAGCAATTATCCCAAAACTGATAAGGAATGAGGTATAAATAAGTTACGATTCTTTGGTTTAGATTATTTAGTCATAAACAAGGTATTAGCCTAGCTATCAGGAGGTTTTTTAGTGAAGTTAGGGGCAAAAAATCAAACCAATAATATGAAAAAATTAATTCATTCCTAAGGCGCCAAGTAATTATTTTATTGACGCCCAAATTATATAGGCATTATTCTAAAGGCTTTAAGCCAACTAGTTTTAAGCATTCTAAATCAGTTGGCAGAAAGTCATATTTAAAACATACTATTAAAAAAGTTAAACACTATGGGGAAGCTATTTAAGTATATACTAATCGCTTTATTCCTATTCCTTTTTGGTTCTTGGATTATGGTTGTTGCAAAGTCTTGCGGAAAACAAACCTCTAAGCAAGTTGGCAATGCGTCAGGAAAATTAAATAATACGTTAAAGGATATGGGCATTACAGATGAAGAAGATGAAGGTCTGTTGGATAAAGCAGCAAACAAAGGTCGTGATCTAGCAGGTAAAGCTGCTGATGGCGCTAGTGCCTTGGCTGACAAGGCTGTTGATGGCGGTAAGGCCTTGGCAGATAAAGCTGCTGATGGTGGCCGTGCAATCGCTGATAAGGCTAAAGATGCCGTTACTGGAGATGACGAAATAGATCGCTATGATGAAGATGGCGATAGAGTATTAGACGATGAAGAAGAGGACGAAGGACTATTAGAAGCTGCTGAGAAGAAAGCGGCGGCTGAAAAAGCGGAAGCTGCTCAAAAGGCGGCTGCTTCGAAAGCAGAAGCTGAGCGAACTGCTGCTCAAGAGAATCAATTTGAAAAAGGAGAAGATGATACAGATGTAACGACTAGTAAAAATAAAAAATCATTGAATTATGGAATTTATATGGTTGTTGCTGGTTCCTTTAAAAGCAAAGCAAATGCAAACGCTACCTTAAAGCAACTAGAAAAACTTGGATACGATGACGCTGAATTAGTTCGATTTGATTATTCTGATTACTACTCATTGGTCGTTGGTCGTTCCAATGATTTAAGTTCTGTTCGTTCCTTGTCCAAAGAACTTAATCGAAAAGGCGTTGAAGCCTATGTTCATAAAAAACGAGTGAAGAAATAAACTCGATTGATTAAAAAAGGTGCGTACTCAATTTTGAGTACGCACCTTTTTTAGTAGATATGGTTGATCGTTACTTACCCACCAAAATTTTCTTGCCAAGCAAGTACACCGCCTGTAACATTTCGAACATTCTTAAAGCCAGCTTCTATTAATAATTGTTGTGCCATACCTGATCTTGCTCCTGAACGACAATGAACTATTACTTCTGCTTCTTTGTGTTCCTCTAAGTCGCTAATAGCGGTAGCGATATCACCAAGCGGAATCAATTTTGCGCCTAGGTTAAATTCTTCGTATTCATGGGTTTCTCGTACATCAATAAAGACGAATTCCTCCCCATTATCTATTTTTTGTTTTAATTCTTGAACGTTAATATCCATTAGATTTCTTTTAAGAGACCCATTCTAAGTAACCAAATTATAAGTCCGCCATTTGGAGATAACAGATTATCGGTGAAATGATGGAGTTGTTTTTACTTGTTACTGCATAAGAATTAAGTCTAGTGTGCTACAATAAATTTATGGTTAAATGTTTGTTTACTTTCTGTATCCATAATCGTTAAGAAATAAATACCATCTTTTAAATTATGAACATCGAGCTGATCCGTTAATGTTTCATGACGAATAAGTTGCCCTACTGTATTATACAGCTTCATTTCATAGTTGGCAAAATTACTATCTTTTGATTGAATAGTTACAAAATTGCTTGCTGGATTTGGAAAAAGATTAAAAATACTTGGCGAATCCACATCGATAGTAGAAGAAGTAGCTGGAGGCGTTATATCTCCCATTACAGCACGAATCATTATAGCACCTTCAGAGCCAAATTGTGTCCAGCCAGCATCCGTTTTTACGTAAGCAAATTGATTAGCAAATGGGGTGTTCATATCTCTACCAATAACGGTACTGACCGTCGTGGCTTGTTGAATACCAACATAAAAAGTACCTGCAGGAATAAATACAGGTGTAAAATCATCATAAATATCTTTTAACGGATAAGTCGAAAATCCTTGTAATGAATCGATAACACTATCTGTAAAAACAGGCGTTTGGAAAATAGCTTCGAATATAGGATCTGTATTCAAGTCATCAAGCCAAACATAGATATTAAATAAGCCATCTTCTGTATTCTCAAAACGATGAGGAAAATGTAATTGGATTGCTCGAAGAGAATCATCTACATTCGAATGAAATTCGATAGCCACTTGTGTTCCTGTACTACCCAATAAAATCGCTCGTTCGGCAGAGCCATCATCATAGGCGAAGTAGTTGTGAAAAACAGTACTCAACACTGCCGTATCATTAGACACAATATCTTGTGTTTCACTAACATTGAAATCATAAGTCAAATCAAAAACGAGTCGTTCTTCATCTGCCATAAATCCATTTTGCATTTCACTATATAGACCAGCAGGGGATACCGCTTTTATATTTTCTTTACGTTCAGCAGCGGAGAAGTTTGTTGCATCAAAAAGTGTCGTCTGAAAGGGTAGAGGAGTATTCGTGGTTGTTTCGGTAATGGTCGCTCTAGAGTCACCCAAACTTTTAGTCGTATTAAATCGATTGATTATTTCGATTTCGATATTATCATTTAATTCGCTGGCATCAGTAAAATGCCTCCAAGGCATACTTGCATAAGGAAAGAGTAGGGAGTTGGGCAATTTGGTAAATGCGATATCATCAGAACTTGGTGTAGCGATTTCGTTAGACTTTAATTTTACATAGTCTAAATGCCATAAATCCTCGATCCCTTTTCGATCACTGTAATTGATGAATCGAATTTGAAAATCAGTATTAAAAAACATATTATCAGCGATCTGGTATGATTTGAATTCGAAAGAAGCATCACTACCTCCATTTAGACGGTCTATCTCTACCCAACCTGTATCACTTTTGATTTCTACGATAAAAAAGTCTTCAAAAGATGGTTGATAGCCCAAACCTTTTCGAGCAACATAAAAACTAAAATAAACATCATCACTAGTAGATTGTGTGCTCAAGTCGATGAATGTAGAGGTTAAGGTATCCGATGCGCCATAGCCTCCTCCATAAGGACGACCTGAGGCATCTAAGCCATCGAAGGTAGCTATACCGATAGAAGGGAGCGTATCGGCAAAGGTGTTATTTATAAAAACCTGATTGTCTATCCAATTACTCGAAGAAGGGTAAGGTCCTCCAGATGAAAAATCATCTAAAAAAGGAAGCATAAGGAGCTTTCTTACATCTACAGGAAAGCGTTGAATGATACAATCACCTGATGCATTACAGTTTTCGATTTCTACAATATCTTGCGCATTTTTTGATAGTTCATCAGCAAAGTAGCTAAAGCAATTTCCATTGATTTCAACACTACCAAATTGGATGTTGTCAGGATTTAGTTGTTGAAGTTCTTGTGCATCATCTATACAGATGGTGATTTCTTTTCCAGCAGCAACTATACTTTTTTGTTCGAAACCATTAGTTGATAATCTACTTTGCGTTTCATTGTAAGCTTTTTGCAGAATAGGATTTATGCTTATAGGAGCATCAGTAACTTGTGCTTGTAGGATGTTTGTCCCTAAAAACATAAGGAGTAAAGTGTAAAAAGTGTATTTCATTGTAGGAGTACTATTTTTATTCATTTTATAAATACGTCAAGAGTAGATAATAGGTTCATAACCTTGTTGTATATTAGACTTTATTCTAAAGAATTTTGTATGGCACCAAAAGCGTCTTTTTATCTCACTGGGGGCGGAGCATACTCCCCACAATGTGGTTCTTTCCATCAAATATCCACAGGATATTTGGTTGTTCCACAACTGCATTGCATTCATCCTCACCTGTAAGCCCTATGTGGATGGGCGTTTCTTGGTGATAAAATACTTCCTTTTCTTGCTCATAAAAACCTT
>JAHDIP010000291.1:0-2805 GCA_020630735.1 Saprospiraceae bacterium | reverse complement strand
TTGCTCATAAAAACCTTCTAGAATTAAACGCCATTATTTGACGATTACTATCGAAATATAAATAATTAACAATAGAATATTTTATGATCTACTAATTCAAAGTCTTCAATATATTCGTAGTAGACGAATTTGATATCGAAATTATTTTTAATAAGAAAAAGGCATTTAAAGTAGTGGAGGTATATCGTCAAAAAGGTGAAAATTCTTATTAGAAACCACCATCTCCATCATCTTCTACTTCGTCTCCGAAAGGATCTTCTTCGAGATCTTCTTCGTCAAACCCGTCATCAAATCCGTCACCATTGTCTTCTGTTGGTGGTTCTGGTTGCTCTTCTGGCATTGGTTCAGGAGTTTCCTCAATAGGAATAGGTGTCTCGATTGTTTCCTGAATTTCTTCTATGATCTCTTCTTCAATGCCATTAGATGAATTTGATGGATTCATGATTGAAGGAGAAGTTTTTTTCTGGATTGGTTTTTTAGGAGCTGCTTGTCGGTAATCTGTCAAGTTTTCTTCCAGCGGACAATTGTCTGGTCTGTTTTGAGTGATATAAAGATTGACTTGTTCGCCAATGCGTATTTTATCACGAGAAGAATAAATAGGTTGTTGGCGCCAAACATATGCTGTCAGTCTATCCGTAACGGTTTTATCTTCTATTACAGAACCAATATTTAAGTTATAATTGCTGATCAAAAATTGAGCAGCCTCAAATTTTTGGCAAACCAAATCGGGGATAGGAACCGAACTTCCACCTCTTTCCGAAACGATAAAATCTACCGTGCTACCTCGATTAACTTTGTATGTATCATTTAATTTATTGGTGATCGTATCGCCTTTATAAATTACTTCTAGAATAGTATTTTCCTCTAATTTATTGTCAAATTGGCGAGTTAAAATATTCGCTTTAACGTCATAACGGGATAATTTTCGAGAATACTGCATAAAATCGTCATTTCCCCCTTTCAAGTTAGGAAGAATGATTTCATCTGCTTCAGCTTTAGTAGCCATCACATAAATTGTTCGTTTTTCCTTTACCCTTGCCAATGGCTTGGGGTGTTGTTCTAAAATGGTATTAGGTTCTTTACCTACCACAAAAATAGAATCGTTGACGACGATTGTAAAACTTTTACTTTTTGCTTTTTCAATAGCCTCATCGACATCCATACCTATATAGTTGTGAACTTGTAAGGATTCTCCATGATTGGTATAGCACTTCATCCACTGAAAATTGATTAACAATAGTAGTGAAAGAAACAGAATGATTCCAGCAAAATTTTTGAGGAAAATACCGCTAGTTAGGAAGTAAAAGACCTCTTTCGCAAATGTTTTAAGTCTATTCATTGACGTACACAGATAATTTGGCTCGCAATATACATATTCTCAACGGTTTTTATCAAAATATATTACGATAAAGCCTTATTCTTAAGGGCATGTTTAGTCTTTGAATCCGTATAAAAGACTGTACATTTGCAGGATTAGACCAGCTATTGAACGCCAAAAAATGAGAATTAACAAAGAAATACTACAATTAGCTATTCCAAATATCATCAGTAATCTATCGATTCCTCTATTGAGTAGTGTCGATACAGCATTGATGGGGCGGCTTTCGGAAGGACATATTAGTGCAGTAGGTATAGGAGCTATGATTTTTAACCTCATATATTGGAATTTTGGCTTCTTGCGTATGGGGACAACTGGAATGGCAGCTCAAGCATTTGGACAAAAAAATAGAACGGAGATCATTCAGACTTTTTTTCGAGCCTTATTTCTTGCTATAGGGATTTCCTTTTTGGTCTTGCTGTTACAATGGCCTTTTAGAGAAATCAGTTATTACCTGATGAATGTAAGTACTGAGCAGTCTAACTTAGTAAGTACCTATTTTAATATCAGGATATGGGCAGCGCCAGCTACTTTAGCTTCTTTTGCTATAATGGGTTGGTTTTTTGGAATGCAAAATGTGATTTATCCCCTCATTCTTACTATTGTTGTCAATATTGTCAATATCATTTTTAACTACCTATTTGTAATTGTGCTCGGCATGGAGATAGACGGAGTCGCTTATGCTACTGTGATTGCTCAATATGCAGGTTTGTTTTTGGGGCTCTTTTTATTTTATTTTTCTTATCGGGAATATTTAGAAGAGTATACACTAAAAGCAATGCTAGAGGTAGAAAAAATCAAACGCTTTTTTTCCGTCAATGGCGATATTTTTATTCGTACGATTTGTCTCACATTCACATTTGGCTTTTTTTATAGCCAATCTACCAAAATGGGCGATACTCTATTGGCGGTCAATGTCATTTTATTACAATTCATAAATTGGATGTCTTACTTTATCGACGGGTTTGCTTATGCAGCAGAAAGTTTGGTTGGAAAATATGTTGGGGCAAAAAATATTGATCGTTTGAAAAAAGTAATTCGCTTATCCTTTGTGTGGGGAACTCTTATGGCTATTGCATTTAGCATTCTTTATGGATTTGGTGGCGCTTATTTGTTTTCCATATTTACTACTCAACAACAAGTGATAGATGCCGCATTACCTTATCTGTTTTGGATGGCACTTATCCCGATAGCTGGTTATGCAAGTTATATTTGGGATGGTATCTACATTGGTTTGACAGCTACTCGAACAATGCGTAATACCATGCTATTATCCTTAATCATCTTTTTGAGTAGTTATTATTTGTTTCAACAAATTGGGACAAATAATGGACTTTGGTTGTCTTTTTTATTGTTTCTCTTTGCAAGAGGGCTTCTTCAAAGTTATTATTACATGAAAAAGGGGATTCTGATAGATTAGACTTTAA
>JAHDIP010000290.1:4015-6993 GCA_020630735.1 Saprospiraceae bacterium | reverse complement strand
TTTAATACATCCTTATGTCTAAAAAAATAGCCATCAATGGTTTTGGTCGAATCGGACGATTAACCCTTCGCAACTTACTTCAACAAGAAGGTGTCGAAGTTGTAGCAATCAATGATCTAACAGATAATAAAACACTTGCACACTTATTTAAGTATGATTCTGCGCAAGGCATTTACCCTGATACTGTCGATTATACCGACGACTCTATTACCATAGGTGGAAAGAAAATCGCTGCTTTTACTGAGCGTGATCCGGCACAACTTCCTTGGAAATCTTTAGATGTTGATGTCGTACTAGAATGTACAGGTATTTTCAGAACAAGCGAAAAAGCTGGATTACACCTCAAAGCTGGTGCAAAGAAAGTCGTTATTTCAGCTCCTGCAAAGGGTGATGATATCCAAACGGTCGTCTTAGGAGTCAATGATACCGAAATCGACTATAGTCAATCTATTTTCTCAAATGCATCTTGTACTACAAATTGTTTAGCTCCTGTCATTAAGGTTATCGACGAGACTTGGGGCTTCGAACAAGGTTATATGACTACAGTTCATGCTTATACGGCTGCACAACGGCTTCAAGATGCACCACACAAAGATTTGCGTAGAGCAAGAGCCGCTGCGGTAAATATGGTGCCTACAACAACAGGTGCTGCAGTTGCTACGAGCATCGTTTATCCTGCAATTAAAGGCAAACTTTCTGCTGTTTCTATTCGTGTTCCAGTTATTACTGGTTCTTTAATTGACCTTACGTGCATGGTTTCTAAAGATACGACTGCTGCAGAAGTTAATGCAAAATTTCAAGAATTAGCAAATGGCGCTCTAAAAGGTGTCTTAGAATATTCGGAAGCTCCTCTAGTCTCTAGCGACATTATTGGTAATCCGCATTCATCTATTTTCGATTCAGGCTTTACCACCGTCGATGGCAAAATGATCAAAATAATGAGTTGGTACGACAACGAAGCAGGCTACTCTGCAAGACTAGCAAATTTAGCGTTCAAAGTCGCTTCTCAACCAGCTACTGTAATGGGATAGTTTTTTTAGGGCACGCCATAGGCCGAGCTATTCACAGCTCCCGTTGGTCGGTACTACGTACTGCTTCCTAAGGTCAGCCCTGTTACTATCTCTCGTGCAAAAAGCATTATCAATTCAATTTGGTAATGCTTTTTTTATCATATAAACTCAAGAAGTCAAAACGGCTTGCTCAAGAAGACTATCAGAAGTCAAACAAAAGAGTATCTAAGCCCTAATAATTTCAGTTCTACTAAAATCTTCTGACTTATAAAAATCATTTTCATCCTCAACATTCACTTCTAATAAAGAAATCAAAATCTCTAAGACTTTATTTTAAGTAGCTCACAACAATTACTTCGGTATTTTAAAACGATCTTTTTCCGCTTATTTCTTCAAAAAAATCTTCGCCTTAAAATTTACCGAATTAATTATCGTGAGCTACTTAGCATATTCTTTCACTACTCATTTTTATTTTAATTCCTATTTTCATTTTCATTTCCACTTTCATTCCCTATTTTCGCATATCAATTACAAAACAAAATACCACTTCGTAATATGAACATTGATGTAAAAAACAAAAAAGTATTAGTCCGAGTAGATTTTAATGTACCACTCGATGCAAAATTCAAAATCACCGACGATACTAGAATCAGAGCTGCATTGCCTACAATCAAACACTTATTGAAAGAAGGAGCTGCAGTCATTCTTATGTCGCACCTCGGTCGTCCTCAAAAAAAATTGAATGAAGACGGAAGCATCAATGTCAAAAAATTTACGCTCAATCATCTTGTGAGTCATCTCTCTAAAAAATTAAGAGTAAAAGTAAAGTTTGCAGATAACTGCGCAGGCGACTCTGCTAAAAAATTAGCCAAATCATTAAAAGCTGGAGAAGTATTATTACTTGAAAATACCCGCTTCCACAAAGAAGAAAGTAAAGGCGACAAAGCCTTCGCAAAAAAACTTGCCAGCCTAGCAGATGTCTATGTCAACGATGCCTTTGGTACAGCACATCGTGCTCATGCATCGACTACTACTGTTGCACAGTTTTTCAAAAAAGGAAAAAAGAGTTTTGGTTTCTTAATGCTCAAAGAAATCGAAAACGCTAACAAGTTATTAAATGATCCTGCTCGACCATTGACTGCTATCATTGGAGGTGCTAAAGTATCAGACAAAATATTATTACTCGAACGCTTAATAGATTTTGCGAACAATATTGTAATCGGTGGCGGCATGGCTTATACGTTCATCAAAGCTAAAGGCGGTAGTACTGGTAACTCTTTGGTTGAAGAAGACAAACAAAAATTAGCACTTCGCTTATTAGCAAAAGCCAAAAAGAAAGGCGTAAACATATATTTGCCAAAAGATTCTGTTATTGCAGATAAATTTGCAGCCAATGCCAAGAAAGAAACAAAATACAGTATGCGTATCCGTAAAGGTTGGATGGGTTTAGATATCGGCGAAAAAGCTCAAAAAGAATTTGCTGCTGTCATCGAATCGTCTAGTAGTATTTTATGGAATGGCCCTATGGGCGTTTTCGAAATGCCTGCCTTTGCTAAAGGAACCAAAGCCATTGCTAAGTCCGTTGCTAAAGCAACCAAAAAAGGGGCATTTTCCCTTGTCGGTGGTGGCGACTCTGTTGCAGCTGTCAATCAAATGGGATTATCTGACAAAGTAAGTTATGTCTCTACTGGTGGTGGTGCTATGCTCGAATTTTTAGAGGGTAAACAACTTCCTGGTATCAAAGCAATTGAAGGATAATTAAAGAGAATAGAGATCAGAGAAGTGAGAATAGGGACTTGTTAGTATACTCCACAACAAGAATTCAATAAATAAAAAAAGAGGTGACTGCATGAACAGATCACCTCTTTTTTATTTATAGCTTATCCTCAGCTAATCAAAATAAAAGTTTAAATGAAAATGAAAATAATTCATCCATTTGATTTTTCATTTTCACTTTAATTTTAATTT
>JAHDIP010000290.1:0-3915 GCA_020630735.1 Saprospiraceae bacterium | reverse complement strand
TTTAATTTTAATTTACTACGCTAAATCAAAACGATCTAAATTCATCACTTTAGCCCAAGCAGCTACAAAGTCTTTGACAAATCGTTCTTGACCATCTTGACATCCGTACACTTCAGCAATCGCTCTTAGTTCAGAGTTAGAACCAAAAATAAGATCGACACGAGTTCCCGTCCATTTAGCATCTCCAGTCTTACGGCTACTACCTTCAAATACATCTTTGGCATCAGAAGTTGCCTTCCAAGTAAGATCCATATCTAGCAAGTTCACAAAGAAATCATTCGTAAGTGACTCCGAACGCTTTGTGAAAACACCATGTAAAGACTGAGCAAAATTTGTATTCAACACACGCATACCACCAATTAAAACTGTCATTTCGGGAGCAGTAAGTGTCATCAATTGTGCACGATCTACGAGCATTTCTTCTGCTGATACTCCATGAGGAATTTTTGAGTAATTACGGAATCCATCTGCAATAGGCTCAAGAACAGAAAACGACTCTACATCTGTATGTTCTTGAGTAGCGTCACCACGTCCAGGACTAAATGGTACAGTTACATCATGACCAGCATTCTTAGCTGCCTTCTCAACACCAACGCATCCACCTAATACAATTAAGTCAGCAAGAGAAACTTCTTTGCCAGCACTATTAAATTCTTTTTGAATTCCTTCTAATGTATCCAATACTTTTGCCAATTGAGCAGGATGATTCACTTCCCAATTTTTCTGTGGAGATAAACGAATACGTGCTCCATTGGCACCACCACGCTTATCAGAACCACGGAAAGTAGAAGCTGAAGCCCAAGCCGTAGAAACTAATTGAGAAACAGATAAGCCTGAAGCATTAATTTTATCTCTCAAAGCAGCAACATCTTGATCGTTCAATTTATAACCAACAGCAGGAACAGGATCTTGCCAAATCAATACTTCAGCAGGTACTTCTGACCCCAGATAGCGTACACGTGGCCCCATATCACGATGTGTCAACTTGAACCAAGCTCTTGCAAATGCATCTGCAAACTGATCAGGATTTTCGTGGAAACGCTTAGAAATAGGTCCGTAAATTGGGTCCATTCTTAAGGCTAAATCTGTAGTCAACATCATTGGTGCGTGACTTCTTGAAGGGTCGTGTGCATCTGGTACCGTACCAGCTCCAGCTCCTCCTTTAGGTGTCCACTGTTGTGCACCAGCAGGGCTCTTTGTCAATTCCCATTCGAAACCAAAAAGGTTTTCAAAGAAATTGTTACTCCACTTTGTAGGAGTAGTCGTCCATGCTCCTTCTAATCCACTAGAAATGGTGTTTACGCCATGCCCAGTACCAAATGTATTTTTCCACCCGAAGCTTTGCTCTTCGATTGTTGCACCAGCAGGTTCTGCGGCAACATACTTGTCTGGATCAGCAGCACCATGCGTTTTACCAAATGTGTGTCCACCAGCAATCAAAGCAACTGTTTCTTCGTCATTCATTGCCATACGACCAAAGGTTTCTCTAATATCATGTGCAGCAGCAAGTGGATCAGGATTACCGTTTGGTCCTTCTGGATTTACATAGATTAAACCCATTTGGACAGCACCAAGAGGGTTATCTAATTGTCTTTCACCAGTATATCGCTTATCGTCAAGCCATTCCTTTTCAGGTCCCCAGTAAACATCTTCTTCTGGTTCCCAAACATCTTCACGACCTCCAGCAAAACCAAATGTTTTAAAGCCCATTGACTCTAACGCACAGTTTCCTGCTAAGATCATAAGATCTGCCCAAGATATTTTTCTACCAAACTTTTGTTTAACAGGCCAAAGTAATAAACGTGCTTTATCAAGGTTTACATTATCTGGCCAACTATTAAGCGGTGCAAAACGTTGCATACCAGACCCTCCGCCACCACGACCATCAGCGATACGGTAAGTACCTGCACTATGCCATGCCATACGAATAAAGAAAGGACCATAATGACCATAGTCAGCTGGCCACCATTCTTGAGACTCTGTCATTAAATCGAAGATATCTTTCTTCACTGCGTCTAGGTCAAGTGACTTGAATTCTTCTGTATAATTAAAGTCTTCACCCATCGGGTTAGAAAGAGAAGAATTTTGGCGTAGAATATTTAACCTTAATTGGTTTGGCCACCAGTCTCGGTTTGACATTCCACCACCAGCAGTCTTTTTTAAGGCGCCACTCATAAAAGGGCATTTGCCTTCACTGTTTGATGTATCCATATTTTTATTGTTTTCCATAATTTGATTAATGATGCCGTAAATATAATACTTAATTTGGGACTTTTTAATTGATTTAATTGATGATATGATCAATTAAATTGATGCTTAATGTTTGATATGAAAATAGAATTAATTAACAAAAAATGGTTTTGTAATCATTACAATTCCAAATTAGAACGCATTAAGAAAATACTAAAACCTCTACAACAAAAACAACAAATTCTATTCTTTTACAAACTTTATAAGTTCTGGTGTATCACTATTTATTCGAAGATAATATAAACCACTTATTAACGAGTTTATAGCTAACTGAACGTTAGAAGATGCTATTGTCGTCGTTTTTATTTCTTTACCCTTATAATCCAAAAGGCTCAACGAAGTACCTATGTATTTTTTATCAACCTTTATCGTGAGGTAAGTACTTGCTGGATTTGGGGCTACCATGCTCTTGTTTGTTACAGGCAGCTCATTTGCAGATGTCGTTTCGGTAATAAAATTGCTAAAGAAAATCCATATTTTTTCGCTAGAATTTATATCCATATTGCCCCAAGCACCTGGCCAATCGTGTCCTCCTCCTACGACCCGATACAACCAAACTTCATTACCATTTATACCATTCAAATACTTTTCACTTTCTACGTAACTACCATCATTTGGATCTGCATTTGGCAATGCAATTGTTGTTGCATCATCGCAATCATTTAGGTTTACCCAAAAATCGATTATGTATGGTATAGAAGGATAGGCTCCCCAACCATCATTATTATTAGGATCGCCATCATAGTAAGTTACATCATCTTCTGTTCCGTGAATTTCGAAAACAGGCATTGGGTTTGTTGCTGTACAATTATCAGCAATAGACTGCATCATCATCCCTGCCACAGGGGCAATTGCTTTAAAAATTGTAGAAGCTTCGCAAGCCAAAAGATAACTCATATCGCCACCATTCGATAGACCAGTTGCAAAAATATTTTCACTACTCAGGTTGTGCTGTATTTGCAGATATTCGACAAGCTTTATCAGAAAATCAAGATCATCTACTGTTTCATCTCCATGAAAATCATAACCGACATTGAAAAACCGATTGCCCCATTCATCCATAGAACCTTGCGGATAACAAACAGCAAATCCATTAGCATTAGCTACCGCATTCATTCCAGAATAATTTCTGATATCTGGTGCACTTCCTGTATAACCATGCATTACTACAACCAATGGAGCATTGGCAGGTAACTTAGGTGGAGCATAATAGATATACTGCCTTGTTAAACCTCCATGTTTAAAATCTAGCAATTGTGCTTTAATGTCAGTGGATGAAATAAACATAAAAGATAAAACCAAACAAAGTAACAATACAATCTTTTTCATATTCGTTTTTTATACAAAAGTTTAAATACAAAAACAATGTACCTTTTTAAAATTAACAAACCTAAGATTAGCATTAATATTTAAGTCCACAAACATTTAATTAGTAACTCATGTTACTTAGTCCTCACTTTTCAACTTTTCTGATAGTAATACGTAACATCAGTTATACCTATTGGGATGCAATTAAAAGATCAGTATTAGTAGCTATCGTTTGATGCGCTGTAGCTTTAATCAGTTCACAATCTGAAAACCATTTTGGTTTCAGTAGAATGAGTATTACATTATAGATAATTGTGTCTTATCTTTGTAGAAGTGTAAAGCAGATTCCTTTATTTA
>JAHDIP010000289.1 GCA_020630735.1 Saprospiraceae bacterium | reverse complement strand
CAGGTTTAAGCCTTAATCATGGACGTTTCATCTGTTTATTTTTAAACGACTGTTTTTGTGTTTTTGGTCGCTTGAATAGCTGCTATTTCATCGATAATATCAACAGCAACTGCATCCTTAGATTTTAACTCAAAATGACGGATCTTATTGTCTTGATGTATAATCGTTATTTTATTGGTATCGTGATTAAAACCTGCACCTTTATCTTGTAACGAATTTAGTACGATAAAATCGAAATTTTTTCGCACAATTTTTTTCTTCGCATTTTCAATCTCATTGTTGGTTTCTAGGGCAAAACCAATAAGTAATTGCTCTTTTTTGATTTTTCCGAGCGATGCAGCAATATCTTGCGTTTTTTCTAATTCTAAAAAAAGTTCATCATTCTTTTTCTTAATTTTTTTATCAGCAATATTTTTTGGACGATAATCTGCTACTGCTGCCGCCAATATAGCTACTGAACAATCCTCAAAATGTTGATGACTTGCTTCGTACATCTCTTGTGCTGTTTGCACTCGTATCGTGTCGATAGCATTTGAAGGTGTCAATTTAGAAGGCCCCAAAACTAGAGTAACTTTTGCTCCTCTACTCGCTAGTTTTTCTGCCAAAGAAACACCCATTTTCCCAGAAGAATGATTACCTATAAAACGAACAGGATCTAAAGGTTCATAAGTAGGACCAGCAGTGATCAGTACTTTTTGCCCTGTAAAAGATTGTTCGGTTGCAAAAAAATGCTTGAGGTGTTCAACAATATTTTCAGGTTCTGCCATGCGCCCATTTCCCACCAAGCCACTAGCCAATTCACCATGTTCTACAGGGATTAAATGGTTGCCATAACTTTTTAAACGAGTAACATTATGTTGTGTTGCAGGATGCACCCACATATCTAAGTCCATAGCAGGAGCAAAAAAAACAGGACACCGAGCCGAAAGATAAGTGGCTACGACAATGTTGTCACAATTTCCTGTTGCTAATTTAGATAAAGTGGTTGCAGTTGTTGGAGCTATAAGCATTGCATCTGCCCAAAGACCAAGATCGACATGGTTGTTCCAACTTTCTTCAGAACTTACATCAGTGTATACAGGTCGTTTGGATAGTGTGGATAGTGTAAGAGGGGTGATAAAGGAGGTTGCAGATTTTGTCATAAGTATCTGCACTTCTGCACCTTCTTTGATGAGCAATCTACATAAAAAAGCGCTTTTGTAGGCTGCTATACTGCCACAAATGCTTAGTAGGATTTTTTTTCCTTTCAGCATAATTTAAAATCTAAATAGAAAAGTAGTAAAAGAATTGCTTAAAGACATAAACGTATTGCAAAGGGGTCGACTAATCTATATGTTAGTATATTCTATCTTTGCAATACGTTTAGGAGAGAGTAGTTTAGTCTCTGTTTTTTCTATCGTCGTTATAACGATAGTAAATATCTTTTTCTAAATATTCTTGACTTGCGATTAACACAGGATTGGGCAAACGCTCGTAAAATTTAGAAATTTCGATTTGCTCTTTGTTCTCGTGTACTTCTTCAATCGTGTCAGAAGTCACAGCAAACTCTTCCAATTTATTATGTAATTCTTGCTTCAAATCTACAGAGATTTGCTTAGCTCTTTTCGCAATAATATTAAGTGTTTCGTAGATGTTTTCAGTATCTTGTACTAATTCACCGATATCTCGAGCTTGTAAGTTTGCTTCTAAGCCTTGAACTTTTGATTTAATATCCATTCGCTATTGCTTTTATTTTTTTAGAAGAATTTTTATAAATATTGTCTAGCTCTTTTTTATAGTCGCTATTTGGGTATCTTCTTACGAAGTCCTGATAATTTTCGACAGTTGTCTCAAATCGTTCTTGTTGTTTTTCGTCAATACTATTATCAGCCAACAAGAAAGAAGCCTTAGTAATCATATAACGCACTCGTTCTGCATTAGCACTTTCAGGATATTCCCGCAGCAAATTTTCAAATGCATGGTCAGCAGACTGATATTGTTTGAGATTAAAATACAATTCTGCTTGAGAATAAGCCTTTTTTTCTAACTTCATTCGAAGTTCATCAATCAACTTATTACATTCGCCTACTCGTTCACTTGTTGGATATGTGTTAACAAATAATTGAAAGCTTTCGATTGCTTTTTGAGAATAAGTCTGATCTAGTCGATATGAAGGTGACAACTTATAACTAGCATAAGCTGCCATAAAATCTGCCTCTTCTCTATACTGACTATTCGTAAAAGTATTAGCAAAATTTTTGAAGTAATACGATGCCAAGATATACTTACCTAGGTGATAATGTGTATAAGCATACGAGTAGTAGATGCCTTCTTGTTCTTTCTTTCCTCGATAACTTCCGATAACAAGTTCGAACAAGGTCTGTGCTTTGAGATATTCTTCTGCTTCGTAGTATTCAAATGCTTTCTTATACAACAATTCTACGTCACCACTTGAACGGATTTTTTCGAACTCCGTCTTACAAGAGGTTATCATCATCAAACAAAGCCCTAATAAGAGGGTAAAAAAAGAAGCTTTTTTCATAAGTCTGCAAAATTACGTTATTTTAAGGAATGACACAATTTTATTTTTTAAGTACCTTATATTTAGGTGCTTGAGATGCGTGAAAATATAGGATATTTACTCGATTTAGTAATGGCCGAAAAATAAGTTCCGTATTTTGGCTAGGGAATTTTGAGTTTAGACGAGGAATTAGCCTAGCTATCACGAGGCTTTTCGACGAATTATGAACTCAAAAGTGCCAACCACAAATCGGGAAGTTATATATTTGACCATTACTTAAACGATCTTTTGAAAAAAAACGTGTTCTAGTCGTAGTAGAAAACGTTAATAGCATCGAAAATGGTTGGTTTTAGGCTGGATATTCTACAAAATTGCGGGGAGTTTCATACAAACGAACAGAGAGATCGTACTTTTTGTCCAGATGTGTACGCAAAATTTGCCAAATGACAAAGCATATATTTTCAGCAGAAGGATTCAATGATTTGAATTCTTCGCAGTCTAAATTGAGGTTTTTGTGGTCAAAACGCCTCTCGATTTGCTCATAAATGAGATCTTTGAGCACCTTTAAGTCAATCAAATAGCCTGTTTCAGGATCAACTTCACCAATAACTTTTACTTCTAGTTCGTAATTATGTCCATGATAATTGGGGTTATTGCACAAACCAAAGACCTCTTTATTCTTTTCATCCGACCAATTTGGGTTGTGCAAGCGATGGGCGGCATTGAAATGAGCTTTACGAAAGACGGCTATTCTCATATGATTAAGTATGATGTGTAATTATATTGGTTGAGTAAAACCATTTTAAAACTAACACGTAAGAATGCTTTTTGTTTTGTTTTAAAAAGTAAAGAAACTCTAATTTAGGTATTTTGACCGATAGATAAAGATTAGTCATTATATTTGTTCCTATTTTAAGAAAATATGTCAGATACATTTATAAATATCAATGGACAAAAGGTGCATTACAAGTGTACTGGTCAAGGAAAGGAGGTTATTCTTTTGCATGGATGGGGTGGAAGTTTGGAGGTATTCAAAGCATTACAAACTAATCTAGAACCCCATTTTAAGGTGTACGGGATTGATTTACCTGGCTTTGGCAAATCGCCAGAACCACAAATTGCTTGGGGAACAGAAGAATACGCCAAGTTGATCAAAGATTTTTTAGCTGAACTCCAAATCGAGCAACCGATTTTAATTGGTCACTCTTACGGTGGACGATTGATGATTCGATTAGGTTCTATGATAGATGTACATAAAAATATCTTTGTAGGTAGTGCAGGTATCAAACCAGAACGACCAGCATCATACTATTTCAAAGTATACACCTTTAAGTTTTTAAAATTTATTGCTCATCTACCCATTCTAAGTGTTTTCTTAAAAGATGCTTTTGAACAATACCGAAATAGAGCAGGCTCTAGCGACTATAAAAATGCGTCGGAAGTTATGAAGGCAACCTTAGTAAAAGCTGTCAATGAAGATCTCACGCATTTACTTCCAAAAGTGAAGGCTTCTTCTTTGTTGATTTGGGGAGAGAACGACACCGCTACTCCTTTGAAGGATGGCAAAAAAATGGAAGCTTTAATTCCCGATGCAGGACTAGCCGTAATGAAAGATTGTGGACACTATTGCTTCGTCGAAAAGAGCCAAGAGTTTTTAATTATTGTAAATAGTTTTTTAGAAAAAGATAAGACCGCCGCTGTATGAATCTGGCATTAGCTATATTATCACTCCTTTCTTTTGCTTGCTTTATGTTCCTTTCGCTCAAAAAGGAATTACACATCATGCAACTCAATTCGTATCGAAATGAGCGTTATTGGAAATGGACAAAGGAGAATTTGAAAAAAAAATGGCTACCAGCTTTTTTGCTAGCTGCTATCGGATTGGTACTAGCTTTTGTTGGTTTCGAAAAAGCTGGGATGATTGTATGGATTATTGCCTTCGTTTTGGGCTGCGTTTCCTTCTTGGGAGATAAACCTAAAAAAGCTTTAGTCTTTACCCAACGAGCAACTCGTCTTTTTGTAGCAGCGATAGTTGTTGTTTTAGTCGAAGCTTTACTCGCCTATTTTTTATTCCCAACGCCAATCGTAGGATTAGTTTTATTGCTCTTAGCTTCTTTTGCTTTTGCTATACAACTAGCAGCTAATACCTTATTGATTCCTATCGAAAATTATATCAATCAATGGTATATCAATGATGCAAAAAAAATATTAAAAAACTTTCCTTCTCTGAAAATCTTAGCGATTACAGGATCATATGGAAAAACGAGTACCAAGCATTTCTTAACAGGAATTCTATCCGAAAAGTTTAATGTCCTAATGACACCTGGAAGTTATAATACGCCAATGGGAGTAGTCAAAACGGTACGTATGATGCTCAAACCAACTCACGAAGTTTTTGTCGTAGAAATGGGCGCAAAGCAAATCGGTGATATCAAAGAATTATGCGATATTGCACATCCTCAAATCGGAATCATTACAGCAATAGGCGAGCAGCATCTCGAAACTTTTGGCTCATTAGCCAATGTGCAACGTACAAAATACGAACTAGCAGAAGCCTTACCTTCTGACGGTTTAGCGATTTTGAATGGCGATTATGATACCGTTAGAAATTATGATTTAAAAAATAAAGTAGCTACTCTTTTTTATACAGCAGAAGATAATTCAGGAGCTTATAGCGGACGAAATGTTCGTTACTCTTCAAGAGGGATGTCTTTCGATTTATATAAGGGAGAAGAAAAAATAGTAGAGTTGGAAACCCGATTGATGGGCTTACATAATGTATCAAATATTGTAGCCTCTTGTTGTGCCGCTTTGCAATTAGGAATGAAACCTCAAGAGATAAAGTATGGTGTAAAAAGTTTAGAACCTGTACAGCACCGTCTACAAGTAAAACGCAATCAAGGTGGAATCACGATTATTGATGATGCTTTCAATTCGAATCCAGAAGGTGCTGCGATGGCACTAGATGTTTTAGGAAAAATAGAGGGCAAGAAAAAAATAATCATTACACCAGGTATGGTGGAACTAGGCGATAAGCAATACGAATATAATAAAATATTTGGCGAACAAATCGCAAAAGTTTGTGATTATGTAGTGCTTGTTGGACCAAATATTACGAAGCCAATACAAGACGGCTTAGCTGCTGCAAATTATGATCAATCAAAAGTGTATATTGCTCAAAATTTGACAGACGGCAATCAAAAAATGCGTACAATATTAGAGGCAGGAGATGTCGTTTTATATGAAAATGATTTGCCAGATACCTATAATGAATAGTGCCTTAAACAATAAATTATGAAGATTACAATTGGTGTTTTCTTTGGAGGACGTTCAGTAGAACACGAAGTATCAGTGATTTCTGCTTTACAAGCCATCGAACATATTGATAAAAATAAATACGAAGTATTACCAATCTATATTACCAAAAAAGGATTGTGGTATACAGGCGAAGCGTTATTGACAACAGCCAATTACAAAGACATCAAACAACTCACTAACCAATGCGACGAGCTTTTGGTTTCTCCAAGTAGTGGCTCCTTTGATGTGGTACAAGTCAAGACAGGTTTCTTGAAAAAAAATATCGTACACTCAGTCGATATTGCATTTCCTATTTTGCATGGAACCTATGGTGAGGATGGTTCACTCCAAGGCTTACTCGAAATGACAGGCATCCCATATATCGGTTGCAATGTTTTAGCTTCAGGTTCAGGAATGGATAAGATTGTTACAAAAATGGTGTTGAATGATGCAAACCTTCCCGTCCTAGACTTTGAGTGGTTTTACAAATCAGATTGGTTAAAGGATAATGAAGCTATCAAAAAAAGGATAGAAACGAAACTAGGGTATCCCGTCATCGTAAAACCTGCTGATACGGGTTCTAGTGTTGGTATTTCGAAAGTGAAAGATGTGGAAGAATTGCAGGATGCTATAGATAATGCAGTACAATATTCTCAGCGAATTATTGTAGAAACAATGGTGACCGATTTATTAGAAATAAATTGTGCTGTATTAGGTAGCCACGATGAAGCAGAAACTTCTCCTTGTGAAGAACCTCTTCGATCAGGCGATATCTTGAGCTTTAAAGACAAATACGTTTCGAGCAATACAAAAGGAATGAGTGGTGCAAAACGAATTTTACCTGCTCAAATTCCAGATGAGTTGACTGCTGAAATCAAGCAACTTGCTTTAGATACCTTCAAAGCTATTGATTGTGCAGGCGTTGTTCGAATTGATTTTTTAGTCGACAAGGCTTCAAACAAAGTATATGTCAATGAATTAAATACCATTCCTGGTTCACTTTCCTTTTATCTTTGGCAAGAAAAAGGGATGTCTTATAGCCAATTGATTGAAAAAATGGTGCAAATTGCTTTTAAAGTAAACCGAGAAAAAAATAAAATCACTTATACCTACGATGAGGTTAATCTATTTGCTAATGGACTAGGTAGTGGAGCAAAACTCGGAAAAGCAGGTGCAAAAGCCTAAGTTACAACGATTATCAGATCAAAAA
>JAHDIP010000288.1:3873-7026 GCA_020630735.1 Saprospiraceae bacterium | reverse complement strand
TCTCCAAATCGGGAACTTATTATTCACCCATTACTTATTCTACCCAATCAGCAATAAATACATTCGTATCTCTAGTACCTCCATTATTTCTGTTAGAAGAAAAGACAAGTTTTTTTCCATCAAAAGAAAACATCGGGAAAGCATCGAAAGTATTGTCGTATGTAATTTGCTTTAATCCTGTACCATCTGTATTGATAGAAAAAATATTAAATTGACGACCGCCTTTTACATGATGGTTGGAGGCAAATAAGATTTTCTTACCTGAAGGGTGGAAATAAGGTGCCCAATTGGCGCCACCTAAATTTGTGACTTGCTTCAAATTAGAACCATCAACATTGGCTGTATAGATTTCCATTTTTGATGGTTGTACCAATCCTTGTTTCAATAAATCTTTATAAACTTTTACATCTTCATCCGTTTTAGGACGAGAGGAACGAAAGACTAGTTGTTTGCTATCGGGCGAAAAGAATGCGCCTCCATCGTAGCCTAAGCCACTTGTTACTTGTTTTACATTAGAACCATCAATATCCATTGTATACAATTCCAGATCACCAGAACGAGTAGAGGTGAATACAATTTTCTTTCCATCTGGCGAGACGGTAGCTTCAGCATCATACCCAGGTTCTTTCGTCAATTGTTTAGTGATATTTCCTTCGAGGTCAGCAACAAAAATGTCGAAACTTTCAAAGATTGGCCAGACATATTTACCATTATGGCTACGAGGCGCCTCTGGGCAAGCTTTATCAGCTAAATGTGTTGAAGCGTATAATATTTCTTTATTACCTGGCATAAAGTAAGAACAGGTTGTACGCCCTTCTCCTGTACTCAACAAAGGTGGACTTGTATCGCCATGACCATCAATTGACATTTTGAAAATTTGATCACATTCGGCATTCCATTTTTTGTTACTAGCTTGGAAGACAAGGTTCTTATCATCAAAACTAAAGTAAGCTTCAGCATTATCGCCGCCGAAGGTTAATTGCTTGATATTGGCTAGATTCTTTTCTTCGGGATAAGTGATTGTTTGTACATCATCAGTCTTTGCAGAATGATGTGGGTTTTCTTTGGTTTCTTTTGCGCTACTTGTGTCAACCTTTGGGCTTGAAGTACAAGCAGCCATCATAAAAAGACAAATAAGAAAGGGGAAGATTTTTTTTATCATGATAAACGGTTCTTTTGTAAACATAAGGTCACAAAGCTAAGTAGAAAAAACTATTTTACAACAAATACTACGTTTTAGCTTTTAAATTTTTATTTACATTTTAATTTTGATTGACTACATAAGTCCACTATTCCTTAACTTTATGCCTTTGAAGAACTTTTCAATAAATAAAAATATGAATCGACTATTAATTTTTTGCTTATTGCTCAATGGTATGCTTTGGCTTTCTTGTGGTAATGGCGAAACGAAAACAGACCAAGTAAAAGGTGAAAAAAAACAACTTTTCCGATACAATCAACCCAAGCCAATTACTTCACTTGACCCCGCATTTGCTAGAAGTCAAAATAACATTTGGGCAATTGATCATCTTTTTAATGGTTTGGTACAACTTGATGAGCAACTTAATATAAAACCAGCAATTGCAAAGTCATGGGAAATTTCCGAAGATGGTTTAACGTATACGTTTAAATTGAGAGAGGATGTCGCTTTTCATCCACATGAAGCTTTTGGGGAAAAACAACGATTAGTAACTGCTGAAGATGTTGTCTATAGTTTCAATAGAATTTTGGACAAGGGATTAAACTCGCCTGGGAGTTGGGTCTTTAAAAATCGTGTAGCCAGTGATCCTTTTCAAGCGATAGATACTCATACTTTTGTTTTAAAATTGAAAAAACCTTTTCGACCCATGTTGGGTATCTTAACTATGCAGTATTGTTCTGTAGTGCCAAAAGAGGTTGTCGAAAAATATGGTAAAGAATTTAGAAGCAATCCAGTAGGTACTGGTCCTTTTAAGTTTAATAAGTGGCTCGAAAGTCAATCCTTATTATTGTCTAAAAATGACCAATATTTTGAAAAAGATGGTACCAATCAGTTGCCTTATTTAGATGGAGTAATGGTGAGTTTTATCAAAGATCGTAAAACGGCATATCTGGAATTGATGAACGGTAAAATAGATTACATTTCTGGATTAGAAGCCTCTTATGTTAATGAATTATTGACACCAGAGGGAGAATTGCAATCGAAGCAAAAAGATAAACTACAGTTTTTGAAATCTCCATTTTTGAATATGGAATATCTAGGAATTAATCTAAATTTTGGTGACAATAATAATCCTCTTCGAGATAAAAAAATTAGACAAGCCTTAAACTATGGTTTTGATAGAGCACAAATGTTGCGAAGTCTTCGAAATAATGTAGGAAAAGCAGCTCATTCAGGATTTACGCCTAGAGGATTACCTTCTTTTGATGCCGATAAAACTAAGGGCTATCGCTATGATGCTGACAAAGCTCGTAAATTATTAGCAGAGGCAGGATTCCCGAATGGAAAAGATTTGCCTGAGATTAAATTGATGACGCCAAAAGACTACTTAGACTTGTGCACATTTATTGCCAAGCAATGGGAAGAACTTGGGGTGAAAGTAAAAACGGAAATAACAGAATCGGCTACACTTCGCCAAATGATGACAAGAGAACAATCTCCTTTTTTTAGAGCATCATGGATTGCAGATTATCCCGATGCAGAAAGTTTTTTCACGGTATTTTACAGCAAAAACCCATCACCTCCTAATTATACTCGATTTAGTAATGTTGAGTTTGATAAATTATATGAAGCATCATTAAATGAAAACGATGATCAGAAGCGGTACGATTTATATCAGTCAATGGATAAAATTTTAATAGAGGAGGCTCCAGTTATCTTTTTGTATTATGATGAGACAGCTGTTTTTGCACAGAAAGGTGTCAAAGGTTTGAGTAAAAATGCCATCAACTTATTGTCCTTGAAAAAAGTAAGACGGTAGTTCGAAATTGATAAAAGAATTTTGAGCATATAAAAGTAAATATTATTAACATTTTGTATTTTGCGTTAGACACTGCTTAAATGAGCACAAATATAGGGTAGAAGTGTAAAAGCTTCTACCAATGTTTTCCCATCTCAAATAACACCTTCGATTTTTAAAGTAATAATACCCACAACGAAACTTACCACAAAAT
>JAHDIP010000288.1:0-3773 GCA_020630735.1 Saprospiraceae bacterium | reverse complement strand
TGCTATCGAAGCTGTGATCGATAACGATCGAAAGCAAAATGTATTTGGAATGATGATGAGTTTGAATATGCTTATAGAAACTTCCGATGGTTTTGATTATACGTTTGGAGACTTTAACAGATGGACTAAACAAGTGGGCTTTAAATCGACAGCCTTAATACCTTTAACTGGACCTTCAAGTGCGGCAATTGCATATAAATAGAAAATAGATTCTTGTTAACTCTTCTATAATTGAAGTGGTAACTTTTAACTGTAACTATATAAGGCAAATTAAAAAGATAACTTCAAGATGAGTATCTATTAACTTTAATTTGCCTAAAACAAGAAAGGCTTGCTGAATATTCAGCAAGCCTTTCTACAAGTATTAAAAACAATAGGTCTTATTGAGATACACCTAAAGAATTTAATGTTTCGATATTAAGGTTACCTAAAGGAAGACCTTTATCAGTTTGGTACTGCTTAAGAGCTGTTTGAGTTTTAAGACCCATAACACCATCAATAGGACCAGGATTGTAACCTTTAGCACTTAAAGCTTCTTGTACTTGACGTACTTTACTAGAAGTAGTTCTTTCAGCACAAAGAATTTCAGTCCATACAGTAAAACCACCTTGCTTTACTAAACGTCTTTCGTTTACAGTAGTATATTCAGCAGGAATAGTAATGTCTCTTGTAGATTCAGGAGTAACCAATACTTTCTTCGTTACTGTTTTGTACTGTGGTTCGATTGGAATTTCTTCAACTCTAGCTGGTTGATCGATAACACTCTTAGTGATCGTTTTGTACTTAGCAGGAATTACTTCTTCAACTGTTCTTGCAGGTTCAGCTAATACTTGGTACTTCTCAGTACGGTATTTTGCAGGAATCTTTTCGTAACATGCAACGTAACAATCGTCAGGGTTTTGAGAAAAACAACCTGGAGACTTACGCTTTCTTACCCACTGACCTCTTTCTGGAGATTCTAAAACTTGACGAGACTTGTTCTCGTATCTAGCAGGAATTGTTTTGATTTTCACCTTTTCAGGTTCAACTTGAATTTGCTCTGTAACTGTTCTAAAAGTAGCAGGATAAGTTTTGTACTTAGTGCCAGCTTCTTTTACCATAATCGTTTCTGTAACAGTTTCGTAAACTGCAGGTACTTTCTCTAAACGAGAAGATGCTTCTTTCTTGATCTTCTGTACGCCTACTGTTTCGTAAACATCTGGAATTTTACATTTCGCATAGCATTTACCAAACTCGTTTGTAGGAGGTAAATCATCGAATGGTGTGTCAGCAACTTGTGCTGATGAGACATTGGAAAACGCAACAGCGAATACCAATAACAAAACTAACTTAAGTGGATTTTGTTGGATTCCCATAAGTATAAGAACTTTTTTTGTTAGAAAAATTGAGATTTAAATTATAAAACGTTTGCAATTGTTTGACGCAGTAATTTATACAATAGTCACTAAATGCAAGCGCAAAAAAAATAAAATTCCTTACGCGCTGCAAAGGTAATTATTTTTATCATTTTTTATAAAATGACGACTTTTATTTTTAAAAAGTTGCTTGAATATATGAAATAAATTGATAATAAGTATTCTTCTACAAGGAAAAATAGTTCAAATTAATTATATTTTTATTTATCAAATTTGTTATAATTTTCTATCAAAAAAAATATACTATTTTGAAAGAATGAATTGTGTTGTTAAATTTTTTGCTGAACTACTGGAGAGGCAAATGGAATACATACCATCGGGAAGCTCTTCTAGATTGAAGTTCTCAACGTAAGATCCTTTTTGCTGGTAAAGCTTTGATAGTGAGCGTACTACTTGTCCTACCTTGTTAATGATTTCGATTTGTATAGTGCCCTTTTCAGATAGATAATACTCAACTTGTATAGATTTTGTAGAAGGGTTTGGAAAGGCATTTAGTTGTACAAAATTTGCATTATTTTGATGAGAAGAAAACGTCAAAATTGGTTTCAATAATTGATTGTTTTGGGTGTAAACTTCTGATGAAATGCCTGTAGTGTTAAATTCTAAAAAACTTTCGATACTACACGTTTTTTTTGCTTTAATTTTGATGGAAAATAATACATCGTCCGTTTGCTGGCTAGAAAGAGTCGTATCAAACCAACTGCAATTGATCATTCCATTTTCCAAAATATTAAATAAAAAGTGCGGATGAATTGCGTTAACTTCCAATAAATTTATTTCATCAAGGTCAAGACCTAATGTAAATTGAAACCCATTAAGTTGGCTAAAATGACTTCGTTTGAAATTAATCGTTCCGATTTCTCCTTCTGAAAATTGTTGATTTTTCAATGAGATGTAGTAAAAATCTTCGGATCTATCCTCTACATTTTGTATATTTTCTGGAGAGGCAGTATTATTTACATCTCCCATTTTGACACCTATAAAATTGGCTGCTGTTATGTCTTGGTCAAGATTGTTAAAAGAAATAGATGTTGGAAAATCTTCAATGAGCGGATTGAGTGGATCACTAAAATTGTAAAAGGCATCGACAAAACGCCAAGATGTTGTATTTGGAAAATCAGTATAAATCTGTAAAATCAATTTTTGCATGTCCAAAATATCGGAAACTGATATTCCGCCTGATTCATTTACATCAGCTGCAATAAGTTTATAAGGAGAATCAAAAGGTTCGATTCCTAAGATGTGTTTTTGCATTAAAACAAGGTCAAAAGTCGACACACCATTTTTAGGATTGATTACTTTAGAAGGCGTAATTTCGACATTAGTCCCTGTGAAAATTTCAGGGAATTGATAGGTGCCATCATTTTGAGTAGTAGAAGAATTGATAAAAATATTATTGATGTCTAAAGTAACTTGTCCAACCTCCTCATTTAATTCTGTAAAAATCAAACCTCCTAAGGAAACCGTAAGTTGAGCTTGCATTGCTCCTGTCTCAGCTATAGCCTCATTGAGTAAGTCAATAGTATTTGACTGATTAGAACCTCTTACATCAAAATTTACCGTTCCGTCTGGAGCAATAACAACTAGGGTAGGGGTTCCCTGAAAAGGACCAAAGGTTCCATCTGTATACGGAATGGTTGCTTCTTTTCCTCCTCCATCTACGCCTGCACCTGCGAAGCTCAAACTATGCAAATCTTCAAAACCTAATACATCCATATTATCATCCCATGATTGGTTGCTCAGGCTAATGAATTCTACATCACCTTGTCCAGCTCCCCATTCTTGGTAAACTGTTTCGAGTTGTGGAGCGAGAGCATTACAGGCACTACATGCTACAAAGAAGATATCAAGGACTACCGTTTTGCCTTGATCAAGATAATCTGCATATAATGATACCGTTTCGTTATGTGTAGTAGTAATTGTGAAATCAGGAGCAGTTTGGGCAACGGAGGAGCTGCAAATGAAGAGTGAACCTAAAAGTAAGGCGATAGATGTAATTTTTCTCATGTGTATAAAATTTTCTTCATACATACACCGCTTCACTATATCATATTTTGTAGTTTTTTTCTTTACCATTAGATTGGTAAAGGGATCGTTTAAAAATATGATAGTTTCGTGGGATTATGATTTTGAAATATCTACAAGATAAGTTTATTTGGGATTTAATCAAAGTATATTTTTTTAGTTAAAGAGTGTTTTAGAAATGAGGTGAGAAACTAATAAAGTCGACTAGCAAAAAAAAATAGCCCCTTGAGCGACAATTTTTGGTAATGAAGTTTAAGATTTTAAATATAACTTCTTATATTGTGTTCGCTTTGTAGTCTTGCCATAAAAATAAAGTAAATAAGAATATTTAAT
>JAHDIP010000030.1 GCA_020630735.1 Saprospiraceae bacterium | reverse complement strand
TGATGCTATCGCTCAATTTAGTGATTACATCTGCAACGAAACCTTAGCGGTTCAACTCACGACTCAGCAAGATGTGAAAGGCGAAAAAGTTGAATTGACGGATGAAGTGAGCCTTGATATTTTGGTGGAATTAAATTCTTAGATTTTTATCTATAAAACTTAAAATGGGCTGTCGCAAAAATTGAGACAGCCCATTTCTTTTTTCTGTTAAAGCATAAAGCTACTGCTTAATAAACTTTTCTATTAGTTGATTATTTTCTGTATTGATGGATAGGAAATAAAAACCAGTTGTCAAATCAGATACATCTATCGTTTGGTTAAAACCACTGATGTTTATACTTCTGACTTGGCGACCATTAGCATTCATAATTTGAATGGTGCCTTCTATTTCTTTTCCGAAATCTAGTGTCAGTTGATCACTTGCTGGATTAGGATACAACTGTAAATCATTAGAAGCTAATCTATTATTCGCAACAAATGAAGCTGCTGTTGTAAACTCATATTTAGCTCCCCATTGTGTCCAGCCACCTGCACATTTTGTTTTTATTTTGTACTTGTAGTTAGTGCTTGCCATTAAACCAGTTATAGTCGTTGTATTTGGCGTAATGATTATTTCTGTCCAAGGACTTCCTGCGCTTCTATATTTAAACTTATACTTATCATCTGCAGCATCTGCAGGCCAATCTACAGATGCACCTGTTGCTGTTATTCCAAAAGATGTAGCTGACTCTGGAAAATCACAAACATCACCAGTCGTTACAAAAGTATAAGTAGGCGACCATACGGAATTACCCGACGCACATAATGTTTTGATTTGATATTCGTAATCGGTATTTAAGGTTAAAGCATTTAGAAAACGAAACGTTTCTGTTCCTGCGGTAAGTACCTCTGTCCAAGTTGTTCCTGGTACTCTATAACGAATACGATAACGCTCTGCATTAGCAGCAGCATCCCAAGCTAAACGAACAGCATTTCCACTTAGCACTGCTGCAGTAACATTCATAGGCACATCACAAGTAGCAGGGGCATCACAAGCTGTAAAAGTGTGCATACCTAAATTGCTGTAGTCATCAAGTTCTAAAAGCATCCACTCTGTGCCTAAGGTTGGAAAATCGCATGGCGAATCTGCTGGATCAACCGTAATTCCATCGGTAACCGTTGGCATTCTGACAAGTGTATGATTACGGGTTTCTACATCTCCGTCTACCCAATCACTTCCTGGATCACAACCAATATTTCCGAAAATATCAATTGGTACACCGTTCTTTGCAATGGCTACAGCATCATCACCACTAAAAGCAGAAAATCCAGTTTGGTCAGCAAGGTCAAGTAATACTTGATCAGAACCACCATCACAAGATACGTGTACATCACCATCTGCTAACATACCAGTAAGTACGATCCACTCTGTCGGGGATGTTGCTCCATTCGAATAAATATAAATAGAGTAACCATCAAGATTTACAGCAGCACCTGTTCCATTAAAAATTTCCAAACATTTGTTGGTAAAACTTCCTTCTACATACTCAGAGATAATTAGGTCAGCAGGTGGACAAGTTTGTGCAAAAGTATTTAGTGTTAAACTTCCGTATATACAAAAAACAAGCATCATTTTTAACAGATGCTTACTACAATAAGAGGTAATTTTTTTCATCAATAAATATAATTTTAGGTTTGATAAATCAATAAAAGACAAGAATAAGTTTACATCAATCAATGTATTAAATGATATAAAGTGCCCAAGACTAAAGATTATTAGGTTTGTTAAAATTAATAATTTCCTTCTTTTGCCAAGGTAAGAAAATTATTTTGCTTTCCAATTCGGCTATGATTATAGGTGATACTAATGTAACATTGAATCGCTGTGTTAATGATAATTTTAGTAGTACTCTCTAAAGCAACTATTTTTTAATATCATTGTCTTTCTACTTGAAAACAATTAAACAAATGGAGACTCCACAAAAAAAATGGTGTACTGGTATAGAATTAATCTTAGTCTTGACTGCAATCAGTCTAGTCATTCGATTACTAACTAATAGTGCTTACGGTTTTCATAGAGATGAATTTTTATACATGGCTTTGGGTAAGCATTTAGATATTGGCTTTTGGTCAAATCCTCCTTTGATCGGGTTCTTCGCTTATATCAGCCAAGTCTTTGGAGATTCTGTTTTTAGCATTCGATTTATTCCTGCTGTATTGGGTGCTGCCACCGTTTTGATGACGGGCTTAATGGTAAAAGACTATGGCGGTAAAAAGTATGCGCAGCTCATTGCTTGTTTAGCCATTATGTTATCTCCTGCCTATTTGCGTTTATTTTCAATGTACAACCCTGTTCCTTTCGAAGTCTTTTATTGGACTTTACTTTCGTTTTTGATTTTACGTTATCTGAAAACGGAATCGATCAACTACATCTATGCTCTAGGTATTGTTGTTGGATTAGGAATGATGAATAAATATTCGACCATTTTTTTTGTGATTGGAATTTTAGTCGGTTTAGTCTTTACTTCTTATCGGAAGTTATTTTTATCTAAACACTTTTATGCTGCTATAGGAATTGCTGTTTGTATTTGCTTACCCAATTTATGGTGGCAGTACTCTTATAATTTTCCTGTTGTAAATCACATGGAAGGCTTACAAGAAAACCAATTGGTGAATGTCGATCCCTTTAGTTTTATCATTGATCAGTTTTTGATGAATTTGCAAGCCATACCTATTTGGGTAGCTGGGCTTATCTTTTTATTTACCCCTTCAGGAAAAAACGTTCGTTTACTTGGGTGGATTTTTATTAGTGTTATCTTTTTGTTTTTAGTATTGAGCGGAAAGAGCTATTACACCTTAGGTATTTTTCCGATTACTATAGCTGCAGGTGCTTATTATTTAGAACAAATCATTGGTGCTAAGAAGAACATTCTTAAAGGAACTTTAGTAGTTTATATCTTTCTTGTATCCTCTTTAGTTTTGCCTTTAAGTATTACCTTTTTGAGTGCAGATCAATTTGCGTCTTACTGTCAGTTTCTCATCCATAAAGTAAAATTAGAATCGCCAATGCGCTGGGAAGATGGGCAAGTTCACGCTTTACCACAAGACTATGCCGATATGTTCGGTTGGGAAGAGTTTGGAGAGAAAGTAGGCTTGGCTTATCAACAAGTTGCTAACAAAAAGCAATGTATGATCTACTGTGAAAATTATGGCCAAGCAGGAGCAGTAATGCATTTTGGAAAAAAATATAAGCTACCACCTGTTATTTCGTTTAGTGATACTTATCGTCTTTGGGCACCCGAAAAAATAGACGATAACATCAATACCTTAATTTATGTCAATGATGAATTGGGCGACGATATTAGAGCGATTTTCAATGATATAAAAATTGTAGGAACAATCGAGCATCCCTATGCTAGAGAACAAGGCACTCAAATTTATCTTTGTCAAAATGAACGTTCCGACTTTAGCGATTTTTGGACAGAACGAGTTCAACCTGTTTTTGATACGTTCAGAAGGAGGTAAAAGTTATCGTTTAAATTCTCTAAAATTTGTAGAAATACTAAAATGATTTTGGCTTCCTGCTAGATGATAAAAGTTGCGACCGTAGTCAATTCTAAAGCGATTAATTTTTAAGCCTAAGCCCATTGTAAAACCAGCAAGGTTTCGGAAGTTAGCAACAGAAAGATCACTACGTTGAAAATGATTGTACCCTATTCGCATTCTGAAATTATCTTTTTTGCCCAGTAAAAACTCTCCATTAAAAATAAAGTGTCGAAACAAGTTTTGGACAAACTCATTACCCTCATCCGTCTGTGTAGGTTCTTCGCCTAAGAAAAAAGTATTGTCTACGGCATCAGGGTCATCATATAAAATATTCCAACGCTGTAAATTATGAACGATTATAGATAAACGGAAAGGTAAATATCGTAGGCGTTTTGAGATACCAAATTGAACTTCATAAGGAATCGGTTCGTTATTGCCTGCACGGTAAGTTGTCAATTGACCTCCGATATTTTTCAATACTAATGTCGCCGAAAAACGACTAGAGGTGTCTTGATAAAATGCAGCAATATCGCCCGTCAAACCGTTGGATGTATAGGACTCTAACTGTGAAATAATATACTTGATATTCGTACCTATCGAAACTTTATCATAGAGTTGGTAGCCTGCACCAATTGTTAAAGCATACTCAGAAGCTTTGAAGGTTCCCTCTTGTTGTCCAAATTCATTAGCTGCATCAAACTCGCCATAAGATATGTATTTCAGTCCACCTTGAAAGGTTGTTTTCCATTCATCAAAATGATAGCCATAAGCAACATATCCATTTCCAATACCTGCAACATTGATATTGTGATTGAATGATAACTGATGGTGCATTGTCGAATTAAGCACCGAAGGATTTGCAAAAGCAAGCGCTATGTCATCGTCTTTTACTGTAATGAGATTCCCTCCTAGACCTGTCGTTCGAGCAGAAGGAGAAAGATTTAAAAATTCGTATACATTGTCACCACCAACTTGTGCATTAGTCAGACATACAAAAAATAGAAAGCTTACAAATAAAGGTAGTTTTTTTGACATTTATTATGTTCTAAGTAGTTCTTAAAATAGGCCTTATAATTTTATAGATTCTTGCATCTCTTGGTCGCCCCCTTCTTTCGTCCAAATCGTTCGGCAAATCCCATTCTTACATTGCATTTTCTTTTCCAACTCTCCTGATTCACTATAAAGCTTGAGTAGACCATGCTCATTATCTCCATTTAGGTATTCCCCTTCTGCTTTTTGGTTTCCGTTTTCATGATATTCTTTAAACGCACCATTTTCTTCATTATCTTTAAAGGTAGCTACTTCCATCAATTGACCAGATTTATAGTAGCGTTTCCATTCCCCTTGCATCTGATTGTTTATATAATTTCCCTCTTGTGCCAACTGACCACTTTCATAATAGGTTTTGTATGCACCTTCAAAAAGACCATTTTGATACAATTCATGAATTTCTACTTGACCATTTTCGTAGTACATTTTACGGTCACCATGTAAAGTATCTTTTTGATAGTTTGCCTCTTCTGCTTTTTGACCATTTTTAAAAAAACGAGTATACAGTCCCATTTTCGAAAAATCCTCTTTATCTCTTGTATACCGCTCTATAAGATTTCCTTGATCATCTTTATTTTCAACAGTCTCCAAATTATTCTTGCAACTGCTAAAAATTAGTAAAACAAAAAAGAAGCTTAGTCTAGTCATTTTTTTTCGTTTTGATTTTATAACGTTTAAACTTATGTCCTAATTATATTGATCTAAATATGTTAAGAATGAGTGAAATATACAGACACCAAAATGATTTTCGGATTACCAATCAATTAAAGCTGATCAGAAAGTCGAATAACCGTAGGTATAGTTTACTACTGTAAAGATGTATAGAACAACTAAATAAAACAAACAACTCGTAAAAAAATAATTATAGGTGTTTCAAACTGGACAAAAAAAAGCAAGTTTGATAATCAGTTGACCATCAAACTTGCTAAGCATTCTCTTAAGAGAAGTATATTTTTTAGCTATAGGATATTTGTCTTCTTAAGTAACGGGTAAAAAATAAGTTCCGCATTTTGGCTATAGAATTTTTGAGTTTAGATAAGGAGAAAAACGCAGTGATAGCCCAGCTATCACGAGTATTTTCGACGAAATATTAACTCTAAAATACCAGCCACAAATCGGGAAGTTATTATTTGACCGTTACTAAGCTAAAGAATTTTTATAAACGATAGGCATTCTACCTATAGATTCGTAGTGAATACCTTTGTCTTTCATTTGCTCTACATCGTAAAGGTTACGACCATCGAATACTGCTTTTTGGCTTAATGAAGAAGCAATTTTAGAGAAGTCAGGTGTTCTAAACACACTCCACTCTGTAATGATAGCCAATACATCAGCATTTTCTAATGCCTCATATTGGTTAGAAGCATAAGTGATTTTATCTCCATAGATTTCACGCACATTGTCCATACCTTCAGGATCGAATGTTTGAACCTTTGCGCCAGCTTTAAGTAAATCTTCTATAATGTATAATGCTGGTGCTTCACGAATATCATCTGTATTAGGTTTGAAGGCAAGGCCCCACATTGCGATCGTTTTACCTTTAACATCACCATTAAAGAATTTAATAATTTTTTCAGAAAGGATACTTTTCTGTAAACGATTAACTTCCATTACAGACTTCAATATTTTGAAATCATATTCATGTTGAGAAGCTGTTTTTGCTAAAGCTTGTACATCTTTAGGGAAGCAGCTACCACCATAACCAACACCTGGGAATAAGAAACGCTTACCGATACGGTTATCACTTCCCATACCTTTACGTACCATATCTACATTGGCACCTGCACGTTCACAAAGGTTAGCAATTTCATTCATAAAAGAAATACGAGTAGCTAAATACGAGTTAGCTGCATATTTTGTCATTTCAGCAGAACGCTCATCCATAAAGATAATAGGATTACCTTGACGTACGAAAGGTTCGTAAAGTGCTTTCATGGTGTTACGAGCTCTTTCAGAACTAGTACCAATAACTACACGATCAGGCTTCAAGAAATCGTCTACAGCTACACCTTCACGTAAAAATTCTGGATTTGAAACTACGTCAAAAAGATCTTCGCTAAGATTCTTTGCTAATGCTGCATGTACTCTTTCAGCAGTACCTACAGGTACAGTACTTTTATCAACGATTACTTTATAATCATCAATAAATAAAGAGAGTTGGTCTGCAACACCTAATACATAAGATAAATCTGCTGATCCATCTTCTCCTGGAGGAGTTGGTAATGCTAAGAAAATAATTTCTGCATCTTTAATTGCACTCGCTAAATCTGTTGTAAATGTTAATCTACCTTGTTTTGTATTCCGCTCAAATAAAAGCTCTAAGCCTGGTTCAAAAATAGGTACTTCGCCATTACGCATTCTCTCCACTTTCTTTGCATCTATATCTACGCATACGACGTCATTACCTGTTTCAGCAAAACAAGTTCCTGATACTAGGCCGACATAACCGGTTCCTACAATTGCTAACTTCATTTAATAATAATTTTAATGAATAAAAACTGCAAACAAATAATATATAAGCATTAAGCTAATATGTAATATATTTATTAGCTAATCTCATGCCAAATTGGTCAGTTAGAGTTGGGTAGGTTTTTGAGACAAGAGAATAATTAAACGGAGATACAAAAATAATAATTTTTAATGTGTTTTCATAGTCAAACTACTATTGTTATTAGAATTAATGTGTTTTTTCGATTAAAATTATTATTTTTTTAATTCTTTAGCATTTTCATAATTGAATTGCACAACCTGCCCATGAATGTATGTTGTTATTTGACAAAGTGATCGTATATATCCGTTTCATCGTCATCCAAAAAGCCAATCACATCTGCAAAAGCAGCATAGATACTACAATATATTGTTGGAAGCCCGACAAAAAGTATTCCAAGCATCATTATAATTAAAACAAAAACACCTAATAAAGGAGCCATAACTGCGGTTAATGAACTTATTAACATTCCTATTAAAAAGATTCCGAAAAAGGCAAGATACAAACCAAATACAGCAAACCATCTTTTCATTATAATTTTACGACTGGCCTCCATCGCTGACCAAGGATCTAATCCGTAAAAAACGATAAAGTGTGTAGTCCAAGTATAACAAACGATTAAAAACCAAATGATCAGACTATTGAGCACTAATACTGTAAGTGCATTGGAAGAAAAGATGGGATCAAAATCTGGTATATCAAGTGGATTCTCTAAAATGGCCGTATAAAAATCAAAAATCCCTGAATTGTATAAACTATATAAACTAGGGGAAAAGGCAATAATGAAAATGATCGTCATTATAATTGTTGCTAAAATTAGAGGCAGTGCATGTTGGAAGCCTTCGAAAAAGGTACCAAAATCATAGTCCCGATTTCTCTTGATTTTATCAGCCACAATAAAATACCCTACTGCAAGTATTGGTGAAATGACTAATGAATTTAGGAAAACTCCGATTTTAGGAATTGCTCCTGCAATAAGTGAAAGAAAAAAACTCAAAATCATAAAACCAATAAAAAGTCCAGCATTCCGCTTAAACAAATCAAATCCTTCGCTGATATAATCTCCTGTCGAAAACGTATATCCATTTTCTAGAAGGTTCTCTATATTTTGTTCTAATTTCCTGTGCATCGTTTTTTATTTAAAGGAAACCAATGAGAAAGGCTCACTTCTTTTATGAAGTGAGCCTTTCTTTATTTACAAAAGCGTATATTTTTAATAGAACTTTGAACGATTATCTGTAATGTCAACATTCTTCTTCATAGATTGAATGAGCTGAGAAGCTACATATCCTTTTGCTGTAGCAGAAGTAGAACGGCGAATTGCTGGAATATTTGCCGCTGTTGTTGCTGCTGCTGGTTTGTTGTATACTTTCAATACATATACACCATTATTTCCTGTAATAGGTTTAGACACACTATTAAGAGGAAGGTTAAATGCTGAAGCAATTACCTTCGGCTCATTACCTAATCCTTGTAAGTAAGAAGATGAAAAGTTTACATTACGAGCTGTGTCAACTTCAGAACTATATGAATTTGCAATACCATCTAATTGTTGACCACCAATTTTACCCGCTAAAAATTCTCCTTTCTTTTGATTTCTAACTAAAGCTTCTATCTCAGATTTAAGATTAGCAACCGTTGGCATACCTGCAGGTTGGATAGCTTGTAGTGTAGCTATCACGTATTTGTTTTCGTACAATTCTACAGGATCTTGATAAGTATAAATAGTTGGAGAGACATCTCCTTTATCAGCTGTAAATGCCCACTTTATAATGTCACGTGATGGCTGGCCACTTCCTAATTCACCAAAATTAAAGTCATTAGCTTTCACTAATGGTCCTTCTTCCATTTCCAAATCAGGACTATCGTTTACTACTTTAGTTAAAGCTTCTATTCCACGATTATTTCCTAAAATCTCCATTACTTCATTATACTTATTCTTTCTTGTGTCTTCGCTAGGAATAATAGATTGACGAACATAGGCTACTTTTACACCTTCCTCGTTTTTAATATACTTACGCTTTAAGACCTCAACCAAGTGAACACCAAAACGAGTTGTAACAGAGTAAACTTTTCCTGGCTCAGCATCATAAAAAATTAAGTCATTGAATGGCTTCACCATCATCCCTGGAGTCGCACTTCCCAAATCACCACCTTTAGAAGCATTGGAAGCATCTTGGCTAAATTTAACCGCTAGAGAATCAAAACGATGTGTACCTGCATCGATTAAAGTTTTGAGACTATCTATTGTCTTTTGAGCTTGTGCTAAACTAATAGGATCACCAGCCGATCTGATTAGGATATGTCTAGATCGTACAGAATCTGCAACTGTCATTCTATCTATTAGCTTTACTGCATTATACGCATTACCATCCAAATAAGGACCTACAACAGTACCAACTTCAGCATTGAATAATTCATCAGCAATAGCAGGACTCAAGCCGTCTTTTTTTACATAAGCAGCATCGTATGAGCCATAATTGTTTTCTGCAAAAACAGCTTCGTCAGTTGAGCTTTTAAATTTAGGAATTAAATCTGAAATCGTTTTTCTTAAATTCGCAGAATCCGATTGCGTAGGCAATACATCAAAAGAAACATAACCAACTTTTCTAGTTTCTTCATCTTGCTTATACAGACCTGCATTTTCTGTCAAGTAATTTTGATAGTCAGCATCTGTTAATTCAACATTACCATCATCAATCTCATCAAAAGGCACCTTTACATAAGCAAACTCTACTTTTTGGTTTTGGTCATTACTAGCCAATTCAGCCATCCAAGTAGGCGTATACATACCTTGTTGTACAAGACCATTCAATTTAGACTGCAATCTATCCTTAATGATTTCTTTTTCTTGGTGTGCCCAAAAAGAACGATACTGAGGATTGATCTGATCAGTTTCAATAGCTTGTTTAATTTGATTCAAACTATTCCGATCTATAACCCTAGGGTTATTAGGATCTGCAAAGCGTTGTCTAATAATTGGACTAACTTTGTTATCAGCACCAAATTCTAAGTCAAGCAATTCATCTCTGCTTACACCTAAACCCAAAGCTTTTGCCTCATCCTTTACGATAGATTCTTCGACGAAATAGTTCCATAAAGCATTACGACGACCAAAAACGTCACCTCCTGAATTACTATACAAAGCCTGCTCTGCTCTGCTAAATTCGTTATAGTCTAATTTACGTCCATTGATGCTTCCCATCGTGTTTTGACCAGACCCAAATACACTTTGCTGACCAGAAAACATATCCATTACGATGAATCCAAACAATCCTAAGCCCACCAAAACGATCATTATCCAACTATTTTTCCGTATTTGTCCTATCAGAGCCATTTTATTATGGTATTTTAATTTTTGTTAATTAATGATAATTTATTATATAACTAATTGACTGCCTTTTTGTTACGTTTTAACAAAAGAAAATCAAAAAGGATTTTTTTTCTCATTTTTTTTTTATTTTGAGAAAAGCTTTGCAAAGGTAACAGGTTTAACCGTTAAAATCAAAGTTTTTAAAGGCTTTGTAACAGTTCAAAGACCTTTCTTTTCACTGAAAAAGAGTAGAATTATACGTTAAAGGATGTTATTATACAAAAAATGCTTGGGCAACTAGCTTCATTCATCCTTATCTTTCATGTATTGGGCAGCATGATCTAATTCTTCATAAAAAGCCGCTCCATATTTTCGGATTAGAGCTTCTTTTAAAAATTGATAAACAGGAAGCTGTTCTTCTTTACCCAAGGTACAAGCTGCCGAACAAATGTCCCAGCGATCATAATTTATAGCTTCAAAACCATTTGCCTTATTTTCTGTTACTCTTATAGGATACAAATGGCAAGATATCGGTTTCTTAAAATCAGTATGACCAGCCTTATAAGCTTGCTCGATGCCACATTGTGCTATACCATCATCAGAGTAAGTCATATAGGCACAAGCTGCATTATCGAGAAGCGGAGTTCCATATTCTCCAGGCTTTTTGTAATAAGTATACTTCCCTTTTTCTTCCAAAACCCTACGACTTTCTTCGCTTAAGAAGGGTTTTACATCTTCATAAATTTGATCAAGCATATCCAATTCAGCCTTTTCTAAAGGAGCACCAGAATCGCCTTCCCAACAACAAGCGCCTTTACAAGCAGAAAGATTGCAAAGAAACTGTTCTTCTACAACATCATCACTTATCAATTTATCCTGTATGATTAGCATTTAGTTTGGGTTTTAAAATTGTTCATAAAAAAGGTAAATAGCTGTCATTTTATGTGGTTTTTGGCAAAAAAGACTATTTAAAGAAACAATATATGTTATAAAATTGTAACTTAGCTTTCTATCAACAACAACATAACTTAAAAATTTTTATCAAAAATAATATCTCAATGAAAAAATTACTTTTTAGTGCTTTCATGCTTTGTTTTGCTTTAAGCACATTTGCTCAATCTGCTGGTGCAAAAAGTACAGCAAGCGAAGATACGCAGCTTTTAGTAAAAATGTTCAACTTAGATGCTAAGCAGTCTCAACAAATGCTTGTCATTCAGCAAAGAAAATATCGTAACCTTGCTGAAATTGAGTCGCTAAAAACATCTAACCCAGATGTCTACGCTAAAAAGATACAAGCGATTGACTATGGTACAGATGCTTCGGTAAGACGTTTACTCAATAAAGAGCAAATGAGATTATACCGTAACAATCAAGCTGCTGAACGAAAAAAGAGAGCAGCTAACAAAATGAAAAAAGAGTAATTTTTTGATAATAAAAACGGTTAAAGTCTCGAGAAAAGACTTTAACCGTTTTTAATTTTTATTATATCTACTGAACGTTATATGCAACACTTTTAATATTCTTACCGTTGTTACTTCAATATACATTGAAAAATTCCAACCAATTTTATTAACTTTGCACAACCTTACTCAAGCCTGAAAACAAATTAATATTCAATTCCAAATCTTTATAATTAGAAGCATAAATGGATCCTCTTAAACAGAAATTTGCTGAAAAATCTCAAGCACTTAAAGCCCAAATAAAAAGTTTACTAAAAGAACGTGGAGATACCAAAGTAGATGAAGTTGTTCTTCGTCAAGTTTTTGGTGGTATGCGTGGTGTAAAAAGTATGGTTTGGGAAACTTCCCAACTTGACCCTAATGATGGTATTCGATTTAGGGGTTACTCTATTCCTGAGCTAAGAGATTTATTGCCTAAAGTGCCTGGTGGTAAAGAACCTTTACCTGAAGGTCTTTTTTGGTTGATGCTTATTGGCGAAATTCCAACTCCTGAACAAGTAAAATGGGTTACTGATCAATGGACACGTCGTAGTATCGTACCTGAGCATACATTCAAAGTACTCGACTCGCTTCCTGTAGATACACACCCTATGACACAACTTAGTACAGCTATTGTGTCGATGCAAACAGGAAGTGTTTTTGCAAGGCGCTATGCTGAGGGAATGAATAAAAGCGAATATTGGGACGCTACTTATGAAGACACTATGAACCTTATAGCTCGTCTTCCTCGTGTAGCAGCTTACATATATAGACGTACCTATCATGGTGGTAAACATATTGCTCCAGATATCTCCTTAGATTGGAGTGCTAACTTTGCTCACATGCTTGGTGTGGAAGGCGAAGATTTCAAAAGTCTGATGAGATTGTACCTTACTATTCATGCTGACCACGAAGGTGGAAATGCTTCTGCTCACGCTACACATCTTGTTGGTTCGACCTTAAGTGATTCCTATTTCTCTTTAGCAGGTGGTATGAATGCATTAGCAGGTCCATTACACGGACTAGCAAATCAGGAAGTAATCAAGTGGATCTTCAGAATGCTTGATACCTTGGGTACAAGACGTCCTACCAAAGATCAAATTAAAGACTATGTAAATAGTACTTTAGCTGCAGGTAAAGTCATTCCTGGATATGGTCACGCAGTATTACGTCAACCTGATCCTCGTTTTATCGAACAAAAACGTTTTGCTCAAGAATATATACATGGATCTGAAATTATTGATGTAGTTTGGAAATGCTTTGAAGTTATTCCTCCAATATTACAAGGACTAGGTAAAGTAAAAAATCCTTGGCCTAATGTAGATGCGCACTCTGGCGCTATCTTAGTACACTATGGTATGAAAGAGTTTAGTTACTATACAGTACTATTTGGTGTATCTAGAGCCTTAGGTGTTTTATCTGCCCTTTGTTGGTCTAGAGCCTTAGGTTTCCCACTAGAGCGACCTAAATCTGTTACTACTAAATGGGTAATGGAATACTTAGAAAAACAAGAAGTAAGTGCAAATAATTAGTTGACACTTCTCTAAAAATAAAAAAGCTAATCTGTTATTCAGATTAGCTTTTTTTATCCTTTCTATACTGAAACCAAAGTGGTTTTAGTATTACCAAACGATTGAAGTTACTGAGAATCAAACAATCGCTATTAATAATAATCCTTAAACTGAATACCAGTAGGTATAGTTTTCTTTCCATCTCTCACCAATTTATTGACGATCTAGTATAAAAGCTCTAAAAATTAATTTATTTTTGGGCTGCTTAGATTTATAAAATCTGTAGCTGAGTAATAACGTTGTTTAAAAATGCTTACTGACTTCTTAAAAAGTCTTTTGATCACTTTTATAATCATAATAGTCATTCTTAAGCGACTTCAATTTTTATACATTAAATCAACAATTGTATTATGGAATTTCCTGCAGGTTTAAAATATACAAAAGAGCATGAATGGCTAAAAATAGACGGAAATACTGCTTATATAGGTATTACGGACTTTGCACAAAGTGAACTTGGCGAATTAGTCTATATTGAAGTAGAAACGGTAGGTGAAACGCTTGAAAAAGAAGCTGTTTTCGGAACAGTAGAGGCTGTAAAGACAACTTCTGAATTATTTATGCCTGTTTCTGGAAAAATACTAGAGTTTAATCCTGAACTAAATGAAGCAGAAGGAGATAACCCTGCTATTATCAATGAAGATCCCTACGATAAAGGATGGATCGTCAAAATTGAACTAACAAACCTTGAAGAATTAAATGATCTTATGGACGCTGAAGCCTATACAAAACTTGTAAGTTAATTTTTTTTTAGAAAAAATTAACTCCTTCACACCAAAATCATTTTTTACTGCATCTAATATAATATAAGAAAGCTTGTGAAGCACACTTTGCTGTCTTTTCTACCAGCATTTATCTGGAGTATTGTCATTTTAATATTGTCAATTGGACCAGGAGTAAATCTGCCAGAGTCTTGGTGGGATTTATTTTCACCAGATAAAGTAGGTCATCTTACTGTATATGGCATACTTACTTTTTTGCTGCTAAGAGGCTTTCTTAACAAAAATCAAAACCTGTCACAAACAATAGTTGTGATAGCACTTGGAATCAGTATTTTTTATGGTATCTTAATGGAATTAATGCAATATGGCTTTTTTCCGCATAGATATTTTGAAATTTATGATATTATTGCTAATATTATTGGTTCCTTCTTAGGATGGAAATTATTTAATTATACACTAAAACCTAGATGATATGGATATTGCGATTCCAGGTTTACCGTTGGTAGCTACGATGCTGGGGATAGTTGCACTTATAGTAATGTTTATCATTGCTATGCGTGGGCGATTATCAAACCTATCTAAAAATAGCACCCTTACCTCAAAGCACAACGGCAAACCTACAAAATCTTTAATCACAGGACGTAGCAAATATCCCGAAGCTGATGTGTTTGGGCTAAGTGGAACGTTCCTGAATGCAGGTTTAGCAGTGGCTGTTGGTCTTACTGTCCTTGCTTTTAGCTGGACAAGCTACGATCCTGTAGTTGTCATCCCTGATGATGCTATGGAGTTTGAGGAAGACATTGAAATCGAGCCACCTCGTACTGCAGAACCACCTCCTCCTCCTCCGCCGCCACCTCCTCCAGCTATTGAGGAAGTTCCTGAAGAGGAAATTGAAGAGGAAGAAGAAGTAGAATTTGTCGATCAATCGGTCGAAGAAGAAGATGTTGTGGAAGCTCCTGAGCCAGAACCTGAGCCAGAACCTGAAGCACCACCACCACCGCCTCCGCCACCACCACCACCACCAGAACCAGAAGTGGAAGAAATTTTCAAAGTTGTGGAGCAAATGCCTCGTTTCCCTGGTTGTGAAAACGAACCTGGCGATGATGCTGCTAAAAAACAATGTGCAACTAAGAAAATGCTTGAATTTATCTATAAGAATATCAAGTATCCTGCTATCGCACGTGAAAATGGTGTAGAAGGTACCGTGGTAATTCGATTCGTTGTGGGCAAAGACGGTAGTGTTGAAGAACCTCAAATTGTGCGAGATATTGGTGCACAGTGTGGTAAAGAAGCACTTCGTATTGTACAAATGATGAACAATATGCCACAAAAGTGGACTCCTGGTAAGCAAAGAGGAAAGCCTGTAAAGGTTTATTTCAACTTACCTGTAAAATTCCGTTTGGAAGGATAAATACACTAATAGACATAAAAAAGCCTACTGAATTATCGGTAGGCTTTTTTTATGTCTATTAGTGTAATATTTTAAACTTAGAAGATACTAAATCTTTCATATTTACAAATAAAAAGAGACCATCAATTATGATAGTCTCTTTTTTTGGTGGGCGGCAAGAGATTCGAACTCCTGACCCCCTGGGTGTAAACCAGGTGCTCTGAACCAACTGAGCTAGCCGCCCCTATAAAAGCGAATGCAAATATATAACACCTTGGAATAGAATGCAAGTCTTTTTTAAAATAATTCTAAAAATAATTCAACTTTTATTTTCGTTATATTATTAATTTTAATCTTAATATATTGTAAGTCCTATTCGCCCATAGTTTTGTCGAATATATTCTTATCAATGCGGTTGTTTTGAATTTCAAATCAATCACTGAATCTATAAAATCATTTTAACGTTAAAGATATACAATGAAAGGATTTCGCAAAAAACTTGCAATTGGCTTTGGAATTTTCTTTTTGGTTATCATATTGACACTAGTCATTATTGCTGCCTTTTTTGAGCAACAAATAGGTAATCGCCTCCTTACAGAAATCAATAAACAGTTGAAATCAGAATTGAAGATAAGTGATTTTGACCTATCTCTCCTCTCGGGTTTTCCAAATGCATCCGTTAATCTCCGCCAAATAGTGCTTGAGGATTCTAGTACAGATACATTGCTACGAGCCGATAACGTTTCTTTTCGATTTGGGCTCCTAAGTCTTTTTGGGTCTAGTATAAAGGTACGGTCAGTGGTCATTGAAAATGGAGCGTTATATATAAATATTGATAAGAACGGAAAGGGAAACTATAATATTCTTTTAGAAGAAGAAGAAACAACAAGCAGCGAAAGCAGTGATTTTGCCATTTCACTTGAAGAAGCTCGTTTCAAAAATGTTCGACTTCGCTATAAAGATGAGCGATCAAAACAAGAAATGAGTATGCTCATCAACGAAGGTTTAAACTCTGGAGAGTTTTCTAATGATGATTTTTCTCTCACTAGTTTTGCAAATATAAAAACAGATTTTGTCGAACTTTCGGATGGTCGTTACTTCGTAGGAAAAGATATTGATTATGATGCTAAAATAAATGTTGACTTTACAGAAGGGACCTATGAATTCGAAGACGTCAATCTAGGAATAGAATCAAATGTTTTTAAAGTAGGCGGACTAGTACAATCAAAAAGTAACTATACCGACTTCGATCTTATACTAACAAGTAAAGAGGGTAGTGTTGAAAGTATGGTGCAATTGCTACCTGAAGAATATCTCTCTTATTTTGGTGAAATAAATAGTAGAGGTCGATTTGTATGTAATGGAACAGTAAATGGTCGATTGAATGAAAAAGAAAGTCCGGCAATAAATGCTAAACTAAGTTTAACAGATGGCTACATTAGTAGCGACAAGCTAGCTAATGCTTTAAAAGATGTTGAATTCACCGCTCGCTTTACGAATGGAGAAAATCCGTCTAATAAAAGTACAATATTTGATATTTCTGATTTCAAAGGTTATTTTAATAGGGAACTAATCGAATCTAAGTTGCGTGTTTCTGACTTAGATGATCCTAAAATTGATTTTGTTTTAGATGGCGTTTTGCCCCTTGGTTCTATGTATGGTTTATTTAATAGCCCATCTATTACGGATGGCGATGGTGAGATAGAAATTAAGAACTTGCGTCTCAAAGGTCGCTATGAGGATATGCTCAGTACAAGCCGAATAGATCGAGTGCAAACTTCAGGAATCATTGAGTTTGACGATGCTGAGTTAAAAATTAATAAAGAACGACTTACCCTTGACAAAGGAATGTTTAAATTAATGGGTAATAGTTTGGTTGTAAAAGATGTAGAACTTGAAGGAGCAGGTAATGACCTCAAACTTAATGGTACTTTTCTCAATGTACTCCCTGTCCTTTTTGCCGATTCTCTAAATAGTAAAAAAGCAGAATTAAAGTTTAATGCAACTCTAACAGGCAAGGAATTAGATATTGACCGTTTAGTCGCTATTTCGGATATCCAAATTGAAGAAGGTGATGTAGAAGAGGAAGTCATGGACTCTCTTAAGGTAGCTCAAACACAAAGTAGAGAACGCTTTACCAATTTCTTGAAAGGTACTTTTAGAACCAATATTGAAGAATTTAATTACAATAAAATTAATGGAACTAGTCTTTCTGCCATTTTTGAATTTGATAATAATGAATTGAAGATGAAAGGCGGTGCTATGGCTATGAAAGGCGAAATTTCGATGGATGGAAAGGTCTTCTTTAAAGATCGTCCTTACTTAAGAACAAAAATAGAAGGTGACCAAATAGATGTAAAAGAGTTTTTCCGTCAAAATGAAAATTTCGGACAAGAACTCCTTCAAGATAAACACATTAAAGGAAAACTAGACACCAAATTCTTAGTAAAAGCATACTGGGATGAAGAAGGCAATTTTTTAATGGACAAGCTAAATGTTTTGGGTGATGTAGGTATCAAAGATGGAGAGTTGGTTCGCTACGAAATGCTCTACGACTTTTCAGACTACATCAAAATTAGAGACCTTCGCCATATCAAATTTCAACATCTCTATAATGTCTTTGAAATAAAAAAACAGACACTCTACTTACCAGCCATGTTTATTCAAAGTAATGCGCTTAATCTAACGGTCAGTGGTCAGCAGTCTTTTGATTACAAGATGGATTATAATGTAAAAGTGAATGCTGCTCAGGTAATTTTTAATAAGTTCAAAAAGTACGACGCAGGTAAGGGGGCTCAAAAAGCAAAGAAAAAAGGTTGGTTCAATATTTATTATCACGTTTTTGGTACAGTTGATAAATACAAAATGGAGTCCGATAGAAGAGGTGTCAAAAAACGATTTGCTCGAAGCGATCACCACCGCCGAGAAATACGAGCAATACTGAAAAAAGAATTTGGTTCTGTAGCTACAGTCAACGAACCTAAAGAATGGTTAGATAATAACGGCATCCCAGAATTTGACGATTCGGATGGGTCAGACGATGCAGACTTTATTGAAGGTTGGGATGATGAAGAGGAAGAAGAAACAACTCCTAAAAAACAAGCTGCAAAAACAAATACTGCTCAAGAAGAAATTATCCAAGCAGATATTCCTGAAGAAGACTATGATGGCGAAGAAGAATTTATTGATTTTGAAGATGGCGGCTATTAGTAGATTTTAGGTATTCATAAATACTGATATTTGCCAACAATAATAAAAAAGAATATACTGAATCGTCTAAAGGTACAGACACAATTCGAATACCTAGATATTCTTCAGGATTATAAACGACAATTGGCGCTTCTGTAAAGCCTCCTGTCAATACACCATTGACCAATAAAAATGGCAACCAACTAATTAGGTACGCTATATAAAAATGCCCACGATACGTTTCTTTAATCGTAAAAAAATGGAATAACAGAAAGAAGCCCGTCAAAAGAAAAGTCGTGCAAGTATAAAGTCGTCCCCAAGATGTAAATCCTACAACCAAAAACAGAATGACTAATGCAATTGTCAACATTTTATCAACACTTACCAACAAAGGCTTTGTTATATAGCACTTCAAACATTCATAGATAAATACTGTAGCAAAAGGAACAGTGATAAAAAACAGCCATTCTTCTGGTGGCAATCCCAATATAGAATCGAAAGCTAAGTAGTCATGATTAAATCCCCAGACCCCTACTGCTGTAAAAAAAACATCCCACAAAATAAATACTACTCCAACTATAAAAATTGCAGGAAATAAAAATTTCCATTTTTTATAGTAATGAACTTTTTTATCGAAGCTTAAAAAAAAAACAGGAATAACGGTAAAAATGTGTAGGTATAAATACAAATACGGTGTTTCCAAAAAAGAAAACACCGCAAGTTGATCTACTGAATAAGATAAATTATTTTGAAGTACATTATCTGTTCCCCATAGTATTGCGACTAATACTAGAGGCAAAAACAATAGCACCCATGTCCTTTTCATTAAAAAAATATTTTACAACAAGTTAAAACTATTTTTGAAAGCTGTACTAAATAAAAGATAAACTTTCTTTCCATCATTCACTCTAATACGTTCTTCCTTCACTCGTTCTACTGGTGCCTTTTTTATTTTTTTGAAAAGATTAATGTAATAAACGTAAGCTAAGTAGACTCCAAATTTAGCACCATCAGGTAATTGTATAATTCCCTTATAGGCATCATCAAAGTCTGCTTTTATTTCATTTTCAATACGAATTTTATCTTCTTGTGTAAACTTTCGATAGTCGACTCCAGGAAAATATACACGTCCTCTATCATCAAAATCGCTCTTCATATCTCTCAAAAAGTTGATTTTCTGAAAAGCAGCTCCTAAGCTACAAGCATGCCCTTCGAGGTGTTGGTAACGTGCTCTATCTCCTTCACAAAAAACGCGCAAACACATCAAACCTACTACCTCTGCAGAACCATAAATGTACTGCTTATACATTTTATCTTCGTACGTATGAAAATGTAAATCCATTTCCATACTATCCAAAAATGCATCTATCAACTCTCGTTCTATATCGTATTCGTGAACTACTTCTTGGAAAGCATGCAATACAGGATTTAGACTAATACGATCCTCTATTGCTTTATAAGTATCTTCACGAAAACGGGATAATAAATCTTCTTTCGGGTATTGGTGAAAGGTATCAACGATTTCATCTGCAAAACGCACAAAACCATAAATCGAATAAATAGGCATTCTAAATTTTTCGTCAAACACACGAATGCCCATCGAAAAAGAAGTACTGTAGCGGTTAGTAATTAGTTTGCTACATTCCTGACAAGTAGTATTGTATAATTCCATCATGGTCTAAACTATTTTAGATTGTTTTCAGTTTATGGTTGAATGCTTTTATATATTTCTTCTGCGACTACTTCACCCGAAATAAGTGAAGGAGGCACCCCTGGACCAGGGGTCGTCAGTTGGCCTGCATAGTAAAGATTTTTAACCTTCTTACTTTTTAGTTTCGGTTTCAAAAATGCCGTTTGCATCAAGGTATTTGCCAAACCATAAGCATTACCTTTAAACGCATTATAGTCTTTGACAAAATCTCTATGTGCAAATGCACGCTTGTATGTCACGTGGCTACGAATCTCTTGTCCTGTCAAATCTTCTAATCGATTCATTACGATATTGTAATATTTTTCTCGAACAGCATCATTATCTTCTAGACCTGGTGCGAGAGGTATAAGGACAAATAAATTTTCACAGCCTTCAGGTGCTACACTTGAGTCGGTAATTGAAGGGCAACAAACATAAAACAATGGTTTGTCTGGCCACTTCGGCGTTTCGTAAATATCAATTGCATGCTGCTTAAAATCTTCATCAAAGAATAGGTTGTGATGATGAATATTTTTAACTCGTTTATTGACACCCAAATAAAACAACAAAGACGAAGGCGCCATTACTCGCTTGTCCCAATATTTATCGGAGTAGTTACGATGTTCTGGTTTTAATAGTACTTGATCGATATGATGATAGTCGGCTCCCCCTACTACAATGTCTGCCTCATAGGTGGTGTCTTGAGTGCGCACATTCTTAGCATGACCGTTTGGTACAATGATCTCTTTTACTTCCTGACTTAGTTTTATCGTTACTCCTTGCTCTTTCGCCAATCGAATCATACCCTCTATTATTTTGTGCATACCTCCCATCGGATACCAAGTACCAAGCGACATATCTGCATAGTTCATCAGACTATAGAGCGCTGGTGTTTTTTCAGGCGTAGCACCCAAGAATAAAACTGGAAATTCTAATAATTCGATTAGTTGTCGATTCTTAAAAAGCTTTCGTACATGTGTAGACATCGACTGAAACATCTGCAAACGAAACATGCTTTTAAGAACTCTAAAGTCGGCAAATTCCATGATAGAATGTCCTGGTTTTCGGACAAATTCTTTCATTCCAACTTCGTATTTATATTTAGCTTCTGCTAAGAATTGTTTTAGTTTTTTACTACTTCCTGCTTCGTACTGTTCGAATAGTTCGCATAATGCATCTACTCCAGCAGGAACATCCATTCGTTGATCTTTTCCAAAAAAGATAGAATACGATGGGTCCAAGCGCACAAGGTCATAATAGTCTGAACGTTTTTTTCCAAAATATTCGAAATACTCGTCGAATACTTCAGGCATCCAGTACCAACTTGGGCCCATATCGAAGGTATAACCATCTACTTCGAACTTTCTTGCACGACCGCCAGCTACCTTATTTTTTTCTAAGATGGTGACATCATACCCTTTGTGTGCAAGGTGTGTTGCTGCAGACAAACCAGCAAATCCAGATCCTATTACAATTACCTTTTTTGACAACGTTTGTTTTTTTAAGAATTATAGACTTAAGTCTAATATAGTAAACGACATCAAGATAACATTCTATTTCATATTTTGTTTAACTTTTTATGTAAAAAGATTAAACAAAACTATTTTAGTTCTGACCATGCTGTATAACCACCTTTCATATCATATACATCTTTGAAGCCCATTTTCTTTAATTTATGAAAGGTTTTACCGCTTCTCCCACCACTTTTACAATATAAAAAAACAGGTTTTGATTTATCTAAAGCTGCCATTTTTTGGTCAAAATCATCTCCATGATAATCTATATTCAGTGCATTATCCAAGTGTCCTTGGTCAAATTCTTGAGGAGTACGCACATCTATAAGTAAGGCATCAGGACTCGCAGCTAACTTCCGTTTAAATGTTGCTGGTTCTAGTTTTCCTTTTATGACTAATGTTTTATTAGGGCTTGTTGTACTTGTTCCTGTCGATGAATCTGACTGACAAGCAAAAAAAGTAAGAGAAAAAAAGAGTAAAGAAAGGTAGATCGCATTTTTCATTTCAATCAATTTAAATGTATAATTAAATCGTAATATAATAATTTTGGAACTAAGTAACGCTAAAATAATAACTTAACGATTTGCCGATGTTCTTTTGTCTTCATCCTTCGTTATTTTTTTTAACAATAGCTAGACTATTCTTAAAAAAAATGCCTCGACTGAAAACAAAATTCCTATTGCAAATCAATAACTTATTAATTGAGTGTTACTAAACACCAATAGACCGGCAAGAGGTGGGCACAAAAAAGCCCCAATCAGAAAACTGATTAGGGCTTTTATATCTATTTAGTTAAAACTAAATTTAAACACGATTTCAATTAAGCACGACCACCATCTAGCTCATCTTGCCATTTCTTTAGTGCATCCCAGTCGCCTTTAGCAGCCATTTCAGCTTGCTCAGGCCAAGTAGTAGGATCATGCATTTGGTAACGACTACCAGCAGCAACCAACACTTCTTTAATAGCTTCAGGAGCTGTTTCAGCAAGTTTAGCCCAAGTATGAATACCAGCATCTTTAAGCAATTGCTCTATCTTTGGTCCAACCCCTTCGATTTTCTTAAGATCATCACTAGCAGAAGGTGCCTCTGTAGCTACAGCAGCTGCAGGTGTATCATCTAAGTCCAAATCTAACTCCTCAATCTCTTCGATTTCCTCAATCTCTTCTTCTACAACAGGAGGAGCAGGAGCTTCTTCAGAAGCTTTTGCTTCAACTTTTGCTTCAGCAACAACCTCTGGAGCTGTTTCTTCCTTCTGTGCTTCAGCTTTAGGCTCTTCCTTCGGTGTTTCTACTTTAGGAGCTTCTGCTTTAGCCGTTTTGTCATCAGCCAAATTTAAACCAGAAAAGACGCCTAAATCACCAAGAGTTGCTCTTTCAACTTTAGACTGTGTCTTTTTAACTTGCTTACGAGTTGTTTCGCGTGCTTCGCCTTTCTCTTTACGTATAGCTTCATCAGCTTCTTTTCTGATGTCGTCTAAGTAACGTAAGTGAGAAACTAAGATACGCTTATCATCTCTATTAAATTCGATTACTTTTACAGTTAACTCTTCTTCAACATTTGCCAATTGACCATCTTCTTTTCGGATGTGTTTGATTGGAGCAAATGCTTCAAGACCATATGGTAACTGAACAATAGCACCTCTATCATCACGACGAACAATTGTAGCTTGGTGATAAGAGCCAATAGGGAATACGTTTTCGAATGTATCCCAAGGATTCTCTTCAATCTGCTTGTGTCCTAATGAAAGCTTACGGCTATTCTTATCTATATCTAGAATAACAACTTCGATGTCGTTACCTACTTTAGTAAACTCAGATGGGTGAGAAAAACGCTTTGTCCAAGAAAGGTCAGAAATGTGAACCATGCCACCAATTCCTTCTTTCAATTCAACAAATACACCATAAGGTGTTAAGTTTTTAACATCACCTGTATGGCGACTATTTAGAGGGAAGATCGTTTCTATTTCACTCCAAGGGTCTTTAGAAAGTTGTTTGATACTTAAAGACATCTTACGATCATCACGATCTATAGTAACAACTTTTGCATCATACTCTTGACCAAGTTTGAAGAATTCACGTGCATTTACAGGTTGGTTACTCCAAGTAACCTCTGAAACGTGAACAAGACCTTCAACACCAGGCATAATTTCTAGGAATGCACCGTAGTCTTCGATATTGACAACTTTACCTTTTACGTCAGAACCTTCTTTAATCTCTGCATCCAATACTTCCCACGGATGTGGTTGTAATTGTTTAAGACCTAAAGAAATACGTTTCTTGTTCTCATCAAAATCAAGAACAACAACATTGATTTTCTGATTTAATGCTAATATTTCACTTGGGTGAGAAATACGTCCCCAAGAAATATCTGTGATATACAATAGTCCATCTACACCACCAAGATCAAGGAATGCACCGAAGTCTGTAATGTTTTTCACTAAACCTTCAAGTACTTGTCCTTTTTCAAGGCTAGCAATAATAGCTTCACGTTGTTCAGCAAGATCACTTTCTATAAGTGCTTTGTGAGAAACAACAGCATTCTTAATTTGCTCATTGATTTTCACTACTTTAAACTCCATTGTCTTACCAACATATGCATCATAATCGATGATAGGTTTGATATCAATTTGTGAACCAGGTAAGAACGTTTCCAAACCATTGGCATCTACAATAAGACCACCTTTCGTTTTGCTGATAACGGTACCTTTTATTACAGTTCCATTTTCGTAAGAGTCTACGATACTTTCCCAAGCACGTAAAAGCTTCGCTTTACGTCGAGATAATACCAATTGACCTCTTTCATCTTCCTGCTTTTCTACATAGACATCGATCTTGTCACCAACCTTAAGGTCAGGCGTGTCTCTGAATTCCGAAATTGGAATTAAGCCATCAGATTTGTAATTAATGTCAAGTATTACATCTCTAGCCGAGATAGCAGATACTGTACTAGTGACAATTTCGTTTTCGATTACAGAAGTTAACGTTCCTTCGTATTCTTTCAAGTATTTAGCTACTTGATCTTCTGTGTAAGGAAGTGCATGTTTGTCGTTACCTAAGTCCCAATCAAAATCATCATGAGCCGTAACTTGAGCGGCAACTTGAACATCTTCCTTTTTGGCAGAGTCAACCGCTGTGGCACTAGTGTGCTCAGGAGTTTCCTGATTTGACTCTTCTTTTTCTAGATTCTCGTCGTTCAACATTAAAGAATCCCATTTTAAAGGTTAAGAAATAATAGACTTTTTTACCAGTCTAAATTTAGCGGTGCAAAAGTACACTTTTTTTACCTATAAAAAAAGCTAAATTCATTGAAAATTAGCACTTTACACCTTTTTATCATTAAAAATCTCACAAAATATTAATATATTAAGCCCTCAAAGGGGTTTTAGATTAATTGTAAACCGATTAGATCGACCAAAATTCAAACATTTATACCTAGAAATCCGTAAAATCCAAAGAAATATACCTACCGGTATTCGGTTAAATGTTCATTATTATTGATAATCGTTTAATCTTCAAGACCTTATAACTATTGGCAATTCAGATTGCCGTTTAAGTTTTCAGTATACATTTTTCAATATCAATTAGATAAAATAATGGCGGAACAACGACCTTGGCTAAAACTATATTCGAATGGCATTCCTGCAAATATTAATGCTGATGCCTATACCTCTTTGGTAGATATGATAGAGGAAACGTTTAAAAAATACAAACATAAAACAGCGTTCATCTGCATGGGTAAGGGAATAACCTTTGCAGAATTAGATAAATATTCTACACAATTTGGAGCTTATTTGCAATCAAGAGGTTTAGAGGCTGGCGACAAAATTGCATTGATGATGCCTAATCTTTTGCAATATCCTATTGCTTTATTTGGTGCCTTGCGAGCAGGATTGATCATTGTCAATACCAATCCATTGTACACACCAAGAGAGATGAAACATCAATTTACAGATGCTGGTGTAAAAGCTGTTGTTATTTCTGAAAACTATGCAGCTAATCTTGAACAAATTTTGGGAGATGTTCCCATCAAAACAACTATTGTTACCAGTCTTGGTGAATTGCTAGGTACCGTAAAAGGGAGAATGGTAAATTTAGTAGTACGCCATGTCAAAAGACTCGTTCCTAAATATTCGATTCCTAATACGGTGTCTTTTAAAGAAGCGTTAAGTCAGGGTAAAAAGTTTTCACTTACCCTTCATCAAGGTGCGGCTGATGATACTATTTTGCTTCAATACACAGGAGGTACAACTGGCGTTGCTAAGGGTGCTATGTTGACGAATCGCAACCTCGTAGCCAATATGGAACAGGTACGCTCTATCTTGATGCCTAATCTTAAAGAAGCAGAGGAAGTAGCATTATCGCCACTACCGATGTATCATATTTTTGCTTTTTCGGTTAATTGTTTGGCCTTTATGAGTATAGGTACAACTACTGTTTTAATCGTAAACCCTCGTGATTTACCAACTGTGATTGATGCCTTTAAAAAGAATAAGATTACCTTAATGACTGGTGTTAATACTTTATTTAATGCTTTACTTAATCATAAAGATTTCGAAAAATTAGACTTTAGCACCTTGAAAGCTACTGTAGGTGGAGGTATGGCTGTACAACGAGCTGTAGCCGAGCGTTGGCAAAAAGTAACAGGCTGTTACTTAGCAGAAGGTTTTGGCATGACAGAATCTTCGCCCGTGGCTTCTGTTAATCCAATAGATGGAACTGGTCGCTTAGGTACAATCGGTATTCCTATTCCTTCGACCGATATGCGTATTGTTGATGAAGCAAGAAATCCTGTTGCTCCGGGTGAAGTAGGCGAGATTCAGATAAAAGGACCTCAGGTAATGAAAGGCTACTATAATCGTCCTGATGCTACAAGTGAAACCATTGTAGATGGTTGGCTATGTACTGGTGATATCGGTAAAATGTCTGAAGATGGTTTTTTCCAAATTGTAGATCGAAAGAAGGATATGATTTTGGTATCTGGATTTAATGTGTATCCAAATGAGATCGAAGATGTGATCGCTATGCACGAAAAAGTGCTGGAAGTAGCGGCAGTAGGTATCCCACACGAGAAATCTGGTGAAGTGGTCAAAATCTTTGTGGTGAAAAAAGATAAGTCTCTGAAAGCAGATGAACTCATTCAGTTTTCGAGAGAACATCTGACAGGATATAAAGTTCCCAAAGAAGTAGAATTTAGAGATGAACTGCCGAAAACTAATGTAGGTAAAATCTTACGCCGAAAGCTACGAGATGAAGCTAAGAAAAAATGAGCATATGCTTTAATTTGAATGCATTATACTGAAACCAAAGTAGTTTTGGGATTATCAATCAATTAAAGCTACTGAGAATTAATGGATAGCTACGAATGATGATCCTTAAACTGAATACTAGTAGGTATATAAAATGCACAAAGGATACGCTTGAGCTTTTCATTTTTATTTTGACTGACTATTAATACCTAGGAAAGTAATATTTATTCAATGAAAGATATAAGCGTAAAAATTATTGATATTCCTTCGGAAGAAACGGTGAGTCCTTTTGTTGTTTTTGGTAGAGAAGTAGGTAAAACGACCAAAAGTAGACTTCAACAATTGGTACTTGTTGGTGCTGAAGATTTCGATCTCTCCTATCCCATCAGTGTCGCTTCACTAGGCAACTTACCTAGCTATGATTTTGTTCCTCAAAAGTGGTCCATCTTTGATGCTTGGCAAGAATATTTTGAACAGGTGATCTATTACGCTATCATAAATGAGGTCATCAAAGGAAACATTCTTATTACGTTTTATTCTGTAAAGCAAACAGTACTTAGTGCTACTAAAAGTGATGAAACATTTTTTGTACTTCAACTCGCTGAAGGTATTGATAAGGATAGAAAAAACTGGTTAGAAAAAATTATTATCACCAGTATTCTCCGCAATAATGAATTGTACGAAGACCTTGGTCTTAATGCACAATTAGCAGATATTGTCGATGTTATTTTTGCTAGAAAGAGTCAAGATATGAACCCTGGCAAATCACTAGCAGAGCAAATCGCTCTAAAAAACAAAGAGCTTTATCCCTTTGTAAAAATAGAAAAGAAAATACTTGATTTGGGTAGGGAACAAGTCAAAATAGATATTGCTGAAGAAGAACGAAAAAAGCTTCAAGCAGCCATGACCAAAATTGACGAACAGGATAAGTACCTTAGAGAACAACAAGACGAATTACTCAATTTTATGATTACCTTACGACTTGGTATTTATTCGGAAGTAAAAAACAAAACACCACGCATTAACTTCAATAATATCCCATCTTTGAAAGGCAAAAAATAATATAAGAAAAGGCTTTTTCATCAATTGACAAAAAAGCCTTTTTCTATTTATTATGGCGTCTTAATTCAATATTAGTCTTGATTAGAATAAATTATTTTTTCAGTAAATACTTTTTTGTCTTGTGTGATTTTTAAAATATAAATACCTGGTGTATTACTTGTCAAATCAATTTGTCGTTCGTAAACCATTGTAGATTGCACAACATCTTCGCTAAAAATTTCTTTACCAGCTACATCCAAAATCGCTACTCTTAATGGCATTTCATTTGATGTTGAAAACTTCACTGTTAATAAACCATTCGTTGGATTTGGAAATAACTCAAATCGCTTAAACTCTAATTCAGTATTAATATTTTCTTCTACTAACGATTCAGTAAGAGCATTAATATCTAATTCAGGTTCTTTATCTATAAGGATTACTCGCCTTCTCAATTGGTATTGCTCTTTTGGTTGAGACTGTAATCCGCAACCGCCGATTTTCCAATCTTTAACAGGAGCAGCACCAAGTACTACATTAAATTTTTCTTTTTTGTCGGCTCTATATAAACGAACTTTTATTTCGTCACCAACGCTATATTCTTTCATCAAATCTATTAACTGATTTGCTGTTGTAACATCATTATTGTCGACTTTGTAAATGATATCGTTTTCTACTAAACCAGCCTTTTGAGCTGCTGAGTTTTCTATTAATTCAGTCACCAATACTCCACGAGCATTATCATCAATATAAACACCAAGTTGAGGCTTCTGAGGTACTTCTATCGTTCTACTTGGAGTTGTACAACGACTAAATCCATAATTAGAATGACGATTATTAATGATTGGAGAAGTCAATGTTGCTTGCACTTGTTGAGCAGATGTATTTCGCAAGAAACGTACAGTTACTTCATCGCCTGCTTTGTAGTTTTGCAATACTGCAACCAATTCTGCATGAGAATGTACTTTAGCTTCGTTGATATGCGTAATCACATCATTGCCTAAAAGTCCTGCTTTGCTAGCGCCACTATTTTTGATTACACTAACAATACTTACCCCTTTCTCAGAAGGCATGGAACAAAAAACTCCTAAAAAGGCTTTATCACTTTCTTCGAAAGTAGGTTCAACATTATAGCGTCTTGCCATTGGAGCGACGTATTCTTCGATCTCAATATCTCCAACAAGGTCTCCTCTACGAGCGGTAAGATTATCAGCTTCTTCAACTATAACATCAACAAATTCATCTTGTTGAGTTCTTGCGATTAATTCGTCTAAATTGATACTCTCTGCATCAGCACCTTTTTTGATAATTTTTTCTATTTGTTCATTTCCATTATTGTCTGTAATTTTAGTGGAAATTATAATTTTCTTTTTAAGTCTTTCATTCGCTTGAGCGAAAGCTACATTCGTACTTAAAAGAAATAGAAAAGCGGCTAGAATTTTGAGACTAACTGTAGTAACGTTTACTTTTTTCATGGTAAGGAAGGTTTAGCTGGTTAAAAGTAACGGCGAAAAAATAGATCATGTTTTCAATGTTACTCGATCAAATAAATTTATACCTACTGGTATTCTGTTTTCGGATCATCATAGATAGCTATTGTTTAATTTTCAGTAGCTTTGTTTGGCAATCCGAAAAACCATTTTGGTTTCTGTATATGTTCGAGTCTAAAGTGGTTTGGGTAACGAATGACTAAAGAATAATTTATGATTGGTTAAAGTTAAATTTTTCTTAACCAAAATATCGTTCTCCTTTTTTTATTCGTTACTAAGCAAAGCTAAAACGAATATTTTAAGGTTTCTCTAAAAGAAAAGTTAAAGGTCTGTTAAAGTGAAGAATAGGCATGTCATAATGCATATTTTTGTAGGACTCATCCCTTAGTAATATTGTTTAAGAAACAGTAAACTAAGCTCAAGAGTTTTACATTACTTCAATTTTCAGGATGACAAAAAACGCGATCTACATAATAATTGGCTTCGTGACAATTGGGCTTATTGGTATTATATCATTACTTCTGATTTGGTTCAATGAAAGTATCAGTCAAAATGAAAAAAAATTTGATCAATCAATCTATGAGTCATTAGTACATGTAGCGGAACAAGTAGAAAAAACTACTCTTATAAATACTTTTTTTCATTCTCTATTACTAGCAGATCAATTAGATGCTAAAAAAATAGGTAAACTCTTAAAGCAAGAACTTACAGATAGAAGAAAAATAATAGATTTTGAATATGGTATTTACTCAAACAAAGATAAAGAACACCTTAATTATAAATGATTACTATCTTGTAACTGGACTTACTCCCAAACAAGAAAATACTATTACATATTTAGCGGGCTATAATCCATTGTTAGAAACTAAATATAGTGTACTTTTACCTATAGATAAAAATACCACTAGCTTTGGTAACTTAATGGTTGTTATTCCAAACAATACAAGTTTTATATGGAAGACTATTTGGCCACCATTACTAACAAGTATTCTACTTATAAGTATTATTTCGTTGGGTTTTATTTATTTAATACGAATCATTTTTAAAAAAATATAATCTCTTCATATCACCTGATATTGGTTTTCAGTATATATTTCACATTACTTCAATTTAGATAAATGAATAAAAGAGCAATTTGGTATATTATTGGTTTGATGACAGCAGCACTAATTGGAATAGTTTGGTTGCAGATGAGTTGGATCAATGAAAGTATTCGCCAAAACGAAGCTCAGTTTGATGCTATTATTGCACAATCACTCATGCAAGTTTCCAAAAAATTGGAAGAAGAAGAAAACCGCTCTATACTTTTCAAAAATCATAATGCTCATGTTGATGGTCGAAACGGGAATAGCCATGTAGTCGATTATGCGATGGAACTCATGTTTGGCTTAGACACTACTATCTTGCTTGAAAATGATTACTATAATCATTTTCCTTCTGACACTGACTGTAACTGCGATGAATGTTCTGCTAAACGAAGAGTTAACATAATAGAATTCTTCTTACTGAAAGAATTTATGAGTCCTCCACAAAATATCGAAGATCGGGTCGATGTAAAAAAAGTGGGCAAAATACTAAAACAAGAACTCGCAAGTAATGGAATCAACATAAATTACGAATATGGCATTTTCTCTAGTCGTAAAAATGGTTTTGTTATTATCAATGATTCCTATGTAGTTGATGAGTTTAGTGCCACTTCAAACCAAAATGAAAGTACTGCTGCTGTTTTGCCTGGGCACAATTCACTTTATGAGTCAAAATATAGTATAGGCTTATTTCCAAGTGATAGTTCCATCAATGGCTGGCTGATGATTCAATTCCCTAGTAAAAGTAGTATTGTTTGGGGCACTGTTTGGAATGTATTATTGGCATCTATTCTTTTTACAGGAATTATACTATTTTGCTTTGCCTATACCATTCAAGTCATATTTTTACAGAAAAAAGTATCCGAAATGAAAACGGATTTTATTAATAATATGACACATGAGTTTAAAACACCTATTGCTACTATATCTTTGGCTGCTGATTCTATCTCTAGCCCAATGATCGTAGGTAACGAGTCGAAAGTCAAGCGTTTTGCGAACATTATCAAACAAGAGAACAAACGCATGCTTAGCCAAGTAGAAAAAGTGCTACAAATGGCTTTGTTAGACAAACAAGATTTTGAACTCAAAAAAACAAAGATTAATCTACATGAATTGATACAGCAAGCAGTAGGAAATGCAAGCCTTCAAGTAGAACAAAAAGGAGGTACTGTAACGGCTAATCTTAATGCAACTAAACCAAATATTGAGGGCGATTTGACTCATATTTCAAATATTATTCATAATTTACTGGATAATGCTAATAAATATTCGCCCCAAAAACCAGAAATTTCTGTGCATACACGCAATGTAAGGGACGGAGTTGAAGTTATTATTCAGGACAAAGGTATTGGAATGGACAAAGAATCACTAAAACATATATTTGACAAGTTTTATCGAGTTCATACTGGTAATTTGCATGATGTAAAAGGCTTTGGTTTGGGACTTAGCTATGTAAAAGCAATGATGACCGCTCATAAGGGGCAAATTAATGTAAAAAGTGATCTGGGTAAGGGAAGTAGTTTTATTTTGACTTTTCCCTTTAAAACAGGAACTCAATAGCTTTATATCCGTATAACATTAATAGCCCAAATTCCTTTAAAGAAAAATAATTAACGATGACGAATAACAACAGAATTTTACTTGTAGAAGATGACCAAAACTTTGGTGATGTTCTTCGCTCATATCTAGAGATGCATGAGTACCATGTAACACTTGCTACAGATGGAGCTGAAGGTTTAGAAAGCTATAACCGTGGTGAGTTTGATCTTTGTATTTTCGATGTAATGATGCCTAAAAAAGATGGCTTTACTCTTGCAAAAGAGATTAGAGAGAAAGACAAAGATATGCCAATCATTTTTCTAACGGCAAAAGCTATGAAAGATGATGTATTACAAGGCTTTCAAATTGGAGCTGACGACTACATCACGAAGCCGTTTAATTCTGAAGAACTTCTATACAGAATTCAGGCAATTCTTAAAAGAAGTCAACAGAAAGAAGATCCTAAAGAAGAAGTCAAAGAATTTGATATTGGAAAATATCATTTCAATTTCCCATTACGTATTCTTACGTACAATGGAGAAAATAGCGAGAACGAAAAAGAAAAACTTTCTCCCAAAGAAGCTCAATTACTTCGAATGTTTTGTATGTACATGAACGATATCTTACCTCGTTCTGAAGCTTTGACGAAGATTTGGGGAGAAGACAACTACTTCACGGCTCGTAGTATGGATGTTTTTGTTACCAAACTCCGCAAATACTTAAAGAAAGATACTAATATTGAAATCGTCAATATTCATGGTAATGGATTCCAATTATTAGTTAAAAGTAGCGAAGAAGTCTAATCACTTAAATTCCTTACACCCACCCAAAAGAAAATAAAAAGCTTGGCTGCAATGCAGCCAAGCTTTTTTATATTTGTAGCATACTTATGAAAAAACAAGCCACAACTAAAAAGAAAAAAGCCTTCACTACTTTATTACTTGAGTGGGCAACTACTCATGAACGCCCAATGCCTTGGAAAGGAGAAAAAAAACCATACTTAATTTGGCTTTCTGAGATCATTTTGCAACAAACAAGAGTAGAACAAGGGCTAAATTATTTTCTAAAATTTAAACGACAATATCCTACTATAAAAGAGCTTGCGGATGCTCCCGAAGATGAGGTAATGAAAACTTGGGAAGGACTAGGTTACTACTCTCGTGCAAGAAATTTACATGCTACAGCAAAATATATTGCTTACGAATTGGATAGTGTTTTTCCAACAACCTATGATACTATATTAAACCTAAAAGGTGTAGGTCCCTATACTGCAGCCGCTATAGCTTCTTTTGCTTACGACTTACCTCATGCTGTACTGGATGGGAATGTTTTTAGAGTGCTTGCTCGTCATTTTGGGATTGAAACACCTATAGATTCGACAAAAGGGAGAAAAGAATTTAAGATATTAGCTGACGAACTAATAGACCATAAAAAAGCTGCTGCTTATAATCAAGCTATAATGGATTTTGGTGCTGCTTGTTGTACCCCTAAAAAACCAAATTGTACTACTTGTGTGCTGCAAAAGAATTGTACAGCACTTCAAACACAAAAAGTAGCAAACCTACCTTTCAAGGAGAAGAAGCTCAAAAAAAGAACTCGTTACTTTAGTTATTTGGTGATCAACAAAAAAAATACCGTATGGATAAACAAACGATTACAGAAGGATATTTGGCAAAACCTCTATGAATTTCCTCTGATTGAGACAGAAAAAGATATAGATCGTACAGAACTCTTTGAAACAGATATATGGAAACAACTAATGACCTCCAATAACGCTACGATTAAGAAAAAATCAAAGCCATTTAAGCAGACATTAAGTCATCAATACATTATCGCTACTTTTTGGGAAATAAGCATCAAAGGTGATTTTGATGTGAATAATGATTCTTATATGAAGACAGAACGAAAAAACTTAGTTAAATTTGCATTTCCAAAAATTATTGATTGGTATTTACAAGATAATTCGTTATATTTAGAATTACTTTAATAAAGAATTGATGCTATTAATTCTTATTATTCCTTTACTAAAACAAGCATAAACAATGATCAATCGGGTAACTTTAATAGGAAACTTAGGGCGAGATCCAGAAGTACGTCGTCTAGAAAATGGCTCTGTAGTTGCCAAGTTTTCTGTAGCAACAAACGAAAGTTATAAAGACAAAAATGGCGAATGGCAAAAACAAACAGAGTGGCATGATGTAGTCGTTTGGAGACAATTAGCCGAGCGTGCTGAGCAACAACTAAAAAAGGGTAAACTCATTTTTGTAGAGGGTAAACTTACGCACAGGAAATGGCAAGATAAAGATGGAAACGATCGTTATACTACAGAAGTAGTGGCTAATACCTTTAGACTGTTAGAACGTCGTGAAGGTGGAAGTGATTATAATAGTAACAACTTCCCAACCGAAGCTAACGCTCCTGCAGCTACAAGTACAACGACGAGTGCTGCTCCTGTACAAGAAAACGCAAAAGCTTCTGGCGATGCTGGCGAAGATGATCTTCCGTTTTAATGAACTATAAAAAGTAAGCTATTGTGATGTACGATCACAATAGCTTACTTTAACTTTTATCTTTTGGAACGAAACAAGCATATTAACTATTCGTTCAATTAACTTAAAATACAACATTGGAATCCGAACCGGGTTATTTATACTCCATTACTTTTCTGCTTTTTATTCCTCTTTTAGGGTTTCCTCCAACTGAGGTTATCTTATCTATTTGTTTTATTATCGTTTTATTACTCGGCTCGGCTCTTATTTCTAGTTCTGAAGTTGCCTTCTTTTCGCTAAGTCATAACGACTTGCAAGAACTCGAAAACGAAGAACAAGCATCTTCTAAGCGTATTATTCAACTTCAAAAATTTCCTAGAATACTCCTAGCAACAATATTGATTTGCAACAACTTTATTAACATTGCTATTGTTATTGTTTCTGAATTTTTATTTCGACAAATATTACCTCCTGAAATCTGCCAGTCTTGGGCCGATAGAATCTTAAATACCTTAGCCTTACCTTGGTCTGTAGAGTCTTTAAGCCGTGGTATCAATTTTTTAATTACAACCGTTGTTGTAACCTTTCTTTTGGTTTTATTTGGAGAGGTTGCTCCTAAAGTATACGCTAAGCTCAATAATATCAAAATCGCTCGAATGATGTCATTACCATTAATGGGACTCAATCGTTTCTTTAGCCCATTGAGCAACTTATTGGTGAAAGGAACGAGTATCATTGAACGACGATTAGAAAAAAGCACACAAAATGGCAACTCTGCTAGTCGTGAAGAAATTGACAAAGCGATAGAGTTAACCGTTAGTAACAACGGCACAAGTGACAAAAAAGAAGTCGATATCTTGAAGGGGATTGTAAAATTTGGAGAAGTTTCTGTCAAACAAATTATGCGGTCGAGAGTAGATGTAGTAGGAATCGATTTTCGCATCAGTTTTGTTGATCTCATGAAAGTCGTAAAGGAATCGGGCTATTCAAGATTGCCTGTATACGAAGAAGATTTGGATCATATTGTCGGAATCTTATATGTAAAAGACTTATTACCTCATATTGATAAAACAGACGAAGATTTTGAGTGGCAAGAATTAATTCGTGCAAACATACTCTACGTTCCTGAAGCAAAAAAAATTAATGACTTATTAAAAGAGTTTCAATCTCAACGCCTACACATGGGAATAGTTGTAGATGAATACGGTGGTAGCTCTGGTATCGTAACCTTAGAGGATATCATGGAAGAAGTCATTGGGGAAATTAGAGATGAATTTGATGCACAGGAAGATGTTGACTACGAAAAAATTGATGATTTTAATTATTCATTTGAAGGTAAAACACTCCTCAATGATGTTTGTCGAGTAATTGGTGTAGATACTACAACCTTCGATGAAGTGAAAGGTGATGCCGATTCTGTTGCAGGTCTCGTACTCGAAGTATTAGGTGACATTCCTAGAAAAAAAGCAGAAGTAGCTTACGAAAATTATCGCTTCAAAATCTTATCCGTCAACAAACGACGCATCGAAAAAATAATGATTACTTTACCTCAAGAACAGCATTAATTTTATGATTTATAGAGTTTTATTTTTCCTTCTGGTTTCTGTAATATTTTGTTCTTGTGGCGACGATATCGTTTACACCCCAAAGCCACGTGCTTATCCTAAAGTTGATTTTCCTGAAAAAAAATACCAAGCCTTCAACGAAAATTATTGTGATTTCAAATTTGAATATCCAGTATATACCAATGTACAACAGGATACGTCTTTTTTTGGTGAAAAACCAACCAGTTCCTGTTGGTTTGATTTACACACACCACATTTTGATACTCGCATCTATTGTAGCTATTACCCTATCAATAAGGAAAATAACTTCGAAAAGCTCCGCAATGATGCTTTCAAGCTCGTAAGCAAACATAATATCAAGGCTAACTATATTGACGAACTACCAATACAAAAAGATAATAATGTTAATGGTTTTGTTTTTGATATCGATGGTCCCGTTGCTTCTCCTTTCCAATTCTACCTAAGCGATAGTACCCATCATTTTTTAAGAGGTTCACTTTATTTCAATACCCAAGCAAAACCCGACTCTCTTGCGCCAATCTACGATTTTGTAAAAGCAGACATCATGCACATGATCAACACCTTCGAATGGGTTGAAGATTAGGCTAACAATAAACTAATCAAAATTTTACACATATTTTATAATTTTTATTTGTTAAAAATAGATGCAATTCATTGATTTACAGTAAAAGTAAGTGCTCTAACTTATGCAAAATTTTCTCGTATCTGTGATAATCAATTAAATAAAAACAGTTATATTAACGGTCGATTTAATATACAACGAACAAACTATGAGCAAAGTTGGAGAAACTACACGCATTAAAACGCTTACCTAATTGTATGTGAAAGCCTTTTTTGCGCTTGTATCTCTATACCAAGTACCATTAATTCATTTTATTAAGGTAAAAACTAATTTTTGGGCTTTGCTATCGCATTAATCCCAGTATCTCGTTGGTATTTTAGTTCTGATAGTTAAACGTTCAACTATTACGTTTTGCCTAAAACCGATTAAAATGGAACATATCACTAATCAGGAGAACAGGGTTTCTTTTGTAAGAGAAGCATTTCTCTACTACGACTTGGGAAGAGTCAAATCTATCCGATCGATGTTTCACGATAGTCAAGATTATCGCATAGAAACATCTAAAGGAAAGTTTATACTCCGAACCTTTTCGAGCCCGCAAAATAATGCTTTACAAACAGAGCTAAACTTGCTCGCACTACTAAGTAGTGTTAACTTTCCGACCGCTTATCCTGTTGCACAACGCAATGGAGACTATATCTATTCGAGCAATAAGTTACACGCCATTATTTACGAATCACTACAAGGAGAGTCGCCAAAAACAACTCCAGCTACTGCCAATGAAGTTGGTCGTATTATTGGGAAACTAGCTACCCTCACTGTGCCTTATGATTTGTATCGAAAAAATAGTTTTAATATAGAAGCTTGTTTATCTCTTTGCCAGAGTTTTCCGCTGGCTCAATATAAATACCCAGAAGTTTTTGCTTTTTTCAAACGACAAACGGAATATCTCTCTGGTGCATTAAATGAAGATTTACCTTTTGGCTTACTACATACCAAAGTACTCCCTCAACATATTAGTGTTAACCCTAGAGGACAATTTAAACTCTTGAACTTTGAAAACTTCGGCACTGGAAAACTTTTAATGGATATCGGAATTGCTATCAACGGGTTTTGTATTACTAAAGACCAAGAGTTAGATTTTGGTTTGCTCGGCGCTTTACTCGACTCGTATACTCAAGAGCGCACCTTGCTTGAAAAAGAATACGAACTCCTACCTTTCTACATTCAGCTAGGTGCCCATAATATCATTTACGATCACCTCCAAAATGGCATGCTTAGCAAAAAGAATTTGACACAAGTAAGACATGTATATGAGTTAGTCGAACGCTGCAAAAATTTTAAGAAAATTGTATTGCACTTGTGATAAACTATCGAGCAATAGCAATTCTTTTGTTTAGTATTTGAATAATCCATTTTAATCTAAACTTATATATTATTCACATAGCTTTCATTAAGCCTTCAAAGGCACTCTAAAAATGCGTCGTAGATAAGTATTTAGAAAGACACCATTG
>JAHDIP010000287.1 GCA_020630735.1 Saprospiraceae bacterium | reverse complement strand
GCGTAGTTGCAAACTACGCTTAGCAGATTGGGTTGTTTTTTGGACTTAAAGAAAAATTTTAAAGAGATGAAAAATCATATACTCATTGTAGGAGCTGGATTATGCGGAACACTTTTAGCCATACGAATGGCACAAAGAGGCTATCGAGTATCGCTTCATGAAAAACGACCAGATATGCGAAGTACGGATATAGCAGCAGGTCGTTCAATTAATCTGGCTTTATCCAATCGTGGTTTGAAAGCATTACGTTTAGCTGGTTTAGAAAAAGATATTATAAAAGAATGCATTCCGATGAATGGGCGAATGCTGCATTTTGAAACGGGTGAATTACGTTTATCAAAATATAGTGGTCGAGAAGGGGAGTACATCAATTCTGTTTCAAGAGGTGGATTAAACATTAGCCTCATTAATAAAGCAGAAGCGATGGACAATATCAATATCGTTTTCAATAGTAATTGTTTGAGTGTAGATTTGGAAAAAGCAAGTGCTGTTTTTCAAGATGCTGATACTAAAAAGAAGACAGAGGTAAATGCTGACATCGTTATAGGAACAGACGGCGCAGGCTCTGCTGTACGTCGTAGTTTGATGGCTAGAACAACACAATTATTGTTCAATTATTCTCAAGATTTTCTTCGACATGGGTATAAAGAATTGAGCATTCCGCCTACCGAAGATGGTCGCTACCGAATCGAAAAAAATGCACTACATATTTGGCCACGTGGCACCTATATGATTATTGCTTTACCAAATTTGGATGGTAGTTTTACGGTTACCATGTTTAATCCATATGACGGAGAAAATGGTTTTAATGCCTTAGATACGAAACCAAAAGTACAAGCCTTTTTTGAAGAAAAATTTGCAGATATTTTACCACACGCTCCTACCCTTCTTGAAGATTATTTTGCTAATCCTACTGGAAATTTAGGCACTATAAAATGTTACCCTTGGCAAGCCTTTGGCAAGACATTAATCATGGGAGATGCAGCACATGCTATTGTTCCATTTTATGGTCAAGGAATGAATGCCTCGTTTGAAGATATTGTTGTATTTGATGAAGTGCTTGATCAACACGAAGGAAATTGGGAGAAAGTATTTACCACCTTCCAAGATATTAGAGCCAAAGACACTAATGCTATTGCTGATCTTGCAGTGGATAACTTTTACGAGATGCGTGACGGTGTTACCAATCCTGACTTCATTAAGAAGAGAAGTTTGGAAATGCAGTTGGAACAAAATTTCCCTGAGTACTATTCGAAATATTCTCTCGTTACCTTTAATGAAAACTTGTCTTATTCACAAGCAAAAGAAAAAGGTAGAAAGCAAGATGAGTTCCTCCTAGATTTTTGTGCCAATAATCCTATTGAAAATATCGACTTAAAAGAAGTCTTTCAAATGATAAAAAAAGAGCTGAGTTAAATTCACCCTGTAACATTTCAGCATATAATTTCGTCTTACTTTTGAATTGAAATTGTTTAATCCTTTTTATAAAAAAACTAAGAATGAAAACTAAATTCACATTTCTTTTATGCTTTGTCATTGTGGTATTTGGCTTTAGCCAAACAACAACACTTGACAAAAAAATACCTGTTGATAAACTACAAGAAGATTTTGATATCCTACGTAAAAACTTGGAAGTCGCACACCCAGACTTATATCTCTATACGCCAAAAGAACAACTCGATGCAGCATTCGATGAAATCAGAGCATCCATTAAAGCGCCAATGCGTTCAATTGATTTCTTAAAAACGATCAACCCACTTTTGAAGTTAATTGGCAATGGGCATACCGACTTTGTTCCTTCTACTGATTTTTTTACTTATTTTAGAAATGAAGCCGTACTTTTTCCATTTCGTGTTTATTGGGATGAAGGAGAGTTATACATTTATAGAAATCTATCTGAAGATAAAAACATTCCACTAAAAACAATTATCAAGCGAATCAATGGTGAAGATACGAAGCAATTGTTTGCAGAGTTGACAGACTATATTACGAGAGATGGTTATAATACAAGCTTGCCAGAAGCTACTGTCATGAACCGTTTTTATCGCTGCTATGCTTTCTACAAAGGGTTTCCTTCTACGTTCGAATTAGATATTGTTGAACCTAATGGTGAGGAGAAAACGATCACAGTAAAAGCACTACAAAAAAAGGTACTCGATAGCAACTTAAAAGAACGCTACGGTCCACTTAAAAAAAACTTTTACCAATCAGACGAACCCGCACTCAAACTAACTATTGATGGAGATATTGCTACATTAACAATCAAAACCTTTGCGGCTGATTTTGCCAGAAAAATGAAAAAGCAAAAGTTCAAACCTTTTCTAAATGATGCTTTTCAAAAAATAGAACAAGCGAATGTAAAGCACCTTATTATTGATCTACGAGACAATGGTGGTGGCGACCCAAAGCCTACTATTGAGTTATTTTCACATCTATATGACAAGCCCTTTACTTTTTACAAAAACGTTTATACTATTACAAAAAAACTACCAACACCTGAGTATTATGAAAACAGTAAACTCGATCAATTTATACTAAAAATTGCTCTAAAAAAACGAGGTGATGTTTACGTAGGAAATGTAATTGCTAAGACACAAGGCATGGCTGGTCTCAAACCTTCTAAGCCTTCCAAAACAGTTTTCGGTGGTGATGTATATGTATTGACCAATCCTTATTCTTTTTCAGCAACTGGCGAAATGTCAGCCATTATTAAACAGTATAATCGAGCAACTTTTATCGGAGAAGAAGCTGGTGGAAATCCAAATCAAAACACGAGTGGAATGATGCCTGTCATGACTTTACCGCATTCTAAAAACAGAGTTGTTATGTCTCTTATTGCATTCAAAATGAATGTCGATTTCGAAAATACAGGTCGTGGCGTTATTCCAGATCACATTGTCCGAAGAAGTATTGATGATCTTTTAGAAAGAAAAGATCGAGTAATGGAATTTACCTTAGAAAAGATTCGGGCCTCTAATTAAGAGGTCTTGTTCTACTTAAGAAAATCAATTTCGTTTTTTATTCTACCCAATAATCATATACTTTTGGAGGAGCTACAATAGATTTCCCCGCCACTTTTTTCAAGGCTAAATGTATAGGATGTTTTTGATAAGCATCCATCTCTTCTATATTTTTGACACTAAAGGAAAAAAATACATCATGATCTGATATAAAACGAATATCGCCTGTATCTGCAATTCGACCAACATGAAAATCTTGTAAAAAATCAATTTCTTTTAAGGCATTAATGGCGTCCTTCAAAGCAGCAATTTCAGGTTTTGTTAGGTTATCTTTTCGTTTTAGAAAAACAGTATGGGTGAGTAAGCCTTTCGTTCTACTTTTTGTTTTCAGTTGTTGGTTTTCTTTTTTGTAAAAAGCTAATTCTGCTTGTAGCTTTTTGAGTTCTAATTGCGTTGAATCTGATCCTACATTTGTGGAAGCTTGTTCTTTACAAGCTGTAAATAATAGTAGCAGTATTAAAAAAGGGAGTAGTTGTTTCATATATTTAAATTTTACATTTCACTAATTTCCACAAAGGGTACATCTTTGAGATGATTGATATTGCTACCATTTTCCAGCTAAAGAAGCAACACAAAATAACAATAGTTTTCATTAAAATGTCAATTATCTGCCGAATACTTTATTAAACGAAAACATTCCTGTTTCTTTAAAAATTAATGCTTATTTTGATGTCTAAATTGATTGTATTATACGGTCATTACTTAGAGCATCTTTAAAATTTTATGAACTGATTTTGATCATGCCCTAAACACACTCCAGAACCGCACTCATTAAAAACATCGGAATGAAAAAAGCAATAGCATCCATTTACATTAGCCTCTTTGTCTGTCTATTACTTAGTGCTCAAACATCTAAGCAAGTACCAATAGATATTCAAAAAACACAAGCTATTTTAGTTGGAAAAACACCTCCCTTGAAAGAGCTTGTTCCATTAAAAGGATTAAGCCCTGAAAAAAAAGCAGCTAGTAAAAAACGTAAGAAAAAAATCGTTGATAATTTTAACGGTCGAACACCTGCACAAGTAAATAACTTGAATGCTTTACCACAGGGAGTTGATCCTCTTCGGCAAACAGGTTCTAATAACGCTGGAATTATTATTGACCCAATGGTCAATATTGATGGAATGGATGAGACCTTAGCAGGTGTGCGCCCTCCCGATCCTAGCGGCGATATTGGCAAAGACTATTATGTACAAATGGTTAATGCTACCTACTTTCAAGTGTTTGATAAATTAGGAAATGAAGTGACAGCTCCTATTGCTGCCAATACGATTTGGGCTAGCATCGGTTTCTCATCTGAAGGTGATCCAATAGTTATTTATGACCAAGAAGCCGAACGCTGGATAATAACTGAATTTCCAAATGGCAATACCTTACTCTTTGCTATTTCAGAAACAAGTGATCCGATGGGAAGTTGGTTTGCCTATAATTTTGGAACGCCAAGCTTTCCTGATTACCCCAAATATAGTATTTGGAATAATGCTTATACTGTGACAACAAACGAAGGCAGTTCTGCTGTTTATTTTATTGATCGAGCAGCCATGTTAGACGGTAATCTTTCTGTCGACATTCTAAGAACTAGTCTTCCTTCCGTAAATGGAAGTCCAGGTTTTTTTGTTGCTTCACCTGTTGATTGGACAGGGATGACTCCACCTGTAAACGAAGCTAATCCTATGGTTGTTCGACTAAATGATGATGCTTGGGGAGATAGCCCTCAAGATCAAATAGATATGTACACCTTCGATCTTGATTGGGATGAGCCAACCAACTCTGTACTGACACTAACGGAAATTGTAACAGCCCCTTTTGATTCTAATCCTTGTTCTGCAGTTGGAGGTGGTTTTGCTTGTATACCCGAAATGGGTGGTAGTGGTTTGGATGGACTCACGGAAGTAATCATGCACCAAGTACATTATCGAAATTTTGGAACACACGAGTCTATTGTTTTAAACTTTATTGTAGACGCTACAGCTGGAGATAATGTATCGGGAATACGCTGGATGGAATTGCGTCGCAATTGTGATTCGCCTGACGATTGGTTTGTTTACCAAGAAGGCACTTACGCACCCGATGATGGTTTGCATCGTTTTATGGGAGGTATCGCCATGGATGGTGATGGCAATATTGGTTTGGCTTATGCCGTATCAAGCCCAAACACTTTTGCAGGTTTACGAATGACTGGTAGAAAAGCGGGTGATCCACTTGGACAATTGACAATAGATGAATATGAGATCACTCAAGGTTTTAGTGCCAATGCCAATGATCGTTATGGCGACTATTCTCAGATGACTGTCGATCCTTTTAATGATCAGACTTTTTGGTTTACTGCAGAATATCGCAAAGCAAATGGATGGGGTACAAAAATCGTTTCCTTTGAAATTGAAAAAGATGAAAAAAATATTGGTCCTATTGCTCTTGTCAATCCACAAACAGGACTTGATTTAACGACAACTGAAACGGTCTCTGTTTCTATCAAAAATTTTGGGTCAGCTGATCAGACAGTTTATGATCTTGGCTATATTTTAGATACTGAAGCTCCTGTTATTGAATCTGTCAATACAACTATTCCTGCTGGAGATTCTTATATCTATAACTTTGCGACTACGGCAGATTTATCAGCACTTGGCGATCATACTTTTATTCTTTTTTCAGGTCTAGAAGATGATGAAAATATTTATAACGATACGGTTTGTTTTGTCATGACTCACCTAGGAAGAAATGATGCCAGCATCACCGATATTCAAGGACTTGAAGTAGGTATTTGTAGCGACACAAAAGATATCACTATTGAACTAACCAATAGTGGAACAGAAAATTTGACAAGCGCAACAATTTCTATAGAACTCAATAGTACGGTTATAGAAACCATCAATTGGACAGGTAATCTAGCGTTTGAAGAATCTGAAATCATCAATGCAACACTCATTGATCTTCTGAATGGAATGAATAGTATTTCTGTTACTTCATCAATGCCAAATGGTGTTGCCGACGAAGTTTCTAATAATGATAATTTCATGCGCACCTTTGATGCTATTACCGAAGGCATCGAAATTGCTTTTGAACTCGTCACTGATGATTATCCAAACGAAACGACTTGGAGCTTGGCAGACGAAGACGGTAATCCACTTTACAATGGTGGCCCTTACCAAGAAGACTTTACGACCTATACAGAAACTTGGTGCCTTAGTCCAGATGCTTGCTACACTTTTGTCATTAATGATGGTTACGGCGATGGTATCTGTTGTTCTTTTGGTGATGGTAGTTATACCCTCTTTGGACCTCTAGGCAATACGATTGCTACTGGCGGAGAATTTGGCGACTCCGAAACCGCAGAATTCTGTCCATCTAGTGCTTGTCAAATGAGTGCCGATATAGCCATTTCTCCTGAAACTGCAACAGGTGCTGCGGATGGCGCATTATTGATTAGCCCATTAAATGGAATGGGACCTTATCTGTATAGTATAAATGGAGGAACGGATTTTCAAGACTCCAATATTTTTGAAAACCTCCCTGCTGGTGATTATGATGTAATCATTCAAGGTGCTGCTGATTGTTATTATGAAGAAACGGTAACTGTACCGCTTTGTATGCTTTCGTTTTCTGCCACTATTTCTCATGCTACTGAAGGAAATAATAATGATGGTTCTATCGAAATTATAGCTGCAAATGGTACTCCTCCGTATGAATATAGTTTGGATGGTAACAGTTTCCAATTTGATCCACTTTATCCCGATTTACAAAGTGGTGAGTATGTCATCATTGTACGTGATGCGAATGGTTGCCAAATCAGTGAAGTCGTCGAGGTTTTACTTATTACTTCTGCTGAAGAAATCACAGTTGGTCAATCAATAGAAGTATTACCCAATCCTAACAATGGAATTTTTACGATCAATATTACTGGACTAAATAAAGCAGAAACATTTCTTCGCTTAAATATTTACGATTCGGCAGGAAAATTTATTTATACTCACCAGTTAGTAAGATACGACGACACCTATACAGGAATGCTTTCTTTAGTAGCCTATCCTGCTGGTGTTTATTACATTCGTTTCTTGGATAAAAATATTAACCGAATGGTGAGAGTCATTAAAAATTAATAGACTTCTCTATATGCTGTTTTAAGCGAATCGCTC
>JAHDIP010000286.1 GCA_020630735.1 Saprospiraceae bacterium | reverse complement strand
CACTAGTATTAGCGATTATTTGATATTCAGTTGCTTTTTCTTTTAGCGTAAAAGCAATTGACAAAAATGACAATTTTATTAAAGATGGGGTATTACAAATTCGAAAAATTGTTGTAGTTTTAAGAAAAGCTCTTTACTTCTGATGAATCTAAAAGTTAGTGAAAGGTTTTATGTAACTTTTTACTAAATTATACCTACCAGTATTCGGTTTTCGGATCATCATGAGTAGCTAAGGTTTTATTTTCAGTAGTTTTAATCGTTTGGCAATCCGAAAACCATTTTGGTTTATGTATATTAACATTTATCATGTTTGATAATATAGAATAACTGTAAAACTCAAATCAACTAATTTTTGCTCACCTTTGATAGGGGGGCAGTATTATATTTGATGAGTTATTGAGAATATTGTATATTTTGCAGTAGAATTTTTTATCATAAAAGTAAGATATGCGGAAATCTATAAGAGCTAGGAGAAATATAGCTTTATACTTTTATGATGGTAATTTTTTGGTTACTACTTTGTAGTTTTTTCAGTAATAGTACATTGATTCTTTTGCCTTTAGACAAAAAAACTTTTTTATTCAAAAAAATACCTTGTCATTGCAAGGATAGCCTCGATCCCAAAAAGGGAGCTAATTTAATTTGCAATGTAAGTGCTGGACAGAAATAAGTTGTTTTTATTGAATGAAAAGTTTATTTGTAGTATTATACTGAAAGGCTCAAGTCTGATTTATAAAAAAAAACGTTTGGAAAATATCAACTACATAGAAGGCTTATTAAATAATGATAATGCTATTCTGAAAAAGATTTATGATAACTATGCAGCTCGTATTGCCCACCATATTAGGATGCATGGGGGGACGAATGAGGATGCAAAAGATGTTTTTCATGATGCATTGATGGTGATTTATCAAAAAGCGCAATTGCCTGATTTTCAGTTGACAAGCCAGTTTTATACCTACCTTCACAGTATCTGTCATTTTATTTGGGACAGAAAAAAGAAAAAAAAATCAAATAATGCTGTGACAATTTCAGAGGACTTCAGATTAATAGATGTAACCAATATTGAAGAAGACATTCTCAAAAGAGAGAAATACCTTATACTTCAAGAAAATTTTCAAAAATTAGGTAGTTTTTGTCAACAACTTTTAGAATTGTTTTTTGCCAAAGAAAGCATGGAATTTATTGCTCAAAAATTGAATTTAAAAAATGAGCATACAGCTAGAAATAGAAAATATAGGTGTCAGAAAAAATTAGAAGAATTTGTTCGTTCTGATGCTCGATACAAAGAATTAACTTAGAGTATGGACAAGGATAATCAATATAAAATAGAACAGTATCTGAATAATACTTTTTCAGCAAAAGAACGATTAGTTTTTGAAAAAGAGCTGGCGCAAGATCAAACACTTAGGCAGGAATTAGAATTTACGAGAGATTTACATCAATTTTTTGAAGGAAGTAATCCTGCTCTTGAAGAAAACTTAAGTCGTTTTGGTGATGCTTATTTTTCAGACGATCTGCCTCCTCAAAATGCTTGGTGGAAAATAGCAATTAGTGGTTTAATAGCATTACTAGTGGCCTTGGGAGCGTGGTGGTTAATAGCTGATATAAAACAAAATAAATCAGATGATTTGCAGCAAGAAGTAAAGAAAGAAAAAGAATCTAAGCCATTAATCAAAGAACCAGAAATAAAAAATACAGAACCAGAAATAAAATCAGAAGAAAAGATAATAGAATTCCCTAAAAAACAAAAGGAGCCTAAAGAACAGCAGAATCCCTCTAAAAAACAAAAAGAAAATAATCAGCCAATTGCTGCTCTTAGTCCTGAAGATTTTAAACTTAATCCTATATTGGAAAGTTTGATAAAAGAGAATGTTCGAAATGGAGAAATCAAAACAACTTTACTAGAACCTGCTCTTGATCTTGAATTGAAGTATGAAGCACAAACTTTGTTAAAAATCAAAGGAACGACTAATGCCATTCCTCCTCTAAGGTTGATTATTTATACCAATGATCCCGAAGATTTTGACAGTAATAAACCGTACTTAAATACAGAAATATCTACTACAGAAAAAGGTGAAGAAGAATATGAATTCCAATTTAATGCAAAAATGAATTTTAAACAGGGATTATATTACTTTATGATAGAATCTGTGGAAACAGAAGATTTATTAATCGTCTCTAAATTTCAAATAAAATAAACAGCTTGTAAGCTGTTCGTGTTCTAACAAAAACAGATAGAAAGGTCATTTAGTTTTAGATAATGGCACTTCTATCGCCTGGGTGAGGTATGCATATACCTTATTAAAATGCCTCTTCATTCGTATGAAATTATAGTTGAACCCGAAAAAATAAATAAAAAATGAAATAATTCCCTATAGTTATAACAATATAAAATCAAGCTAATAATTCCTGTAGATAGAAGGTTTCTATCAATGTGAGGTCAATCAATTGCACCTGATAGCTAGGGATTGCTATGCCTAATACGAAAAATTTAAACAATCTAATTAACTGCTTCTACCCCATAGAAGCACTAAAACCTAATGTCATGAAAGAATTAACAACAAAAACGTTTAAGAAATTTCAACAAGTAGAATTAAACAAAGAAGCATCAAAAAAAGTAAAAGGCGGAACAGAAACTACTGAAACAATTATCATTGTAGATCTCATTGAGTCATAAGAAACTAATCCATTATGAGGGGAGTTTATTAGAGAGTTTATGACTCCCCTCAAAAAATATCATTTCCTAATTCCTCAGTGCTTCTATCTTATCCAGCAAATACTTTTTTGAAGTAAGATTTTTAGTTTTAGTAATCGTCTTTTCTAAGGCAGCAATTTCAAGAGCATCCGATTTCTTTTCAATAACAATGAAAGATAGTTTCTTCAAAAATTTTATCAAATTATCATATCGTAATCGTTTACTTGGATTCAAATTTTTTCTTTTTAAAAAAATTAGAAAAGAATCCATATAACTCAAGAGAACAGAATGGAAGTTATTATTTTGTAGAGAGATTTCAAAATAGGCAGTCAGTAAGGTAGCCTTAGCAGCAAGGGTATCGATTAACTCAGAAAAATGCGTACCGTTAAGTAGTTCAACCACTTCAAAAAAATGTTCTTCCTTCATTGCAATGTAGGCATTACACAAAGGAAGAATTTCTTGGTTTTCTATATTCTTACCATAATTGGATAAAAAATAATGTGACCATTTTAGTTCATTCACTTTAAGTGCGATGATGATAATATTTCTAAAGTTAGCAGAAGAGAAATATCCATTTTCATTTAGCAGAAAATCATTTTCTATTCCTTTTTTATACAAATCAAATAACTCAAAATCTGCATTCGGCGTATTAATGTTGAAGTGATATACAGCATAGCTGATTAGGGTGAAAAAAATGTTTTTTTGATGGTTTAAAGTGAATTGCTCTTTGGATTTAAAAAACTGTTTTTTTACATTCTGAAAGATCGTAGCATTATTTTTATCCATCATCTTTAAGAGATCTGATGACAACTGGATATTGATATGACCTTCTTCAATAAAACGTTCAGATAAGGGAAGAATAGTTTTTTGCAATTCGGCTGCTTTCTTTTCTGTAGTCGTTCGTTCTACAACAATCAGTTCCGTTAACAACAAATTCTTTTCTAAAATATAATACTGTTCCAGAAGATCAATAGCAGCAAGAATGTGTTTGTGTTTGTCAAGATAGCCCATAGTTGGGTTTCTGTATAAGACAGTCTCCAATTGATATTTGGTTTGGAGCATAGACGTATCAAGAAATTTAGTTTGGTCTATCTTCTTATGTATTTGTTTGGTCTTAGCTGCTTTTAGATTGTTTAATTCTCGTTTATGAAATATATTTAAGAGTTGTTCATGCTTTTTTAAATCGTTTTTTCTAAAATATTGAATCAATAAAAATTCTTCAATGATTTGTGTCATTTCTGTAAAAATACGACGTAAGGCAAAGTCGTCAAACGATTTTTCTGGGAATACTTTTTGGAAAATTTTTTCACGGAAACGTTGTTCATTTGTAAAATTCGGATGATGTTTTCGCAATACTTCAAAGAGGCTCATCATACGCTTATTTCCATTCAGAAATGGAGACTGAATGGCTTTCTTGAGTTCGCGAAGTTCCTCTTTCGAAAGAGCAGAGAAAAGATCAAATAGTTTCATTAGGCGTTTTTATAGTTTATTCTCCAAATAAAATAAAAGCAGCCCAGAATCGTGGACTTGCAGAATGAGGATCTTTCAGTAGTTCTAATTTGGCTTCACGTAATGCTGTAGCATAAGACATATCTTTCGAAATATTTTTATAAAATTTTAGCATCAGGTTTTTAGTTTGTTCATCGTTTACTTTCCAAAGACTAAAGAGCACATTTTTTGCGCCAGCCTGAAAAAAAGAACGATTCATGGCCATCAAACTTTCGCCTTCGATTATTCGACCAATGCCACTTTCACAACTACTTAATACCACTAAGTCTGCCTTGATATTCATGTTTTCTACTTCTGCTGCATAAAGAAAATTTTCATCTTTACCATCTTCATTATAGCACGCTAAACCATTGAGTGTCGGATTGTGAAAATTAACAAAGCCATGTGTAGCAATATGGATAAATTGGTAGTGCTGTTTTTGTAAGGCATCAATAAGGGATTGTTTATTTGCGTTTTTATCTAAGAAAATATTTTTTTCAGCATGTTCTTCCAAAATATTAGCGATACCTTTTACCTCAAGCTCTGAATTGATTAGTGGTTTAAATTCATTTTCATCGATACCTGTAATTACTTTGCTCATATTGCCAAAGGAAGTAATAGATCGTTCGGCATCGGGGATCAAATAATTATTTTTAAAAACAGGAGCAAAGGCTAAGAGCGAATGATCTTTGATGGAAGGTGTCGTTTTACTTTCCTGCATAAAGGTAGCAGATGTAGAATAGGTGATTGTATATTTTTTCACCAAAAAATTCAATTCATTATAAGGTTTCACTTCATCCGATGGAAGCAAGACTTCAAAAGGGATATAAAACAAATTTCTATCAGGAATAATAATAAGACGCTTGGCCTTTGCCAATTCTTTTTCAAAAGGAGCTAATAGCTCTTGATAAATATTATGAGCATGTTTAATAATTTTTTGTCTCCTAAATGCTTGACTTTGCATCGGACTGTTTAGCATTTTATTTAGCTTATTGAGTGATCTGCGCCATTCGCCACCACCCTGAAAACTTTTTATCATTTGAGTATCAGCAGAAATAAAATACTGAATGCCATTACCCCATATTTCCTTGAAGTTAAGAACAACAGTTTCCTTGTCCAAACTCGCTTGAATACTATCAGGATGAACAACATTAAATGCTTTATATCCCAGTTTTTTATCTGGAAACTGTTGACGTAGAGAGGCATCGAGTTCTTCTAATTTTTTTATCTGCTGTTGAGCTTCATTTAAGAATTTATTCTCTTGATTGAGGCTCAATTGAAATGCTCGAATTGCCTCTTCCAGTTTAAACATTTCGTCATGAAGTTCATTGGCAGTTTCTGAAGGTAAGTCTGGTTCCGAAAATACCTTAAACAATAATTTATTTTTAGCGTTTTCCATCGCTACAAAGGCATTTTTTAAATACTTTTCTTCACCTCTTCTTTTATAGAGTTCATAGTAGCTAAGCATAATAAAGCAGTACGTAACATGATTCCAAGATTGATGAAAGTAAATATTAAAAGTGAAAGGATGATGTCCTTCTAAGTAATTGTCAAGATAGGCAATAGAGGCTTGTCCAGATTCTACGCCTTGTAACAATAAACGAATCGCTTCATCATCATCTTTTGTTATTAGTGATTTACGGTATAAAGTTCGACACTTCCATCGTAAAGTACTAGCTGTATATGAATAATGGTAAGAATATAATTTATCCTTTGGTGGATAAGGATTCTGGCTAAAATCCATAGAGTTAAAATCTTCTTCTTGTTCACAAAGTCTTTTTTGAAAGTGTACTAACGCTGAATCATATTGTTGAGTATGAAATTGAGAAGCAGCTATTCGATAGGCTAATCGTCCATCAACGTCGCCGTACTTGACGCCTTCTTGAGCTATTTCTAGTGATTTAGCACGCTGCGGAATATGATAGTAAGCTCCTGCCAAATCTGCATAAGCTCTGCTTATAATAAGCGGTGCTTCTGCTTCAAAATTCTTGCTTCTGTCTAGATTTTCTTTGGCAAAGGATTGCTGTTTATTCGACTTTTTATCTAAATGGAAATAATAAATTAAGAGAAGATGATTATGATTGATGTCATCTATTTCGTCTAATTTAATAGACGGAAAAAGTTCAGATAATTGTTGTTCATAAACTTCGGCAAGATGGTATTGTGCTAATATACTCATCGCCATAATTGTAGTAAAATGGCTTTCATACAATACTCTTTTATTCACGACTGGTAGCGTAGCAATTTGTAAACTCAATAAGCTCGCTTTCAAGTTATTTGATTCTACATGATAATAGTACAGTGCTTTAGCAGTTTGGAAGTAAAAAACACATTGCTTGTTTGTTGATTTATCGTTAGTTTTTATTGCTGCATCCCAAAAATTAAGGAACTCATGTAAGGTCTTTTGATAGCGATCTATATTTGCATAGCAATAGCTGAGTAAGTAAGCAAAGCGATCAAACTCTGAAGCACTTGGTAAAATAATTTCCTTTGCTTGTTCTCCTAAAGCAATAGCTTTGTTCAAGTCATATCGCCTTTTGTAATAAAATATTTTGCTGATAAAAGCACTACCTAAATAAGGATGATTGGTTTGTCCAAATTCTTTTTCTGCTAGATCGAAAGCCTCCTTTGCAAGCTCTAAAGCCTTGCGATCATCTTTTAATAAATAAGCTTCTGACAAAACAGACTTTAGTAATATTTCTTCTTCGATAGTCCAAGTCTGCTGACCGTTTTTCCACGTTTTTTCCAATAGGTCAATGGTGGAAATATCCATTGCAATTTGTGCTCTTGACTTAATAATTATTTTTTCTAATTCAGTATTGATATCTCGATTTTGTCCGAATGAAAAAATGGAAAAGAATGAGAGAATAAATATTAATCTGATTTTCATAAAAAACGTTTTTGTATACCTTAAACAAAGACTATATAATTACTCGATTATATAGTTTTTCTTATTCTCCAAATAAAACGAACGCAGCCCAAAATCGTGGACTAGCAGTATGAGGGCTTT
>JAHDIP010000285.1:1572-7197 GCA_020630735.1 Saprospiraceae bacterium | reverse complement strand
TCTCCAAATCGGGAACTTATTATTCACCCATTACTAAATATTATATTTTCTATTTCAGAGGGGATGAAATAAGAGACAACTATATTATCAAAATAACTTAGTGAAAAATCCTATTACAAGGATAGCAGCTATTCTACTAAGAGTAGAGACAATACTTAAATTAAAGTTCGAATATTTCTCCATATCTAACATTTGTTGCTCCAACTGAATTTTCAGATCACTTGATCGGTCAGCATAAAAAATAGTTTTAAGCTCTACTTCATTTGAAAAACCAGGATCAGAAACTATTAGGGTTGAAAAGATAATTTCTTCGGAATTACTCAATTCGCTGTGTAGGTATTTCGTAATTAACTGCTCTTTTTTTTCTTCTTGCATCGTTTACTCTATTTTACTTTTATGAAAATATTGGTTGATTGTTATAGTTAGTTTTTTCCGACAACGGTTAATCGTTGATTTAATTGATCCGTAACTACCATAGTTTAATTCCTTTTGTAACTCAGCTAAAGGATATCCCTCATAATAATGCTTGTAAATAAGTTGATGACAGTTCGAATTTAGTTGTTGAAGTAGTTTAAGAGCAACGTTTACTTTCCGTTGTTGCATTTCGCTAAGATTACTATTATCCAAGGATTTATTCTTTTTATGTTTCAAAAGATAAGCTTCTACCTTATAGACATCCAATTGTATGTATCGTTTATTTTTGAGTCGTTTGTTTCTTAGTTTATTACGTGCAATGGCGTATAAAAAAACTTTTAGATTCTGATCTTTATATTCTCCTTTTATAATTTTATCCCTTAATACATGAACGGCATCCATATACACATCTTTGGCATCTTCTATTGTACAAGCTTCATACTTTTTTAAAGATTTAATACAATAATCATAATGCCTCATAAAAATAGTTCCAAGAGGTTTATTATCACCATTCTTGATTAATTGCAATGTATTTGAGTTAAGCTCATTCATCTGTTTAAGTATTGAATAAAAAAATTTATTACGCTCTTTAGAAACTACTTTATTTATACTTTCACTCCGCTGTGTTTCGATATAGATTTGAAATAAAAAATTAAAAGGATTCATAGATAGTGTATAACTATCTACCTTCCAAGATTGGTAATTCAGCCTTCAGGATTGACCTATTGAGGTATGACATTCTTGTTTTACAAATATGATAGAAAAAAATGGAGTTTGGAAATTCACTTTTTGGATAAAAAGCAAAAACTAATCATCAATAAATATTGATAATCAATTATATAGGTATTTTTTAGCGTAAAGATTAAATGGAATAAATAAGTTATATTCACCCTTCTATTTAAATCAGAACTTAATTGATCAGAGGTTAGATGCAGTGGTGCACCAAACCTTTTTTACATTAACATCGATAAAAGACTACTTCTTGCGTTGTTCTTGGTATTCGCCTCTAGCCAGCTGGGTTTTTCATTTTTTCATTGCCAATAAAGGCAGGGAATTATCCAGTGGATGATTCGTATTAAAAAACGCTAGAACAAATAAACTCATTTGCCTCTTCTCTTTAGACCACTAGCATAAGCTTTCACTAATATTCAAACGGTATTTGTCCCTTCCCTCCCACTACTTGATTCGCAATACTATTTTACTTAGTTTCTGTTCTTTATTACGTTCCTTCAACGAAATGCCTCTACCACTGGTAGTACTTTATTTTCAAAATCATACAAGGCTTGGTTTTCCCAAGGTGAGCCGTCTTGGGCTTCTTCTCCTTTAAAGGAGACCAGCTCTCCGCCCCAATAACAGAAGCCTAAAACTTCTGTGCGCTCACATATATTCTTGATGGTGACAAGAAAGCCTTTTTGTCCTTCGGATGTAGGAGGATAATCAGGTAAGATTAATTGTTCTTCTAAACCTACGATATTGTTTGTCCAATCATTCCAATCTAATGTAAAAGGATAAGCAGTTTCGGCTATTAGTAGTTCTTTAATTGAACTGATTCAATTCGAGTATAGTTTCTTCTAAAATACTTAGGTCTTTTCCATGCCAGATGGGATAATAGGATAGACCGATTATATCATAATCTATCGTTTTCATTTTATCAAAAAAGGAAACAGCTCCGTTTATACCTGCGAAATGTAGTATTATTTTGCTGTCTGAAGATGCAACTCGAATAGCATTTGTCGCTACAGTCAATAGACCTTTAAATTGATTTTCATTCGAATTGAGAGAAGCATGTGGAAATAAAAATCCATTATTTATTTCGTTGCCGATTTGGATAAACTCGGGTTGGATTTCCGTTACAATTCTAGCAGTGCAATTTGCTACACTATCTTTTAATTCATCGTAAGAAAGGTTCGACCAAAGGGCAGGTAATTGCTGATGAGCAGGATCAGCCCACGTATCCGAATAATGAACAGTCAACCAAACGTTCATCCCCATTAGACGGATGCGTTCTGCAACTATTTTTACTTCATCAAAAGAGGCATGTTCATTTTCTGGTTGATGCCATAACTTAAGTCGAACGGTATTTACACCATTGTTTTTAAGCGTGGTAAGCATGTCTTCTTCGTCTCCACTCTTGTTGTAAAAAATAATTTCCTCTTGTTCTATTTCTGGTAAGGCAGATAAATCGGTTGCACGAATTGCTATCACACTCTTCTCTTCTTCAAGTGATGACATCGTTGCATCATCTAAACAAGCTAAGAACAAAAGAAGGCAGAGTAAGATCGTTAGTCGCATAGTTAGTCAATTAAAAACGGTGATGTATCAGCCTTCAGGTTCATCCTTTTTCCGAAAGGTCACCATAAAACCAGCGGTCATGACATGGTGAACAGTAGATGATATTTTCACAACACCAGTGGTGGGAACGACGCTGACCAGTTCATAACCTTCTTTGTCTTTTTCTAAAAGCATAGCTTCTAAATCTTTGGAAGTTGTTCGACCATCTACCTCTCCCCTAACGGTATCTTTCCAAGTACTCTTGGCAATACTGGTTTCTAAAAATTCTACTTTATAGCTATACATGATTATGACTTTAGTTCTTCTTGCAAGATAAACAATCAAGCATCAAAAACCACTTAAAGCATCGGCATTATTTTTCTGGTAAGGTAGTTTTAAGAAGTCGAGACTTGAAGGTTTTACTCGAATGAAGAAAGTATAGGTCCCTCGAAGTGGTTGCCAGTCGAGTCCCATTTCCCAGCAGTGGAGATCACGGTAGATACCTAAATCTGGATAGGTAATTCGTTGGGTCTTAAAATCATAACCGATACTACCAAGGCGTACATTCCAATGTTCGCTTATTGGTATACTACCATTGAGACGCAAGTTATTGGTCGCTATTAGAACAGTATCTTCTTGACTATTCTTTCTCCAGCTGAAGGTTAAGTGATGGGTTAACCTAAAAGTCTGAAAGAAGTCTGCTAGTTGAGGACCTGAATTTTGATTATTCGTAGCTTGTTCTTCTTTTTTATTGCCTGGTTTTTTATTATCCTTATTGAATATTTTTTTTATTTGGGCAATGCTCATATTAGTACTAATCGTAGCATTAGCATCTGTAAATCGAAGTAATTTTTTATCCGTATCCCACAAAAGAGTATTAAGCTGCACACCATCCCGTTCGACATAAGGGTCGAAATTTGCACTAAGGTTGAGATTTGTTATGCCATTAAAAAAACGAGCCGTTCCTGCCATACGCACAGGACTAAACTGTAGGGAATCCTTTGCAAAATTGTAATCCCCATTTATTCGAATATTATCAAACAGTTTGATTTTTCTATCGGTCGAATCTCGTTTGGAAAAGACCTTAGCTTCAAAAATATTATTGAGACCATAGGTTATTGCCATCCGTTTTCCTGCAGTGGAAGGTCGATTGTAAATTCCATTTTCGTATATGTCATAACGTGTTAGAAAAGTATCTCGTGTATCGGCTTGTACATAATCAAAATATCCTAAGTCTTCGTTGGTATAATCAGGTTCGTAGGCAAAAGAAATAGAAGGCTTCATTACGTGTCGAATACCTCGGATAGGACCACGTTTAAAAAGGAGCGTACCAAATAGCTGTGTATTAATAGTGACACTTGCATCGTATAATCGCAAGGGTTTTAGTCCAAATTCTGTAATCTCATTCAAGGTTCCATAATCAGTGACTGTAGTATCAATAACAAAAGAGCCATCAATATCATTATAGGTCGTATCAAAACGAAGTTGTAGGGTTGGGTCTAATTCTTTTTGGATGGTATTAAAATACCAAATCTCCTTATAGTTTGCATTTGGCGAAACATTGAAGTACTTCAACAGGCGAAAAGAGGCGCCCGAATTTAAGGTATGTCGTACACCATATTGTGCTTCGTCCAACGTTTGTTGAGTAAACAAAAGAGAGTCGGTAGTTAAGAACCTATTTTTGGCTTCTCCTTTATATTGCAAAGAAAATTTCTCATACCACTTTTCCTTTCCTATTCTTTCCTTACGTTTAAACGGATAGATCCGCTGCATATTAAAATTCAATTGCGGAAAACTAATATCCATCGCCCCTGTAGTTGTGTTTTGCGAGTGATTCATACTCGCTGAAAACGTATAAGGTCGCCCAGGAAAAGTTTTACTAAAAGTAATATTCGACGTTAATTGATTTTGAGTAACATTTCTATAATCGTTATTATTCAAACTTTGATAGTCGTTCGTTTGGATATTTACTGTACCATTTAGCTTTCTGGTAGGATGCGCCTTGGCATCTTGGTTATGGTTCCATGTGATACTATATGATTTTTGGCTACCGATTATGGTTGTCCCCGTTTCCTCTTGTCGTCGATCCGAATAGCCTAAAGTAAGTTGACCATTATACTTGTACCGTCTTTTATATTGTGACGACAAGGTTATTCCCCAACTTCGTTTCAGATAAAAATCGGTCAAGATAGTGAGATTGACTTTATCATTAATGGCAAAATAATAGCCCACTCCTTTTAATCCAAAACCCCATTGATCAGAATACTCATAATCTTGAGGGAAAATCAAGCCTGATCGATTGCCCTGCGCTAAGGGAAAAAAGCCAAAAGGTAGCCACAAAGGCGTTGGTACGTTTCCGATTTCTAGATTAGATGGACCAACAACAGCAATTTTATTCGGAATAACTTTTTGTTTTTTACTACGAATACCAAAGTGAGGATTAGGATGATTACAAGTCGTAAATAAAGCATCTTGACTATAAATACATTGTTCATATTCTGTAGAATCTACCCCTTTGCCCGAAAACTTTGCTTTGGTACCATGAATATACATATCGTTGTACTGCGAAGTAGCATCATAGATAACTCCTTTTTGAGTAGTAAAGTTATAGCGCATTTTATTTGCCTTAAATGCTTGATCGCCATCACTAAACTCTGGAATTTTTTGAAGTCTACCCAAGCTATCACGTGTACCTTCAGCCGTTACAGTATTCGTTGCCCAATTCAGTACGATATAGTCAGCCTTTAGAGATATCGTTTGATAATTAACTGAAGCATCGCCATATAAATGTACCAACTCATTAGTAAAGTCATAAATCATAGTATCGGTAGCACTATATTCGACAGGTGCGTCGAGGGAGTCTTTAGAATACGAAACATCAACTGTTTGTTCTCGTAAGGATTCTATTGAGACCAAGGTAGAATCTACGATAGAAGTATC
>JAHDIP010000285.1:0-1472 GCA_020630735.1 Saprospiraceae bacterium | reverse complement strand
ACCAAGGTAGAATCTACGATAGAAGTATCCTGTACCGTTTCTACTAGGGGCTCGATCTGTGCAAAGGAAGAGTTGACACATAATACGATTACGAAAAATATGAATTGTAGCTTTGTTTCCAATTAATTATTTATGTTTCTTTGCAATCAATTTATTTTGTATTCAATTTTATTTTAACGTTTTATTTTTTTAAACGAAGGATTTAGTATGTCAAAAGCCGTTTTCCATTTATTAACAGTTTTTTTAACGTTTTATTCACTTTTCGCCCTACAATTAGACACACATAGCCATCAACACTCTACGAATAAATCGCAACATCGTTGCTTTGCAGCTTCAGATGTCTTTGAAAGCGACCAACTTGCGCTCCCTTTTGGCGAAAAGATGGGCAAATTTATTAAAGAAAATAGAATAGCCACTAAAGATTACAAAATAAAAACAGTCGTTATTGATCCTGGGCATGGAGGAAAAGACGAAGGTTGTCGAAATGGAAGCTCAAAAGAGAAGCATATCGCACTAAATGTTGCTAAAAAATTGGGTGCTAGCATCAAAAAAAATTACCCTAGTATTAAGGTGATTTATACCCGTAGTAGCGATGTCTTTGTTCCGCTTTACAAACGAGCAAGTATTGCTAATCGAAATAATGCAGATTTATTTATCTCTTTGCATTGTAATGCCATGAAAAATGCCAAACACATCAAAGGTTCTGAAACCTATGTAATGGGCTTACATACAGCTGATGAAAATCTGGAAGTAGCAAAACGAGAGAATGAATCCATTTTATTAGAAGATAATTATGCAGCAAACTACGATTATGATCCAAACTCGACAGAAGGGCACATTATGATGATGATGTATCAGAATGCTTATTTAGAACAAAGTATTTTGTTTGCCGATAAGGTAGAGCAAAAAATGAAGTATGCGGGTCATAAAAGTAGAGGCGTCAAACAAGCTGGCTTTGTCGTTTTAAGGCAAACAGCAATGCCAAGTGTACTCGTAGAAATGGGTTACTTAACGAATCTTTCGGATAAAAATTTACTTGCTTCTAGCCAAGGTCAACAAAAAATGTCAACAGCCATTTATAAGGCTTTTAAAGAGTATAAACGAGAAGTTGAAACGACGACTTCGAGTTCAAGTTACAGAAAGAAAAATACAGATTTTAGATCAAAAGGCTATCAAAAGCCAAATTCAGGTGGAAATAAGCAGAAAAATATTACTTTTAAAGTTCAATTGGCGGCTGCACCTACTTTATTGAATACCAGCAAGCAGCCTTGGCCATTAGTCAAAGGTTTGGAAATCGAAGAAGAAAATAATCGATACAAATATTTGGTTGGTAATTATACTTCTTTTAGAGAAGCTCTAAAAGGACAAAATCGCTACCGAAACATGGGTTTTGATGGCGCATTTACTGTAGCCTATAGTGGGTCCAATAGAATTAATGTCGAAGAAGCTAAACGGTTGATTAATGAACCTTA
>JAHDIP010000029.1:17587-38929 GCA_020630735.1 Saprospiraceae bacterium | reverse complement strand
ATCCAAAATAGCCTCGACCAAAAAAGGAACTAATTTAATTTACAATGTACTAAGGTAAAGAAGTCTAATTAAATTTAGCGTTAAACTTAAACAGCTTTTATGAAAAGACAAATTATGAAGCAATTTGTTTTGTTAATACCTCAATTATTTCTACTAAGTACCTATTTAGTAGGACAAGGAGGTTTACAACAAGCAATTAACACTTTTGCAAAAGATGATCAGTTCACACATGCTAGCGTAGGTATTAGTGTAATAGAGGTGGAGAGTGGGAAACAAATAGCGAGTCATGAAGCTCAAAAGAGCCTCTTACCAGCTTCTTCACTTAAGGTTGTCACTACGGCTTCTGCACTAGCGATACTAGGGGAGGACTTTACGTTCAAAACAGAATTGCAATATGATGGAACTATAGACGATTCGGGCACACTAAAAGGTAACTTGTATGTCAAAGGATACGGTGACCCAACTTTGGGGTCTAGTAAATTTGATGCAGCGATGAAACTAGATGCGGTAATGACAACATTGGTAGCCGCTGTCCAAAAGGTAGGAATCAAAAAGATAGATGGAATGATTGTGGGAGATGCTTCATATTTTGATTCGGCTGTAAGTGGTCGGACGTGGCCTTGGGAAGATATGGGCAATTATTATGGTGCAGGTGCTTGGGGACTTAATATTCATGATAATTTGTATTATCTCCATTTTCAACAAAATGCTAAATTAGGAGTACAACCTAAAATTAAATTTACTGATCCAGCAATACCTAATTTTACATTGATTAATGAAATACGTTCGGCAGGAAAAAATACAGGAGATAATGCGTATATCTTTGCAGCTCCATTTTCTTATACAGCTTTTGTGCGAGGAACTATCCCTGTAGGTAGCAAAACATTTACTATTAAAGGTGCTATTCCTGAACCACCATTTTTAGTTGCTCATTTATTGATGAAAGAACTAGAAGTAAAAGGTGTTTTGACCAATCGAATTGCAACAACACAACTAGAATTAGAACGAGAAGGCTATGCTGAGAAAAAGCGAACAACGATAAAAACAATCAATTCTCTACCGCTCAAAACAATTGTTAAGGAGACAAATCTCAAGAGTGTTAATTTATACTGCGAAAGTATGCTCCGCGCCATAGGGCAAAAAGTAGCGGGCATTGGTTCAAGTGAGGAAGGTTTGAAAGCGATCTATGATTTTTGGTCAAAAAAAGGTCTGAAGACAGCAGGTTTTTTTATGGAAGATGGAAGTGGTTTGTCTATGAGGAATAGTGTGGCTTCTTTTCATTTAGCGAGTATAATGAGGTTGGTGGCTAAAGACAAAACACTATATGATTCTTTTTATACTTCTCTACCCGATGCAGGTAAAACAGGCTCGTTGAAATATATGTTTAAAGGAACGGCTGCTATTGGTAAGTTGAAAGCAAAAAGTGGCGGAATGAGTCGTGTACGGAGTTATACAGGGTATGCTCGTTCTAAGTCAGGAACATTGCTTGCTTTCTCTATTATTGCTAATAACTTTGAAGGAAGTAGTAGTACTGTTCGAAAGAAGATGGAAAAAGTAATGCTGTCAATGTGTGAGTAAGGAAGGGAGGCTTCTTAAGCCAAATACTTTTATATGTAAATATTAAAATTTACCTTTATGAGTAGAGATTGATATGTAGATAATTTTATGACATAAACTCCGATATTTTATTAATCGTTGATTATCAAACACCCAAAGTATGCCATCGTATAGAGTTGTTTTATTAATCGTATGTAGTATTCTGTGCTGTTGCTTAGCTTGTGAAAATGAATATGATACAGGCACTAAAAATCCATTTCAGCATCCTCATGATTATACTGCTCCTGGGAAGCATGAAGAAGTACATCATAAGAATAAAGAGGAGTTAGAATTAAAACAATTGGAGTCGGAAATAAAAGAACAACAGGAAGGAGTCGTTCCTGAAGAACAAAATAGAAATACTTGGCAAAAACCTCAAGTACTGCTATATAAGTTAGGAAACCTAACAGACAAAGTAGTAGTAGATATAGGTGCAGGTAGTGGTTATTTTTCTTATGTAATGGCAAAGGTGACGAATGCCAAAAAAGTATTAGCAACTGATATCGATCCTGAAGCAATAAAAGTTATCAATCAACGAAAAGAACAATATTTATCTACTGGATCTAATAAGGAATTACTAAAGCTAGAAACTCGAATAGTAGAACCAGATGACCCAAAATTAAGTACAGGAGAAGCAGATGTTGTTGTTGTCATAAATGTATATACCTATATTTCTAATCGAGTTGAATATCTAAAAAAATTGAAAGAAGGTGTCTCTAGTGGAGGTACTATAATGATTGTTGATTTCAAGAAAAGAAAATTGCCAGAAATTATAGCTGGGTATGATACTACGCCTAAAGATGATCGGATACCACTTTATCAAATCGAAGAAGATTTGGAAGCGGCAGGTTTTATCTTAAAAGAATCAGATGATACGTCTTTAAAATATCAATATATTGTTTTAGCTACCAAAGGATAACTTCCTATAGCATAATTGGTAATAATTTTCTTCATACAAAAAAAGAGTTGGGCATTCATCCCAACTCTTTTTTTATTTGAATAATCTTACTTGTTTATGCCATTTCATTCACATCTCGTAAAATCAATTTCTTTCGTTCAGGTCCTGTTGATACCATTGTTATAGGTACTTCCAAATATTCTTCGAGTGACTGTATATATGCTTTTGCTTCGATAGGTAGTTCGCCATAATCAGTAACAGCCTCAAGTGATTTTTGCCAACCTTTGTATTTTTTATAAACAGGCATTATTTGAGTTGTGTTCATGTCAAAAGGTAATTGATCTTGTTCTTTTCCGTCATACTGGTAATGTGTAGCAGCTTCGATGTGTTCGAAGTTATTGAGGATGTCGATTTTTGTAACAACAAGTTGTGTTACACCATTAAGCATAATGGTATATTTTAATTGAGGAAGATCAATCCAACCACAACGTCTTGGACGACCAGTTGTTGCACCAAACTCACCACCTTCTTGGCGGAGATATTCTTCAAGGTCTCCTTCTAATTCAGTAGGAAAAGGACCACTACCGACACGAGTACAATAGGCTTTGGTAATACCGATTACCTCGCCAATATTTTTAGGTGCAATACCCAGACCATTACAAACACCAGCTGAAATGGTATTAGATGAAGTAACAAAAGGATAGGTGCCAAAATCTATATCTAACATTGAGCCCTGGGCTCCTTCAGCTAAAACTTTTTTACCATCTTTGATCGCTTGATTGATGAAATATTCCCCATCCACATGTTGTAATGAACGCAAAGATTCAAGGCATTCGTGCCATTTTTTCTCTTCGGCAGCTAAGTCAAAATCAATGCTTGGATATATTTTAAGCAATTCAAGATGCTTTGCTTTTAGTGCATTATACTTAACCATAAAATCCGGTAAGGTAATATCTCCAACTCTAAGGCCGTTTCGTCCCGTCTTATCCATATAAGTTGGACCAATACCTTTGAGTGTTGAACCGATTTTTGCTTTTCCTTTAGCGGCTTCTGATGCAGCATCGAGGTAGCGATGTGTGGGCAATATTAGATGTGCTTTGCGAGCAACGAATAATCGATCTTTATAATCGACTTCAGCATCTTCTAAATTTTGAATCTCTTTCTTTAGTGTAATCGGGTCAATGACGACACCATTGCCAATAAAGTTGAGTAATTCTTTTCGGAAAATACCAGAAGGTATGGTATGAAGTACAAACTTTTTACCATCAAATTTTAAGGTATGTCCTGCATTCGGGCCACCTTGGAAGCGGGCTACAATGTCGTATTTAGTGGCAAGGTAATCTACAATTTTACCTTTTCCTTCATCACCCCATTGTAATCCTAAAATAACGTCTACTGCCATTATATGTGTAGTGATATGAAGATCATGGCACGCATGATCTAAAGTTTACGAAAAGCTATAAAAATACAAAAACCTAATAGACTGTTCAAATTCTATTAGGTTTTTATTGTATATCTTTTAAAAAGAATTTATATCGTATATGTTTAATTTGGGTTTTGATTAGAGTAGCTCTTTAAGGCTTCTTCTACTGTAGGCGATAATTTGAAAAAAGACTTCAATTTAGTGATTTCTAATAGTTTAATCACTTGCTCAGAAGGGCTTGCTACAGTAAGTAAACCTCCATTATCTCTAGACTTTGTCATGGCAGAGATCAGAAAATTAAGTCCTATGCTATTCATAAAATCTAATTCTGAAAGATCAACTACGAAATTAGCAGTACCTCCTTCAATACGAGATTGAATAGCTTCGAGAATTTTTTTATTGTCCAATTCGTTTAGTAACGTTTTTATCTCTAGGACATTTACAGCGTTATACTCGGATATAGTATAGGCCATGGGATGTATTTTTAATTTATAGTGTATGATTTAGTATTCTAGAAGATTGTTACAAAAAACTTACCAAATTTTTATAATATGTTTTTGAACCCGTCTTAAGATGCAGTTTTCGGACAAGCACCTTCACATTTTCCATACAAATTTAGTGAATGATGAGTGATTTTAAATTTTAAAATATCTCCCATTATATCTTTTATTTGTTGAATACGAGGGTCGCAAAACTCAAGAACCTTCCCACAATCAACGCAAATAAGATGATCGTGTTGTTTGTAACCATATGATTTTTCGTACTGAGCCAAATTTTTACCAAATTGGTGTTTTTTTACCAAATCGCAGCTTACTAACAATTCTAGTGTATTGTATACCGTAGCACGACTTACGCGATAATTTTGGTTTTTCATATGGATATACAAAGCCTCTGCGTCAAAATGATCTGTTCGTTTATAGATCTCCTCCAAAATAGCATAACGTTCAGGAGTCTTTCTAAAACTATTCGTTTCAAGATAAGCAGAAAAAATATTGATGACTTCTTTTATGATGCCATCGTCTGTCTTTTGTAAGGACATATTTATTTTTTAGTCAAACTTTTATACAGATACTTTATCTATACCGTTGTAAACAAAGATAAGGAATAAAGTCGTATCTTTTTTAAGAATCTATAGAAGTTCATGTTAAAATAGTCTTAATGGGAAAGGTACTGTTCTTTGGAGAACAATATTGTTTGATATGAACTCTTCATATAATAGAATGAACTTAGCGTGTTAATTGTTTAATTTTCCTGCAATAAAAGCTGTCGTCCAGGCTGCTTGAAAGTTATATCCTCCAGTAATGCCATCTATATCCAATAATTCACCTGCGAAATAGAGATTTTTACAGACCTTACTTTGCATCGTTTTAAAATCGATACTCTCCAAACTAATTCCTCCACAAGTAACAAATTCTTCCTTGAACGTCGTTTTTCCTTTTACGGCATACGTATCATTTGTTAAAGTACTGACCAACTTATTGAGGCCTTTTTTTCCGAGTTCTTCCCATTTCTTTGTGGTGGGTAATGCACTTTTTTCAAGCAGATAAAACCAAAGGCGTTCAGGCAGATAATACGGTCTAAAACTAGAGAGTTGCTTTTTAGGATGCTCCTTAATGATGTTTTTAATTGCGGCGGCTACTAGCTCATTATTCGAAACATTCACCCAATTGACTTGCACCTTAAATTCGTAGCCCATCTCATTCAAAATTCTTGCGCCAAAGGCAGAAAGTTTGAGAATAGCCGGACCACTCATTCCCCAATGGGTGATCAAAAGAGGACCGCCTGATTTTAGTTTTGTTCCTTGTATACTTACTAAGGTATTTTCGACAACTATACCCATTAATTCTCGTACAGATTCGGCAGGCATATTGAAGGTGAAAAGCGACGGTACAGGATCTTCGATTTTGTGATTAAGTTGTTCTAACCATTCTAAGCCACTTCGCTTTGGAGAGCCTCCTGTTGTGACTATTACTTTGTCAAAAATACTTGTTGGATGGTTTTCTTTTATAAATTCTAATTGTAGCTGATCATTGATTGGCGTGATCGTTTTTACGCCTTTTCCGATTTCTATTTTGATACCTAATTGTCGAGCTTCTTTTAAAAAACAATCTATAATACTTTGTGAATCTTGCGAAACAGGAAAGACACAATTATCTTCTTGCGTTACTAAGGGAACACCTCTAGATTCAAACCATTCCATTGTGTGTTGAGTGCTAAAAATACGAAAGGCTTTTTTTAATGCTTTGCCTCCTCTAGGATAAGCTTCCGAAAGTTGTTTGATAGAGGTACAACCATTCGTAACATTACAGCGACCGCCACCAGATACTTTTACTTTTGATAATAACTTCTTTGATTTTTCAAAAATAGTAACTGCTGCATCAGGGTGATTCCTCTTTGCTGCAATGGCTGAAAAAAAACCAGCCGCTCCTCCTCCAATAATGGCTACTTTCATAAAGTTCATTAAAATCTTTAAAACCAAAAAGGCGATACCCTACTAAGAATATCGCCTTTTATTTTAGGAAGCATAGGTATCTTATTTGTACCCTCATCCCTAATAAAAAAGCACTAAGCTTTTTCTCCATCAGCCGATAAAATCGGTAAATATAAATTATCTTTTCTCAAAATATCTCTAGAAATAACGATGCGTTGAATTTCAGAAGTACCCTCATAAATTTGAGTGATTTTTGCATCACGCATCAATCGTTCTACGTGGTACTCTTTTACAAAGCCATAGCCACCATGTACTTGCACAGCTTCTGTACTATTCCACATGGCTGCTTCTGATGCATAGACTTTTGCCATTGCACTAGCCGTAGCATAATCTGCTCCTTGATCTTTTAGCCAAGCTGCTCGATAAACAAGCAAACGAGCTGCTTCTAGCTTAGTTGCCATATCAGCCAACTTAAAAGCAACTGCTTGATGCTGACTAATTGGTTTGCCGAATGCTTCACGTTCTTTGGAATAAGCAACAGCCAACTCGTAAGAACCAGCAGCAATTCCCAATGCTTGTGCCGCAATACCGATACGACCACCAGATAAAGTTTTCATGGCAAACTTAAATCCGAAGCCATTTTCGCCAATGCGATTTTCTTTTGGCACTTTTACATCCGAATACATAATAGAGTGCGTATCTGAAGAACGGATGCCTAATTTATCTTCTTTTGCACCAATAGCAACACCATCCCAACTCGTTTCTACGATAAAAACATTGATCCCTTTGTGACCTGCTTCTTTGTCAGATTGAGCAATAACTAAATGTACTTGAGAAGTACCTCCATTGGTGATCCAGTTTTTAGTACCATTCAATAGATAGTGATCGCCCATGTCGATAGCGGTTGTTTGTTGGCTAGTAGCATCACTACCCGCTTCAGGTTCTGATAAACAGAAAGCACCAATCCATTCTCCTGTTGATAGTTTGGTGAGGTATTTTTGCTTTTGTTCTTCTGTACCATATTGTTCTATGCCCCAGCAGACCAAAGAATTATTAACAGACATAATTACAGAACAAGAGTTATCAATTTTAGAAAGCTCTTCCATTGCTAATACATACGAAAGCGTATCCATACCGCCACCGCCGTATTTAGTCGAAACCATCATACCTAAAAAACCTAAGTCAGCCATTTTGCGAACCTGTTCTTTAGGATAAGTCATATCTCTATCTCGATCAATAACGCCTTCTTTCAGTTCTTTTTCTGCAAATTCTCTAGCAGCTTCTTGTACGGCTAATTGCTCTTCTGTTAATTCAAAAACCATGGTACTTTATTTTAAATGATATTTTAAATTCTTTCAATATGTTTTGCTTCAAATTTCAAGCCCAATTCGAAGCTTTTTCTATATGCAGCGAAATTACGCTATTTTTATTGATTTTTAAAACAATCATTGCTTAAGTAAGTGTTAGGACAAATCTATAATTGCTTTGTATATACTGAAACCAAAGTGGTTTTGGGATTATCAAAGGATTAAAGCTACTGAGAATCAAAGGATAGCTACCAATGATGATCCTTAAACTGAATACCAGTAGGTATAACAGCAAATGCTATGATTAGGTTTTAAATTTTTATAGACCTCTTCCTTTGGGTTCATCGAGGGCAATAACGGCAGGGTAAAATCGGATAAGAACGATTGCCGCAAGAGTTAAGAAAACACTTAATATGCCAAAAGCATAAATGATATTATTACTACTTTGAAAAAAGGGAATAGAAAAAAGTGCCAAAAAACTCGTCCTAAAAGCAATATTGGTAAGAAAAAAAATGCTTGTCGCTCGCCCATACACTTGGTTGGGAACATGGGAGAAAAGGAAGGTGACTCGCAAAATACGTGTTCCTGCATTCGTGAGTCCCAATATCAAAAGCATTAAATAAAAGACAACAGTATTTTGAGTAATGGCTAATACGGCAAATAATATTGCAGTTAGTATAGTCATTAAAATAACAGAAAAAGGAATCGTCATTTTTTTGAAGACCCAATTAACGCCAATGCCTGCCAAAACTGCACCCATAGCGTAATACATTTCGGAAGCAGCAAAAACATCAGCATTTTCTCCTAAATGTTTTTTGACATAAGTAGCAGCAATGAAAAAAGTTGTCACCAATACACAAACAAAAATAGAGTAGGAGGCAACACCGAATAAGAAGATGGTTGAGTTATCCTTTAAATAACTGTAACCAATTTTTAGTTGTGCCCATACATTTCCAGTTTCCTCTTTTCGCTTAGCTAAAGGTTGGTATCGAATAAGGAAAATGAAGAGGAACGCAAATAAATAGGTTACGGCATCCATCATAAATATCTCATGAATTTGCCAAGCATCTATCGAAAAGGGAGCGTCTACTTTAAATCCAAATAAATTGATTTTTCCACTCCGAGTTCCTTCTAATAAAATGGCTGCACCTGCTCCAGCAAGGATGCTAGACAATTGTCCTTGTATTTCGATATAGGAAGTAATTTTTCCGTAGTAATCTTTTTCAGAAATTTCTTGGACAAAAGCATAGAGGTTGGGGTAGTGGATATTGTAATTAAAGAAGGTCATCATAAAGACGAGGGCTACCATATACCAAGGCAAAGCTCCCCAATAAAAACCTAGCAAAGCAATTCCCATCAAGATAAGACCGCAAACCGTTGTAACAGCAAGAAAAATATGTTTTCGATTAAACCGATCTATAAATGTACCACTATAAGGTACCCAAAAAAAGGAGACACAATTGGTCAATACATAGATGATCCCGAATAACTCCATGTCATCCTGCATCGTAAAATACCAAGGAATAGCAATCATGCTTATACCTTGCGCAATTCCAGAAATAGAATTGGCAATAAACAAAAGAATAATTGCAGTATAATTTTTCAATGAGTGGGTTTAAAGAACTTCCATTAATGTACGAAAGGCAACATATTTATCTTTGTATCGCTCGGTATGATCGTGTTGTAAGGCTTTAGCAAATTCTTTTTGATAACGTTCGAAACTTGCCATGTCATCACAAAGGTATTGTACCGCAAAAGTGACACCATCCGTTTCATCTAAATGTAGCAAACGACACAACTTATTTTCTTTAAAAATACCTGTTTTCATTACATCGGGAATGTGGACTGTTTTCATCCACTGCAACCAATCTTCTTCTATTTCAGGAAGTACTTTTACCGTAACGTTATAAAGAATCATATTCTTTTTTTATAATAAAAATAATAGGACGAAAGTACGAAAAAATAACCACTGTATTAGAACATTAATTTCGCTATCTTAGCATTATGAATAAATCTAAACCTTGCAAAATAGAAAGCATTATGAAAAAGACTATTCCTTTATTTCTGTTGCTAGGTCTGTTTTTGATTGCCTGTATGCCACAGAAAAAAGCTATTTCTGATCAGTCGGATGAAGCCTTGCGGAAATTAGCAGATGAATTGGCACAGAAGTACATCATTACAGATGGTCATGTCGATCTGCCCTATCGCCTACGAGTAAAAAATTTTAGATTAGACAAAGAGTATTTGGGAATACCGATAGAAACAGATGAAGGTGATTTTGATTATGTACGAGCAAAAAAAGGAGGATTGGATGTACCTTTTATGTCGATATATATTCCATCAAGATACCAAAAAGATGGAGGTGCAAAAGAAATTGCGGATACCTTAATTGATATGATCAATGGGATTATCGAAGTGCATCCTGATAAATTTGCGCATGGCAATTCGGTAGCAGCTGTAGAAAAACATTTTAAAGAAGGAAAAATCTCCTTGCCTTATGGGATGGAAAACGGCGCACCAATCGAAGATGATTTGGCGAATGTCGCTTACTTCCACAAACGAGGTATTCGATACATTACCTTGACCCATTCGAAGGATAACCAAATTTGTGATTCGTCATACGATACGACAGGTACATGGCAAGGGCTAAGTCCTTTTGGTCGAGAGGTAGTATTAGAGATGAATCGAGTCGGTATTATGGTAGATGTCTCCCATATTTCGGATAAAACATTTTATCAAGTAATGGACTTGACGAAAGTGCCTGTCATTGCTTCACATTCGTCTTGTCGAAAATTTACGCCAGGATTTGAGCGTAATATGTCGGATGCAATGATCAAACGATTGGGAGAAAATGGAGGCGTTATTCAAATTAACTTCGGCTCTACCTTTTTGGATGGAGAGGTACAAAAGCAGAATGATAAAAACCGAGAAAAAATGATGGCAATACTACAAGATAACGATGTGACTTACGATTCGGAAAAAGGAAAGGAACTGATAGAGGAATTTAGAAAAAATAATCCTAGTTTGTTTGCGGATGTAAAAACGGTAGCCAATCATATCGATAATGTCGTAAAAGTTGCAGGCATTGACCACGTAGGATTAGGTTCTGACTATGATGGAGTAGGAGATAGTTTGCCAACAGGATTGAAAGATGTTTCTCAATATCCGAACCTTCTTTTTGAATTATTGAAGCGAGGCTATTCTGAAGAAGATATTGCTAAGATTTGTTATAAGAATGTATTTCGAGTTTGGAGGCAAGCAGAGGAGTTTGCTTCTAAATAATTGCTAAATGAGAGATTGGGATTTAGAATTTTTGATGCACTTCTTAAGCAGACCAGGCATGTATACTGGTTCGAATACTGATGATGGATATAAAGGAATCGACAAATTTTTGGTCGCTTATGAGATGGGAGCAATGGGTGAATGTACTTTTCGACAGCAACTTTCCGAACAGCTCGGTATTAAATACGGAATACCTATGCCAGCAATGGGATTGGAAGAACAACTGAAATTAGTATCGGGAAAAGCAAATAAAACTTGGCAAGAAATATTTGTTCGAGAAAGCCAAGCTATTCTGATAAGAGAATCAGATGAATTAGGTGATTTTAGGTATGCTCGGATTATTAGACGGAAATTACTTCAGGAGTTGAAGAGGATCATTGAAGAACAAACATTCTTAGTAATCAATTGGTATGCTGTTGAAAGGCAAATAAAGGAATGGAAAGGTGAAAATTTGATTGAGGAAGAATTAGAATTATTTTTCGATATTTCGAAGCAGCTTAAACAAAATGGAATTGAAAAGATAGTTTCTGAAAACAAACTTGATAATGAGCTAAAAAGAGAGGTCAAAAAATTTATCGAGTTATTGACGAAAAATCCAAAATAAAAAAGCGGGAATAAACTACATGTTCTATTCCCGCTTTTTTATTTTGGAATCAATGTATCTTACTGCACATCATCACCCCGCAATTTTCGATATTTTTTCCGAGCTTCAACAGCGAGTGTACTTCCCGAAAAGTCAATGAATAATTTTTCGTAAAGCCCCTTTGCTTTTTCTGGATCATTGAGTTGGTTTTCGTATAACTCTGCTAATTCAAAAATAGCGTTATCTGCACGGATTTCTTCTGTGTGGTTATCTATAATTTTTTGATACAAATTTACTGCTTTTGTATACTCTCGTTTTTTGGTATGAATATGAGCCGACAAGTAATATACATCATCCAATAAAGAATGTTCAGGATAAATAGTTGTCAAAGAATCCATTTTACCAAAAGCATCTTCAAAACGATTTTGGAAAACTAGCAATTCGGCATCAGAGTACAATTGTAAGGAAGCAGCCGTAGTGTCCAGTCCCAAATTATCCATAATGAAAATAGAAAGGTCGAGAGCATCATTAGCAATCAACTTAGAAGTAGACGCTTTAAGAATATCAAATTGTGCTTGTGCCCATTCAAAATCTGCCGCATAGTACGATAGTTTTGCATTTCGAAAACGAGCCTCATGACCTAAGATATCATCCTTAAAATCTTTATCCACTTGAGAGTATAATAAGGTAGCTTCCCAAATTTCGCCTTTCATCAAATAAAAATCTGCTAGGCTTAATTTTCCATTTGCCTGTACCGTTCGGTTAGACCCTGGGTACTTGATCATATCTTGGAGCAAGCTAATCGCCTTGTCCAAATCATTAAGATAAAAAGCTTCAAGGTTGGCCAATTCAGCGATGATAGCAGCGGTTGAGTTATTACTACCAAACTCATCTAAGAAAGAAATATATTGGCGTTCGAGATCACGCAAATCTTCTTCGGTATATTCAAAGCCTGTTACTAACTTATCTCTTTTACAGCTAAGTGCTTCTCTTTTTGATTCGATATAAAAGCTAGAGGTTTCACCTTTTTCACTTGTGATATAATCATAAGCTTCGATAGCTGCATCGTAGTCTTTAGCATTTTGAGCTATTTCTGCAATTCGATAAACACGACCACCATTTTCTTTCAATTTACGATCTAGAGCTTTTACTTGGCGAAGGGCATTTTTATAATCCTTTTTTTGGATAAATACCCAAGTCAATAATTCTGGAAAATGAACTGCTTCTTCATTTGTTTGGATGCGTTCATAGAGTTGCGTTTGGAGTTCTAGATAATCATCTTCGACAAGATAACGTTGGAAGATCGTTTGAATAGAGTTTAATCGGCTAGGATTATTATCTAAGCTATTCAGATAATTTTCTAGCATTTTTACATTGTCGCCTTTACGTCGATAAAGGTCACCCAAGTTGTAAGCAAATATATTTTTGTCTTTGAGTAGTTTGGACCCTCGTTCGTAAGTTTCTATCGAAAGATCATATTTTGTTAAAGCTGTAAAAGCACTTGCCAATCTATTGATCGCTGACCGATCATTCGTTAGCTTTTTGATAGCGAGTTGGTACTGCTCTTTGGCTTCGTCTTCTTTGTATTGGCGCTCAAATAAATTGCCATAGGTAACGTACAATTGGATTTTTTTTGGATTTTTTTTGAGCTGCTTTTTGATCACATTTTCACACTCGTCATACTGCTCAAGGTTGATCAGACACTCCGTGTATTTGTTGAAGTAGTAGTCATTATTGCCATTTTTCTTGAATAATTTGTCATACAAAGTAGCCGCTTTCTCATATTCTCCATTAGAGAAATACTGCTGTGCTAGCTTATTTTCTTGACTAAAAACAAGAATTGGTAATAAAACAAGACTAAGAATAAGGAGTAAATGTCGCATTTGAGTATATATCTGTTGTGTAATTTAGACTTCTCAGCGTTGTGTTAGTAACGCTTTAAGTTCCTCATTTAAACGAAAAAAACGATCAAAAGTTGCCCTGTTTTTCAGGGCTTAGTGTAAATAAAAGTTTAAAATTGAAGGTCTTTTTAGCCAGATTTTTACTTTTATTTTGACTTTCGTATCTGTTTCAGGATGAATCTGCAATATCCACTTATTAATGCAGAATAGCAAACGAGGTTAAAGAGACGTTAAAAGTGTGGTTTTTTGGAAAAAATATCATTCAAATTAGAACTATTTGCACCAAAAAGAAGTCTAAATAAATAGAGAGGCAGAAATAGCTATTCTACGGATCAGAATGATTATTTTTGTAAGAGTATGTTTTAAAATTTTGCGAACTGATTTTCAAGGATTTCAAGTTCTTAAATCCTTGAAAAGGAGGAAGCATCTATTATTTACAATCAATTAGGCGATAATTTGATTTCTGCCAAATGAAATTTTAAAACATACTCTAAGAAAGTGCGTATTGATGAGTTTAAAATTAATTTCTTGGAGAGAAGATATATGAAGACGGTATTGATAGATAATTATGACTCTTTTACCTATAATTTGTTTCAGCAAGTGGCTCGAATTTCAGGTGAAGAACCGATTGTTGTGAAAAATGATGCAATTTCATTTGATGAGTTGATGAGTTTGAATGTGGATCAAATTATTCTTTCGCCTGGTCCAGGAAGACCTGATCGACAAAAAGATTTTGGTATTTGTAAAGAAGTTATTTTGTATGCAGACAAACCTACTCTTGGCGTATGCTTAGGTCATCAAGGAATGGCGCATTTTGCTGGAGCGGATGTCATTCATGCACCCGAACCTTATCATGGTCGTTTAAGCCCTGTCCTCCATAATCAACAAAATTTATTTAAAGATATACCTCAATCCTTTAAGGTGGTTCGTTATCATTCGCTTGTGGTATCTTCATTGCCAGATTGTCTGAAGGTAACTGCAGAAACAAGTGATGGCGTTATCATGGGATTAGAACATTTGGAAAAACCATTTTGGGGCATCCAATTTCATCCCGAATCTGTTTCTACAGAATATGGCGATCAGATTATTCAAAATTTTCTTTCCTTGAGTAAGCAATTTAATGCTCAAAAAAAGTTGGTAAATGTTTAAGAACTTACCTAAGGTTTCAGCTAAGGGAAAAAATCCTATTTCGTCTTGGTTCGAAGTAAAAGAGCTAGATTACAAAGAAGATGCAGAACAGCTATTCTTAACCTTGTTTAAAGATTCAAAAAACTGTTTTTGGTTGGATAGTAATCGTGCTTTAAAACACGAAGTTTCTCGCTTTTCATTTATGGGAGCTTTTGAAACCGAGTTGGATGAAATTATTTACGCCTACGCTAAAAAAAATGAAATCCAGATTACGACCCAAAAGGGAAAAGAAATTATTGAAGCTTCTATTTTTGACTATCTAAGAACTGCCTTAAAAGATTACGAACATTTTAAAATAGCAGAAGAAAATTTACCTTTTGGTTTTAAAGCAGGATTCGTTGGCTATCTCGGTTACGAACTTAAAACAAGTTTAGGATATACGACATCGCATGATGCAGACTTGCCTGATGCTGCACTTTTCTTTACAAGTAGAACAGTCGTTTTTGATCACAATCAAAATAAAGTTTATTTACTTGCCTTGACAACGGATAAAAATAAAGCGGCAACGCTTTCTTGGTTTGAAACAATAGCAGCTAAGCTGAATCAGAAAATGAAACACTCTGCACCTCAAGTCGAAAAGATAGCAGAAGAAATTGTCTTTTCATTGAGTCAAAACCAGGAGGAGTATATCGAAAAAATAAACGACTGTAAGCAGAAAATAATTGATGGCGAAAGCTACGAAATTTGCTTAACGAACAGAGTACATACCAATCTACATTTAGAACCACTTAATCTCTACCGTTTTCTTCGAAAACATAATCCTGCACCTTATGCATCGTTTTTGAGGTTTGACGATTTCTCTATTTTATCATCTTCTCCCGAACAGTTTTTAAAGATCAAAAAAGATGGTTGGGTTTCTTCTAAACCAATAAAAGGCACAATAGCAAAAAGTGATGATCCAAGCATCGATTTTGATAATAAACAACACTTGCAAAGCAACGAAAAAGATCGTGCAGAAAATTTAATGATTGTCGATTTGCTTAGGAACGATCTAGGAAAAGTATGCGAGATTGGAAGTGTAACGGTGCCGATTTTGATGGACGTAGAATCATATGCAACCTTGCATCAATTGGTCAGTACAGTAAAAGGGAAGTTGAAAAAAGACTCGTCTATTATTGATTGCTTAGAAGCAACCTTTCCTGGTGGTTCGATTACAGGAGCACCTAAGATCAGAACAATGGAAATTATTGATGACTTAGAAGGTGAGGCAAGAGGCGTGTATACAGGTGCTATTGGTTACTTGAGTTTGGATAGTAATGTAGAGTTGAATATTGCGATTCGCACAGCAATCGTGACAGTAGATAAAATAACGATTGGTACAGGCGGAGCGATCACCTTTTTGTCTGATCCAGAAAGTGAATTTCAAGAAATAATGATCAAAGCTTATCCATTAATCAAAACAATTATTGAAGCTTGCAAAGGAAATTATGCTTCCAAACATTTTTCTTTTTCGAATTGTGATAAAAAGTATTTAGTTTAGAAATGGAAAAAATACCAGAAATAAAATTCGAAGACCAGCAGATCAATCCAACCAATATTGAAATCATCTCTTTTGAATCATTAAAAAGGAAAGTTGATTCGCCACACAATCATAATCCGTATAAACCTCATCGACTAAAATTTAATGCGATATTTTTAATCGCAGAAGGGAAAGAGGGGCACCACAATATAGATTTTGAGGATTATCCATATACAAGAGGAAGTATTATTCTTCTTTCGAAAGAGCAGATACATTCTTTTGTCGATTTGCCTAAAGCAAATGAGGGTTTTTTATTATTATTTACAGAAGATTTTTTTCTTGAAGTAGGAGCTACTTATCCGTTTTTAGTAAATCATTTGTACAATAGTCAACTATATTATCCGATCATAAATTTAGGTGACGAAAAGTTTAAGGAGCTTTATGCTTTAGTCATTAAAATCAAAAAAGATGTTAGTAGTAAGAATAAATCAATAAGAAGTGAAATTGCAAAATCGTATTTCAAAATACTATTACTCGAACTTTTTCATTGCAGAACGAAGAAGAATGAGATCATAGAAAAAAGTCCTTATCTAGAAGAATTTATTCAATTTCAACAAGCATTAAAAACGAATATTCACAAAGAAAGAAAAGTGAAATTTTATGCTCAACAACTGAATGTCACCACCAAGCAACTCAATGTCATTACTCAATCAACGATAAATCTTTCTGCTAAAGAATTTATTATCTCAACAGTTATTTTAGAAGCAAAAAAATATTTGAAAGACCCAGATTTTTCTTCAAAAGAGGTTGCTTACAAATTAGGCTTTGATGAACCTACGAATTTCACCAAATTTTTTAAGAAACACACCCAGATGTTGCCTTCAGAATTTACAACTTCCGCGTAACGACTCATTTTTACCATTCATAAGACTGTTTTTACCATGTACTTCGATGAAAAGTATTGCATTTTTGTATTGTCAAATGATGATAACCATTCTTAAATGGTAATCCTATACTTACCGATATTCGGTTTCAGTATATTTTTAAACTAAATTCTTTAAAACATGAATGCAAGAAAAATAAATATTGTAGAAAGTAAATTAAGTATTCTACACAAAGACGCAAAAAAAGATTATATGCGGATAGGAAAAGGAGTTGTAAAGTCTATTTTTCGTCCGATGCAACCTTCCGATTTTGAACATGCTTATCTTCCAATTTCAAAAGATCAAGGAGAAGCATTACGACAAATAATAATTGATCATAATTGTAAGCAAGTCGTTGAGTTTGGTACTTCATTCGGTATCTCAACCATTTATTTTGCAGATGCCGTTCGTCAAACGGGCGGGAAGGTAATCACAACAGAATTGTTGGAAAGTAAAGCAAAAAAAGCCGCACAAAATATTAAAGATGCAGGCCTAAGTGAATTTGTAGAACTGAGAATTGGAGATGCTATGCAAACGCTCAAAGGAGATTCAAATCCAATTGATTTTTTATTTTTGGATGGTTGGAAGGACTTATACTTGCCTCTGTTCAAAATGCTAGAGCCACGGTTTCATAAAGGTACTTTAATTTATGCCGACAATATGGATATGGCAGGAACAAGATTGTATGGTGAATATGTTTTGAAAAATAAAACTGCATATTCCTCTCAACTAATCCATGATGGCAAAGGTTTACTAACACACGTTTTATAGTCTTTTGACTTTTCAAAAGATCATGTTAAGAGGCTGTTCTATTAGGGCAGTCTCTTCTTATATTGCTGTGTAGTAAAAAGCTAAGCCGTCTGCTTTTGCTCTTTTACAAATAACCAAAGCACAGCAGAAATTGCCAAAGAAATGGCACTAATAATAAAAATAACACTCGGACTATTTTGGTTCTGAATAAACTTACCTAAGCCAGAAGCAAGTAGTTGGGGTAAGACAACAGAAAGATTAAATAAGCCCATAAATAAACCCATTCGCTGTTCACTCACGACCTCAGACATAATTGCAAAAGGTAAACTTACTACTGCTGCCCAACCAATACCAACAACTGCCATTAGAATAAAAAAAGAAGCAGTTGTTTGGCCTGCAAAAAGGATAAGTGCATAGCCGATTGCCATGATGAAAATGCAACTCATATGTGTACGTACACGGCCTATTTTTTTAGCCAATGGTTCGAGTACCAAAGAAGGTAATAGAAAGCCAACCGTATTCAAAATTGCAAACGCAATTCCGATATTAAATCCAATTTGATTATTGATAGCATCTGGCAATTCTTCCGTCACTCCATGTCCCATTATTACGACTTTGATGTAAGCAAAGGTGTATACAAACATCACCTGTACACCAAGCCAAGTAAAAGCATGTGCAAAACAGATTTTCAAAAACTCTATCCAATTCGTCTCTTGTTGAATAGTATTCTCTTTAGTGTTACTAGTCGCTTTTTGTTCTAAATCTCTAGGTTCTTCAATAAAGAAAACAGGAATAACAGAAGCCAAAAAAACAAAAACAGCTCCTATATAAATCAAATGATAGTTGCTAATAAAAGCTCCAATAAGATAAGCCAAAACACCAAAGAATCCTGAGATAGTTTGCATCCATGTATAGCCAAATGTACGTATTTCGCCAACGGGCGTTACATCTGCAATAAGCGAACGAGTAGGATTGAAACTAACATTAATCGCAAGGTCTAAGGTAAGTGCAACGGTTATAGCAACCCCAATAATACTATCAATGCCAAGGCTGTCATTGATGACATCTAGATGAGGCAAGGCTAAAATCATCAGAGCGGCTATCGTTCCACCGATCAAAATAAACGGTTTTCTACGACCATTCAAAAACCAAACATTATCACTGATTAACCCAATAATGACTTGACCAAAAATCCCAGAAAGAGGTCCTGCCATCCATACGTAACCGATCTCGTAAATATTCAATCCGTACTTGGTATTGAGTATCCAACTAAGTGCAGCGATTTGTACACAAAGGGCAAAACCCATTGCTGTAGCAGGCAAACTCAATAAGGTAAAAAATGACTTGCTTAAGTTTTTCTGGATGTCTAACATGGTTTGGGGATTTACTTGATTTCTAAAATGAGTGGTGTTTTAGGACTAAGTTCGATTGATTTATTGAGCAGGAAGTTTTTCCCTGAAAGAACATCAACAGCAGAGCGACTACCTTCTAGTATTTCCGAAAAACGATCTAATTCCAAATTGTAAGGCGCTGTATTTTTATTCAGCACGACCATTAATTTTTGATTGTCATCATAACGGAAATAAACGTAGACATTATCTTGTGGGATAAAATGTTTGAGTTTGCCAAAATGTATAGCTGTCTTTTTTTGTCGCCAATTCAATAGTTTTTTGAAAAGTGCTTGCGCCTCTTTTTGTTGATCAGTCAAGCCTTTTTGTGTAAAGGCATTAACGGTATCGCCAGCCCAACCACCAGGGAAATCACTTCTGATAATTCCATGATCATCCGTTCCAGGGTTCGTCATTAAAATTTCGGTGCCATAATAAATTTGAGGAACACCCCGAGTTGTTAAATAAAAAGTGATCGCATTTTTAAAGAGGTCGTAATCTTCATTGAGTTGAGTGAAAATTCTACTCATGTCGTGGTTGTCAGGAAAGACAACGAGGTCATTCGGATTGGCATAAACAAAATCTTGTGCGAGCGTCTCATAAATTGAAATGAGTCCATCGCTCCATCCTTCTTCTGCTAGTAAAGCTTTCGTTACTGTAAACTGCATTGGAAAATCCATCAAACTTTTTAAATCAGAAGTATAACCATTTGCATTTTTCTTACCCGCTTGCCAGTAGGAAACGACTGTTTGATCGTGAAACCATTCTTCGCCTACGACATTAAAATTTGGAAATTCTTCAAACACTCGTGCATTCCATTCCGTCATATAATCCATATCAGGATAGGAGTAAGTATCCATTCGGATACCAGCAAGGTCGAGGTATTCAATCCACCAAATACCATTTTGAGTAAGATAAGTTCCTAAGAACGGATTGCGTTGATTGAGGTCAGGCATCGTTGGGACAAACCAACCATCGGTGAATATTTTTCGATCCAATTCTGAAGCATAAGGGTCTTGAACGAGTGTTTTTCTATGATTCGTTTGCGTATAATCTTTCCATTGATTAATCCAATCTTCGCTTGGCAAATCATTCATCCACCAATGCCCTGTACCACAATGATTGACGATCATATCCATGATCAGTTTGATGCCTTTTGACTTCGCTTCTGCACTTAATTGTTTGTAAGATTCATTGCTCCCAAAACGAGGATCGACTTTATAAAAATCAGTTGTCGAATAGCCGTGGTAAGAATATTTTTCCATGTTGTTTTCAAGCACAGGATTGAGCCAAATAGCAGTAAACCCTAAATCGCCTAAGTAGTCTAAGTTTTTCCGAATGCCTTCGATATCTCCGCCATGTCGGCCACCTTTATCCGAGCGATCCATTTGTTGAACCAGTCCTTTAACGTTATCGTTACTAGCATCACCGTTTACATAGCGGTCGGGTGTTATGAGGTAAAGCACATCGGAGTTGTCGAAACCTTTACGTTGAGCAGCACCTGCCACTCGTTTTTCTAAGGTGTATTTATGAGTAGCTACTTTTTTACCATTTTCAGAAAATACAATTTTAAAATCTCCAGCACTAATATTGTTATCGAGCACTAAGTCTAAGAACAAATAATTTGAATTCTCAACGGTATTCACTTTTTTAATTTTTACACCTTTGTGTTTGATACTTGGTTTTAAATTGCCAATATTGCTACCATAAATAAGCAATTGTAAATTTGGATTTTTCATACCCGCCCACCAATTAGGTGGCTCGACTCGGGTGATTCGATTTTGGGCAACCATCGTTCCTAGAAAAGAAACAAGGAAAAGAAATAGTAAACTATATTTTTTCATGTTTTTAACGTTATAATTAATTTTTAGAAAGGACGTATCATCTCAAATAAATGTCAGTAAAATAGGTCAAAGACCTATTTCTACAAATCGCATTATAGTATTGCGAATTAAGAAGTGGGCTGGCTCGGACAAATACTAAGGCGTAGGCTTGATTCGGGGAATCAAAGAGCGTATAGAACGAGTTTATTTGTCCTAGATTTTTGCCTTCTTTTTATCACAGTATCTTTTCATCGCTGGAAAAGAAGGACGCCGTAGGCAAAAGCCAAAATCATTGCTCCAAGCTTCTAACTTAAGACAAACCTTTAAAAACAAGGAAACTCTTAAGTTTATGATATTCATCATTAATATACATCTTATCTTGTAATCTAA
>JAHDIP010000029.1:0-17487 GCA_020630735.1 Saprospiraceae bacterium | reverse complement strand
AAACTCTTAAGTTTATGATATTCATCATTAATATACATCTTATCTTGTAATCTAAATTTATACTTTATGAAAATTAAATCTAACCATGCACTACTTTGATGACAAAGCCAGTAGAGCAATTATGTTTTAGTCTAATCTTCATCAACAAACAAGGCAGCAACAGCTGCAATTAATAACATTGCCCCACCAAGCATTACAGCAGAAAGACGATCATTTTGTAATACATTATTCATAAACGGCCCAAAAAATAGGGTAGCCATTATTTCAGGAATGACAATAAAGAAATTAAAAATCCCCATATAGATACCCATTTTTTGCGGTGGTAATTTTCCAGCAAGTATAGCATAAGGCATCGCCAAAATACTTGTCCAAGCAATACCAACTCCGATCATATTCACAAACAGCATTTCCTTACTTGAAACAAAATAAAGCGCCAATAAAGACAATCCACCAATAGCAAGACAAATCGAATGCAGTTTTTTCTTACCTAAACTTGTGGCTAATTTGGGCATCATTAAAGCAAAAATAAAGGTAACGACGGAGTAAAAACCAAAGCATAAATTAGCCCAAGCAATACCATCTGCATACAGTGGGGATTTAGGACTAGGCGCATTAAAAATATTTACAGCGACTGCAGTCGAAAAATAAAACCACATTAAAAATAAACCCAACCAAGTAAAGAACTGCACAACGGCTAATTGCTTCATGACCTTTGGAAGATCGAAGATAGTCGCAAAAATTTCTTTAAACATATTACCTACTCCTTTGCTCTCTTCCTTCATTTTTAAGAAAGCATCCATATCTTCAGGCGGGTATTCTTTTGTAGTCAAAATGGTGTACAATACTGATGAGAAAAATGCCACACCACCAGCAGCAAAAGCAATTTTTAAAAAAGTAGGAACGCCCTCTTCTGTCGTTTTTGCCATACCAAAATATTCGATCATAATGTAGGGCAAAACAGCAGCAAGTACGGCACCAATACCAATGAAAAAACTTTGCATCGTATAACCTTTGGTATGTTGTTCTTTTGGCAATACATCTGCCACAAAAGCTCTAAAGGGTTCCATGCTAATATTGATCGAAGCGTCTAGAATCCAGAGCAAACCAGCAGCCATCCAAAGCGTAGAACTATGTGGCATCATGATCAAACCGATGGAAGCTAAAATAGCCCCAACTAAGAAATAAGGTTTACGCCGTCCTAGAGTATTCCAGGTACGATCACTTAGGTAGCCAACGATAGGTTGAACGATTAAACCTGTCATCGGAGCAGCCAACCAAAGTATCGGAATTTTGTCAGGTTCGGCACCAAGGTATTCGTAGATGGCACTCATATTTCCCAATTGCAAAGCCCAACCAAATTGGATGCCTAAGAATCCAAAAGCCATATTCCATATTTGCCAAGAGGATAGTTGTGGTTTGTTTTTCATTATAAATTATTTTGCGGTTTGTTGTCTATTAGAAGAATCTCGGATAATTAAATCGGTTGGTAAAACCTTAGATATACTATTGTCGAAATGCAAACTATTTTCTAGTTGATCCATTAACGTTGCAACAGCCATTTTACCCATATCAAGACCAGGTTGGACGACAGAGGATAAGCGAGGTTCTATTAAAGAAGAAAAATTCCAATTGCTAAATCCGATGACTGCAATATCTTGTGGAATTTTTAGGCCAGCATCTTTTATGGCTTTCATGGCGCCAAAAGCAAGGACGTCATTATTCGCAAAAATACCGTCGGGATATGGACGAAGTTGTAATAGTTTTTTCATCCCCCAGTAGCCTTCTTCTTTTGTTCCTTCATAACAATTGATGATGTATTTATCTTTTTTAGTTTGTTTGTTTTGCTGCAAAGCAGAAAGATATCCTTGTACCCTTTTTTGACTAATTTCTAAATTTTGGGGTCCTGCTAAATGGGCGATATGTTTACAACCTTGATGAATCAAATGTTGGGTAGCTTGTTGGGCCGCACTAAAGTCATCAATAACGACACATGGTGCATTAAAGTCTGTTGGCATCCGATCAAAAAAGACAAGAGGTATATTTCGTTTTTTTACTTCTTCGAAGTGATCAAAATTTGTTGTTTCTCTTGAATGTGATACCAAGATACCATCTACCCGATGAGATAATAAAGCTTTAGTGTCGATTACTTCTTTTTCGTATGATTCATTTGATTGGCAAAGCAAAACAGTATAGCCATTGGAGTATGCTACTTCTTCTATACCAGATATGACTGTTGCAAAGAAAAAATGAATGATTTCAGGAATAATGACACCGATAGTTTTAGTACTTTGGTTTTTTAGGCTTAGCGCAATTTTATTAGGTTCATAGTCTAGTTCATTTGCTAGTTTGATTACTTTTTGTCGAGTAGAGGGACTAATACTAGGGTTGTTTTTTAAAGCTCTAGACACCGTAGAGGGGGAAATACCTAATTTCTTAGCTATATCTTTGATCGTCACTTGATGTCGTTTTTCCATTAAATAGGATATACATTTAATTAGTAAATTATCTGAAAAGTAAAGTTAAGATTGCTAGAATGCCTATAAAAATAGGAAAAAATACGATACTAGAAGAGAAAAATAAAATGCAAACGTTTGCATAAAAAAATCCTTAGAGTATTTACATATAAATTTTTAATAAAGTATTATCTTTATTAAAATATTTACTAGTAATTGAAAATATATTAATTCTTTAAAACTAGTAGTACACCATTTTAGCGCTCACTCAAAAAAATCACCAATAAAACTTCTATATAAATCTTATACTATTGGGTGTACATTTTGGTTTCTTGAATCGTTACACTATAAAGAAATCATAAATATAAATTTTCAAAATTATTCAAATCAAACTTAAATTATTATGAAAAGTTTAATGAACTCGCTTAGCATATTGCTAGCTGTTTTCTCCTTAGTTTTTGTTACTTCTTGTGGTAGTGATGATGATATTGTCATCGATCCAGGTACAGGTATCAATGTAGCTGATGGTTTTTACTTTGCTGCATCTGGTAGTGACCCAGTATCAACGGCAGGATTAGTTTCTGAAAATGTTGAAGATGATGGATTCTCTTCACAAGAACGAACAGGCTTTTTAGGAGGTTATATCTATTTTGCTCAGGGTGATTACAATCTTGTTCAAATTGCAAGCAAAGAAATTACAAGCACATTAGGTGGTACTGCTGAAGTAGTTACTGATGCAGGTTCTGGTTGTGACTTTAATGACTATTACTTAGTAAATGCTACTGTAGATGGTGCTGCATTTACTGTTCCTGCTGATGGCCTTTATCGTGTTACTTATGATCAAACGACTGGTGAAGTAATCATGTTTAATGTGACTATTCCTGGTATTATTGGTTCTGCAACTGAAGGTGGTTGGGGTGCTGATACACAATTAAGTGGTACTGTTGATGCAGATGGTGGTTCTTGGTCTGCTGAAAATGTGATCTTAAGAGAAGGTGAATTTAAGTTACGTTTCAACTGCCGTTGGAGCATTGATAGAAGAATTGATCCTGCTGCTGGATTTGGTTTTGACAATGGTTACCAATTGTTCAACAACTTTGGTGGATCATTTAGTGATCTTGCTCCAGGTAACAATCAGCCAAATATTCCTTTTGCTGCTGCTGACGAAGGTATCTATACCGTTACTGCAAATTGGGACCCAACTGAGGGTTGGTCTATGGTGTTAGTTCGTACAGGTGATGCTCCTGTTGTTAATTTTGTGCCAGACGAGCACGAATGGGCTGTTGTTGGAGATGCAACAAACCTTGCTGATGCAGACATGAATGGTACACCTGATGGTTGGGAAATTGATACCGATATGAACTACGAAGGTTTTGATTCTGGTACAAATACATACACTTGGAAGATTGGTTTCATCGGTTTAGGTGTTGGTGGTTTCAAGTTTAGAACAAATGATTCTTGGGACGAAAACATCGGATGGGGACAAGTAGCTCTTGAAGGTGATGTTGCTGACTTTACAGATGATGGCGGAAATATTAGAGTAAATACAGCTAGAAATTACGAAATCACCCTTACTACTAGTGATGACGGTGATAATTATACTGCAACGTTTGTTCAGTTATAATATAGTTTAATTCAAAAGTCAAAGATTGGAGTACTCCAATCTTTGGCTTTTTTATAAGTTGTTTTTGAGTAAAGCGTTTTTAAACCAAAGAAAGACTATGATGAAAAATGTACTCCTTCTTCTTTTATCTTTCCTTTCGGCTTCAATAAGTGTTGCTCAAATTATTGAAATAGAACCAAGTATAGACCCTCCTTTTTTTGAAGCCAATGAAGAAATTACGATTACTTATGACGTAACGGGAACCATCATGCACGATTGGCAAGAGGCTTGGCTTTGGATGTGGCTACCTTCATTAAGTTCTGATGCTCCTTCGAATATCAATCCTGCAAGTTCAAATCCTGCCTTAACAGATGCTGCTAAGCTGACCAAAAGTGTTGTCGATGGCAAACAAATTTTTTCTATTAGTTTAGTCCCCGCAAACTTTACAGGAGTAGATGCTGCTGAAATTGAAGCTATAGGGTTTTTATTAAAAGGAAATGATTGGTCAAATGGTCAAACAACAGATTACATTGCGGAAGTAGGATCAGCGTTTAGAATCGTATTTGAAAACCCAGATGGAGGATTTGGCTTTTATGAAATGGACGATGTTATCAATGTAGAAGTTATTACTTCTGAAGCAGCAACAATAACATTGTACATTGATGATGCAGTTGTTCTCGAAAACGAAAATGCTGAAGCATTAGATTTTCAACATACCGTTATTGCAGATGATCTCGTTCATACAATTACAGCTATAGGTACTACTGATGCCGAAGCAGATACGATAAGCCATGCATACACGATTCAACCCGTTCCACCATCTATTCCTCTTCCTGCTGATTTAGAAGCAGGTATTAATTATCATCCAGATAGCACCTCTGTCAGTTTAGTAATAACTGCCCCAAATAAAGAAAATATTTTCGTTATTGGCGACTTCAATAATTGGTCACTCAATAGCGATTTTTTGATGAATAAAGATGGAGATAACTTTTGGTTGAAAATTGAAAATCTTGTGCAAGGACAAGAATATCGTTTTCAATATTTGGTAGATGGAACCTTGCGAATTGCCGATCCTTATACCGAAAAGATGAGCTCTCAATTTGATGATCCACAAATCATTGCTGAAAATAGATACCCTAATCTTCAAGCCTATCCTCAAAATTTTACAAGTGAAGCGATCTCTTATATCCAAACTGGAAAAGCTCAATACGAATGGACAGCAACGAACTATACTAGACCTGCTGTAGAGGATTTGGTAATTTATGAATTACTCGTGCGTGATTTTACGGACGAACGTACTTTTGATGCAGTTATAGATCGACTAGATTATCTGGAAAATTTAGGGATCAATGCAATTGAATTGATGCCCGTGATGGAGTTTGAGGGAAATATTAGTTGGGGCTATAATCCTGCCTTCATGTTTTCGGTAGATAAATATTATGGTACAGAAAACAAATTAAAAAAATTAATAGACGAAGCACATAAAAGAGATATAGCTATCATTCTCGACATCGTACTCAATCATGCTTTTGGAAGATGTCCTTTAGTACGCTTAGATAATGAAGGTTTGTACGGATCACCTACAGCTGATAATGTTTGGTTGAATCAAACAGCAAAACACGATTTCAATGTAGGTTACGATTTTAATCATGAAAGCGAATACACAAAATCTTATGTTGATCGTGTAAATAAATTCTGGATTGAACAATATAATATTGATGGCTTTCGATTTGATCTATCAAAAGGATTTACACAAAAAAACACCTTAGGCAATACAGGTGCATGGGGCAATTATGATGCGTCACGTATCGCCCTACTCAAACGTATGGTGGATGAAATATGGGAAATTGATCCAACTAATTACATCATCTTAGAACATTTTGCAGACAATAGCGAAGAAAAAGAATTAGCCAATTATGGGATGATGCTTTGGGGGAATATGACAGGAACCTATCGCTCGGCAGCAAAAGGGAATCCTAGTTTTTTCAATGCTGCATATCACGAAGATCGAGGATGGGATGAACCCAATTTGATCGCCTATATGGAAAGCCACGATGAGGAACGTTTGATGTGGGAAGTATTGAAGTCAAGTAACTTTACTGTCGATGAAGCACTTGAACGAATGAAATTGAATGCCGCTTTTTTCTTCTTAGTACCAGGTCCAAAAATGATTTGGCAGTTTGAAGAATTAGGCTACGACGAGGAATTAAACGATGATCGTTTGGGGATCAAACCGACGCATTGGGAATATCTGGATGTACCATCTAGAAAAAAACTTCATGACTTTTTTAGCTCTCTAATTAATCTAAAAACAAAAACGGATTACGTAGATAAAAACCACTTCACTTGGAGTGCTAACGATTATGTGAAATGGATCAATATTGATCATCCTGATACCAAGATTGTAGCCTATGCTAATTTTAGAAAACAAGAAGAAGAAGCCTCTATTCCATTTCCGACGAGTGGTACTTGGTACAACTACTTTACAGGCAAGGAATTAGAAATAGATGCAACACAAAATTATAGTACTAATTTACAAGTAGGGGAGTTGCAAATTTATACATCCCAACCAATTGATAATTACATTGGTTATAATCCGCTCCCTAATTTTGAAGTAATTGAAACAGCAATTACTACTTTGATTCTACAACCGAATCCCACCAATAAATTACTGACAATACAGCATCCTAGAGGAACAGAAAAATTATACCTCTATGATATAGCTGGTCATCTCTTACGAACCATTGAAGTAAATACCGATGCACAACAATTTGATCTAGAACTAGATTATTTGGCGACAGGTACTTACATCATTTATAGTGTGTCAGGAGAAGAAACCTTAGTTCAAAAATTTACTAAATATTGAATTATGATCATACATTATTTTACAAAACAAACTGATTTTTTAATAGGACGATCCTATAAGTTGAAAGCACTAACTGGGCTTATTGTTTTCATCTTATCAATTAGTACCCTTATTGCGCAGGTAACTGTAACAGGAGTTGTAACAGATGCGGAGGATAATAATGAACCTCTGATTGGGGCAAATGTTACCATTAAAGATAGCAGCGTCGGAACGGTAACTGACATTGATGGAAGTTATACCATAAAAGCTAATCAAGGTGATGTTTTGGTGTATTCTTACATTGGGTATGAAGATCAAGAAATTGCGATAGGAAGTTCAACAACGATGAATGTATCTTTAGCCGTAGCTGCTGAAATGTTATCTGATGTGATTGTAGTCGGCTATGGTACTGTCGGGAAAAAAGATTTGACAGGAGTTGTCACTAAAGTTGGTGAAGAAGAATTTAATAAAGGTGTGATTACTTCTCCTGAAAAGTTATTGACAGGAAAGGTAGCAGGTCTGCAAATAAATAGTAGCACCGAACCAGGTGGTGCGTCTAAAATTAGAATCCGTGGAGGTACGTCTATTTCGGCAAGTAGCGAACCACTTTATGTAATAGATGGTGTGCCTTTAGACAATAGAGAAACGAAGAGTATGCGTAACCCGCTTAACTTTTTGAATGCTTCAGATATCGAAAGTATCACGGTACTGAAGGATGCTTCCGCTGCTGCAATTTATGGTTCAAGAGGAGCAAATGGCGTTATCGTTGTTACAACAAAATCTGGTTCGGCAGGTAAGCTAAAAGTAAATTATAATGGTTTCTTCTCTGCTTCTTTAATAGGGCGAAATCCAGACTATTTATCGCCGAATAATTTTCGATTAGCGATAGAAGATAAAGCACCACAAGAGTTAACCAATTTAGGTGCTGCCAATACAGATTGGGTAGATGAAATTACACAATTAGCTACTGGTCAAAAACATAATTTATCTTTTTCTGGAGCAATTAAGAAACGAGATAAGTACTTCGTCTCACTTGGCTATATTGAAAATAACGGAGTGCTCAGAACATCTAATAATAAAGCATTGACGGGGTTAGTAAATTACTCTACCAAATTATTAAACGATAACCTACGAGTAAATATCAAATCTAAAACAGGGCTGACAGGCGATCGTTTTGTGCCTGGTTCTGTGATGGGACAAGCATTAAGGTATGATCCTACGCAACCTGTTAGAGATGCGGATAGTGTCTATGGTGGCTACAACCAATGGGATGATCCATTAGCGGTTAATAATCCTGTTTCGACATTAGAGTTGACCGATGAAAAAGGCGAAACCTTACGATCACTTAATGCACTAAATTTAGAATATCAACTACCCTTTTTAGAAGGACTTTCTCTTACAACCAATTTGAGTTATGATTATACAAAAGGCGAAAAATATAATCTAAAAAGTGTTTTCTTAAAAGATGGTGAAACCTACGAAAGAGGAGGCTCTCTATTTACCGAAGAAATTCGGAACTATAGTGCTTTAGTTGAAGCTTTTGGTACTTATAAAAAAGAATTACCAAATATTAGAAGTAAAATAGAATATACACTCGGTTATTCTTGGCAAGATTTTGATCGTGAAAATAGATGGACAAATGGTAATGGTTTAACAGAGTCAAGCAACGAATATGGCTTCGAACCAACTGTTGACATCAAACCAGATTCATTTTTATTACACAATAGATTGATCTCTTTTTTCACTCGATTGAACTACAATTTTGATGAAAAATATTTAGTTACCTTATCGCTTCGTCGAGATGGTTCTACTCGTTTTGGTACAAACAATCGTTGGGGATTATTCCCAGCAGTTGCAGTAGGTTGGAGAATTTTGGAAGAAGATTTTGCCGCAGGTTTAAATAACCATTTTTCGAACTTAAAACTACGCTTTAGTTATGGCGTAACAGGAAATGAAGATATCGAAGACTTTCTGTTTGCGACCTTCTATGGTTTTGGTACAAGCGATGCCGCCTATCAATTTGGAAGCGAATATGTCACCACACTTCGAGGCGATGGTGTTGATCCAAACATCAAATGGGAAGAAACATCTTCGCTAAATGTTGGGTTAGATTTTGGCGTGTTGAATAATCGACTAAATGGCTCGTTGGAGTATTATCGAAAAAATACGAATGACTTATTGTTTACGGTAGCAACGGCTGCTTTTACTAATTTGTCAGACAGAATTTTAACGAATATTAGTGAGTTATATAACCAAGGAGTCGAATTAGCTTTAGATGGATATGTGATAGATCGTGATCAATTAGATTGGAATTTAGGATTTAATGTAGCATATAATACTAACCAGATCACGAAACTCGACAACTCAAATTTACCCGAATTTTTAGGTTATGAAACGGGCGGTATTTCTGGTGATATTGGTCAACAGATTCAGATATTAAAGGTAGGCGAAAGCATTAGAGCATTCAGAACCTATCAGCATAAATTAGATGCCAATGGTAATCCAATTCCTGATACAGAAGATATTGATGGTGATGGCCTTGCTGGTCCACTAGATATTTACGAAGACATCAATGGTGACGGAATTATCAACGAAAATGATTTGGTGGTTGATAAAGACCCTGCACCAAACTGGATTCTTGGTTTGACCTCTAATACCAATTACAAAAACTTTGATCTTTCTTTTACACTACGTTCGAATCTAGGAAACTATGTGTACAATAATGTTGCTTCAGCATCGGGTTATTTCGAATTACTTTCTGATCGAGTAACCAACAATATTCCTTTATCTTCCTATGAAACGAATTTCAAGGAGCGTCAGTTAAAATCAAACTATTATTTAGAAAACGGATCATTCTTGAAATTGGATAATATCACTTTAGGCTATACTTTAAACAAGATTAAGTTCTTTAATGACTTTAGATTGTATGCGACTGCACAAAATGTTTTGACGCTAACAAAGTATAGAGGTTTGGACCCAGAAGCACCACAATTTAATGATGGAATTGATAACGATATTTTTCCTGTATTCAGAACATTTCTTTTTGGCTTAAATGCTTCGTTTTAAATAACCCACTAAAAAAAAGAAGATGAAAAAGATACTATTTATATTTCTCGTTGGCATATTTTCTATTACAGCTTGTACTGATTTAGATGTAGCACCCGAAGATGCGTTTACAGAATTTGAAGTGTTTAAAGATCCTGCTGCGTATCGTTCGTATTTAGCAAAACTATATGCGAGTTATTCTCTAACAGGACAAGATGGTCCAGCTGGCGATGGTGACATTTCGATTGTAAATGATGAAGGATTTACCTCTTACATAAGAGTGTATTGGAAGGCACAAGAGTTGACAACAGACGAGGCTGTGATTGCTTGGTCTGATGCAGGTATTCGAGATTTACATGAGCACAGTTGGACTTCCGAAAACCAATTTGTTCGAGTCTTATATTATCGAATTGCCTTGATCGTTTCTATTGCTAATGATTTTTTAAAACAATCTTCTGATGAACGTTTGGAAGCAAATGGAATAGCAGAGAGCGATATTCAAGAAATTAAAACATACAGAACAGAAGCTCGTTTTTTGAGAGCTTTAGCGTATTGGCATGCCTTAGATTTTTTTAGAAATATTGCCTTGGTTACCGAAATCACCTCAGATTTTCCAACGCAAAGTACTCCTTCTGAACTGTTTAATTTTATCACTACAGAGTTGAGTGAAATCGAAAGTGAAATGGTGGCTCCGATGCAAAACGAGTATGGTCGTGCTGATCGTGCAGCGCTTTGGATGTTGCAAGCGAAACTGTTTTTGAACGCAGAAGTGTATACAGGCGAAGCTCGTTATACCGATTGTATTACGGCATGTAAAAAGGTGATCGATGCAGGATATGTTTTAGATGCTGAATACGAAACCTTATTCATGACAGAAAACCATAATTCTCAAGAAATTATATTTCCTTTAATTTCTGATGGAGTAAATGCTCAATCGTGGGGGAGTACTACTTTCTTGGTTCATGGTGCAATCGGTGGTGAAATGCTAGACGAAGACTACGGCGTAAGCGGTGGTTGGGGAGGTATGCGAGCGACTAGTGCTTTTGTAGAAAAATTTCCTGACGTAACAGGAGATATCGACAGCCGTGCTATCTTTTTTACTGAGGGACAAAGCTTAGATATAGATGAAATTGGAGAATTTACGCAAGGCTATGCTGTTCCTAAATATAAAAACATTTCTCCAGATGGTGTAGCAGGTTCAGATGTTACACATGTCGATACAGACTACCCAATGTTCCGTTTGCCTGATGCTTTTTTGATGTATGCCGAAGCAGTTTTACGAGGTGGAACAGGCGGCGATATTAGCGAAGCAGTTTCATTGATCAATACAATGAGAGAACGTGCTTATGGTAATGATGATGGAAATATTTCTGCAGCCGACCTTGACTTACCCTTTATCTTAGATGAGCGTTCTAGAGAACTATACTGGGAAGCAACTCGTCGAATAGACCTTATTCGTTTTGGTCAATTTACAGATCAAGGTATTTGGCCTTGGAAAGGGAATGTGAAAGAAGGAAGAACAACGGAAGCCTTTAGAAATATTTTCCCTATACCTGCTTCTGATCTGTTAGCTAATCCAAACTTGGAACAGAACGATGGGTACTGATTAATTTAAATTGTGGAAGATTGCGAACAGAGAGGAGAGAACAGAGAAGCGGGATTTTTACTATAGAATCCCGCTTCTTTATTTTAGCTATCACTCTTTCTGAATGTTATAATTTTAATCCAGGACAATCATTTTTTTAGTAATAGAAGACTGGTTAATTGTCAATTTGTATATAAGAGTACCAGTATATGAAAGATCATTTTTATCAATAGCAATTTGATGTGTTCCTTCTAGTAAATGTTGTTGTATACTTTTTACTAGTTTCCCTTCAAGGGTATAAAAATCGAGGCTTATATGATCTTCTTCCGCAAGTGTAAACGAAACAATTGTTGACTCTTTAAATGGGTTTGGAAAATTTTGTATACCCAAAACGTTATATTCCAAAGTATCAAAAGTCAATGCCACATCTAATAGTTCAATTACTTTGCCTTGTTCATAAGCCTCGCTTTTAATTTTAGATGAATTAAGCTGTAAAAAATCACTAAGCATTCCATTTTCTTTTGCTTCAAATTGTAGGCTAAATAAAACTTCATCATCATTATTTGTAGTAGCAATATCATTCCAGCTCATAGCTAATTTTCCTTCGTCTTCAAAAGCAACTAAGTTATTATTGTCTATCTCCAACGCACCTTTTTGCAAATGCTGGTAATCTAATACATCTTTATCATAATCAAGAGTAAATTGGTAACCAAGAATATTCTCGAAATCTTTTGCTTGAAAATCAACTGTAATCAAATCACCCTTCTTGAATAACTGATCGTTGGTCGTAAATTGTAATGTTTTATTTATACTTCGCGTTTCTGTAGAAGTTAATAATCCATTTCCACTTACATCTCCAATTTTTACACCTATAAACTCAACAGATGGAGGAAAAGGAGCCGTCAAAAATATAGACTCAGGTGGAATAACAGCAAAGGGGTTCAACGGGTCAAATTCAAAAGAAGCATCAAAGAAACGCCAAAGAGCCATACCTGGAACTGGGAGTTCTGTATTGATATGAAGTATGAGTTTCCTTAATTCAAGAAGATCAAATACTGTAATAGTACCACTTCCGTTTCCATCTGCAGCTATCATTTGGTAAGGATTATCAAATGTATTAAAACCTAAAATGTGTTGCTGTATAAGAACTAAATCAAATGTAGTTATTCCATCAGAAATATTCCAATTTTCTCTTTGAGGAACTAAACTTAATGTACTAGTTGCTGGATGAGTTAAAGTATAACAATCATTGTCATTAAATTCGTAGGTCGTGCCATCAGGTAAAACAGTGAGATCAAAATCAACATCTAAAATAGGTGTGTCAGATAGTGCGTTTACACAAATATCAAGCGTTTGAGCTTGGAGTTGACAAATGAATAGTAAAGAGAAAAATAGGTATAAAATTTTCATGGGAAAAGGGTTTGGTTGATGAAAAAGAAATACGGTTTAGGGGAGATATGAAAACAATATTACCAAAATATGAAATTTGATTGTTTTTTGCAAAAACAAAAAATGATAATTGTAGAATATTATGGTGGATTTATCCTTTTAAAGAGCTGAAAAAGAGTAGCTTATTTTTCTATTTGTAGGAAAAAATACAAAAATATAATCCATTTCATTCAATTTTGACTTTTTTAATTCAAAAAATCACTAGGATATTTATCGAATTTCTCCTTGAAGTTCTTCGAAAAGTTTTTTGGGTCTTTAAAACCAACAGAAAAGCAGGCTGCTTTTACAGAATCTACTAGTTTTAATTCCAATATTCTTCTAGCTTCCCAGAAACGAAGTTCTTGAATATATTTTTTTGGAGAGATTCCAGCGATAGACTTCATTTTCCGAAATAGGTGCGATGAACTCATATTCATCAAGTCGGCTATTACATCTACATTCAAATTAAATTCGTGTATCTTAGGTAAGATCGTTTCCTCAAATTGTAATAACCATTCTTGATCTTGTTTGGATATATTGTCAATTATTTGATGAATAGGAAGTGAACCATTGCCATTCAATTGAAATGGTTGTGATACACCATTATTGGAAGATACTAGCATATGTTCAATTCGCTGAATCAGTATTTTCTCATCAACCGTTTTTAATAAATAATCCCCGACTCCTTCTTTCAACGCTTTGAGTTGGTCTGTTAATAGACTTCTTGCTGTAAGCATTAAAACGGGAATTTTAATATCAGATAATGTATCGTTCAATTTTTTTATAAACTCAAGTCCGTCCATTTCTGGCAGCATCCAGTCTGTAATAATCAAATCGGGAGTATTCTTTTTCAAAAAAGTCAAAGCATCATATCCATTATGTGCAAAACTCAATTGGTATTTACTCGATAGGATAGAGGATAAATATTTGCAAAAGTCGATATTGTCTTCTAGAATTAAAATGCTTTTGTCTTTATTACTTTGAGTAGGTAAAGGGATTTCCTCAGAAGATTCTACTATTGTAAAACGTTGAATCAATGTTTCATCAATCACTTCTCCATTGACATTGGCAGGGATATGAAGCTCAAATTGACTTCCTTTTCCAAGGGTTGACTGCACATCTATTTGCCCTCCTAATGCCATCGAATATTCTTTACAAATCGCCAATCCAATACCAAACCCTTCGCTCTTATCGTCGTTGTTCGATTGATAGAAACGATCAAAAATAGTAGCTAGGTCTTCCTTAGAGATACCTTTGCCATTATCTGAGATAGTAATTTTAATATTTTTTTTGTCTAAGGCGTGCAGGTTTAAATTCACCTCCGAGTTGAGTGGAGAAAACTTAATGGCATTAGATACTAGGTTTTTGATGATTGTTTTAAGCTTATAGGCATCTGAAAAAATAATTCGCTTATTAAGGGGATTTTCAAAATGAATTTTGATGTTTTTGGAATCTGCTAGATATTGTAATTCATGTATCTGATATTGGACGAGTTCATCAATATAAAAATAGGATTCATCTAAGGTGTGGAAAGTTTCTTCATTCTTAGTCAATTCTAAAATCTGACTTGTAAATTCTGATAATTGAGTTCCATTTCTGATGATAATGGGTAATAGGGATTTCACATCTTCAATTTTATCAAAAGATTTGACTTTTTTAGCTAGACCAGTTATGATAGAAAGGGGCGTTTGAAACTCATGGGCGACATTCGTAAAGAACGTTGATTTTTGTTCCATACTAGCTTGTAGTTTTATCGCTTGTTGCTCAATGATCACATTTTGCTCTTTTAAAAGATTGCTTCTCTTTCTAATTTGTAAAAACGAGAAGAGGCTTAGAGCCAATAGTGTACCCAATAAAAGCGCAATAAAAATAAAATATCGCTTTTTTAGATTTTCACTTTCAATTCCTTGTTGAAGTTTTGCTACCTCTTTGAGGTTATCTATATTTTCAAGTTGTAAATTTGTGAAATTATTGAGGTTAACTTTATCTGCTTTTAGATTTTCAATTTCTTCATCCTTTAATAAGTTAGTATAGTATAATTGTTTTTCAACATCTCCGGTAAGTTTGTAATATTCTAAAGCATGTAACATATAGGGTTCTCCATGAATATCTTCGTTTTCTTTTTTGATAAACTGTTTTGCAGTAGCTAGATCTTTGTTTGCTATTGCATACAGGAAGGAAGCCAAATATTTATAACTTTCTAATGTGGATTCAGCATTTAATAATTTTTGATAATAATATTCACCTTTTTCTAAATTAGATTTCTTCCTGACATAATAATTAAATAAAACATAATAAGCTTGACTACAGCCTGCTTTCAATGCATTATTCTGACCAAAGTCTTTATGATTTTCTGCCTGTTGTACCACCTTCTCTAATTCATCAATAATATTTATGTTTCCAATAGAATCTCTCAATTCTATTCCAGATAAAATAGTATAGTTATACACTAACATATGCAATGCTTCCTCACTTTCTTTTCCCTTGTAGTTCGCAATTGAATTCATTAGTAAAGCAATGGCATCTTCCTCTCGCCCTATGGATTTATATTTATTACTTAAATGAGTGGAAACCCAATTAGTTAGGGATTGATCGCCATAATTTTTAGCCAAATTAAAAGCCCTTTTTGTGTAGTCTAATGATATGATCATACTATCTTTTAAAAAATAATTACTCCCCATTTTTGATAGCCATAATACCATTTCTAAGGTATCTTTAATCGCTGTAGCATGATCTATACAGACTTTGGAAACCTTAATGGCTTCATCATAGTCCGTTAATGTTACATTAGTATAATCCAACAATCCTGAATAATGAAAAAACAAAGAGTCATTTTTAATTTGCTTGCTTTGATCAACCGCTTTTTGATAAATAAAGATAAGGTCATCTGGACTTAAAATAGACCTATTAGAATTTATACTATCGTTATAAATTGTAAAATCAATCTCCGATTCTAACTCTAAAGCTAAGATGTTAGACAATGCTTGTTGTCCATTAGTATTGTGAGCGATACTTATCTGAAGAATTGACCAAAATAGAAGTAAGAAGATGTAATTTTTTCTCATAATGAAATACAATCATTTGTTTTGCGATTAAGTAGCTCTCCTACATTCCTGAAAATAATTAAACGTATTCAACCAACTTTTACTATAAAATTTTCTTGGACCTTATTTCTGACTCTACACAAGCAAGGGGAGCTTATATTGGATTTAACACATGCAACTTTAGTCTTATGGTTATAATTTGCATATGATTCAAATTTTTAAACTATGTAAGATCAGACTGTCTTTTGATTAAAACTCAACTCATTCAAGATGGAAAAGTAGAGAATAAAGTCCTGAAAAGACAGAAAAGAGAGGTTTGCCTACCGTCTATAATAACTTAATCATACCACTTGATGCTTTAACCCTACTAAAATGGTAGAAAGGTTTGTTTGAAGTAGTCTAAATTTGTCCTATCACTTTTTATGGTTTACTAGCCAATTAGGTTTCAATAATCATACCTCCCTTATCGAGCGTAGTAAAAAGTTACATTCACACATCACATATTTTAATACCTAAACCAATAAATACGATTAAGAGTGAGCTCAATCGTTAATGGTCAAGATAAATCGGGTATTGTTAAATTTTTTATGAAAATGATGAATTGTTCTTACCTCCCCCCTACAGAACAGCATTAATCGAGTGCTATTTATTTTTTAACAAAACAAGTATACTTTAATTATGAAATTTTCTACTAACAATCATTTGATTGCCAAAACAAAAAACCATTTGACTTTTTTTCAAAAAGTCAAGCGTCACATGCTATTTATCATGTTATTTTTTCTATTTGGGCAATTAAATGCCCAAAATACAACGATAAATAATCCTACTAGCTGCGATGCCCAAATTTGGTGTCTTGAATATTGCGACGGAATTGGTTACTATGAGAATAATCTTGGAATAGTATATGCTGGGTCAAGTAAGTCATTTCTCGCTCCTTATTGCGATGCAGATATTCGTATTGTTCCTGTAGGTGCAGGTCCAACTTCAACTACCTTTTATCTCACCACCTCTTGTACTGGAAGTCCCAATGAATCTTCCCCTGGCAGTTGCAGTAATTATACCACTAGTATAAATCAGCTTAGTGTTGGCGATTGTTTCCCATGTATCAGTCAAGGTGGTGATTCAGATGGTGATGGAGTTTGTGACAATCAAGATTGTCAACCTTTTAGTCCTTCCTTTCCCGCAACACCAGGGGCACCCTGTAGTGACGGAGATCCGAATACCCAGAATGATGTAGTTACCTCAGATGGATGTGGTTGTCAGGGGACTACGCCTCAATATCAATACACAACGGTAAATAATCCTACTAACTGCGATGCCCAAATTTGGTGTCTTGAATATTGCCAAGGTATTGGTTACTATGAGAATGATCTTGGAATAGTATATGCTGGGTCGAGTACGTCATTTCTCGCCCCTTTTTGCGATGCAGATATTCGTATTGTTCCAGTAGGTGCAGGTCCAAATTCAACCACCTTTTATACCAG
>JAHDIP010000284.1 GCA_020630735.1 Saprospiraceae bacterium | reverse complement strand
TAGCAAAAAAGATTTTGGAAATCTTTTTAACGAAGTGAACCGCTAGCGGATGTAAGGCCTAAAACTAGACCACCAAAAATGAATTTTAATTAGTTTACAATGTAAGTGCTAGGACTAAAATAACTTACACTCTTATGACTGTATCTTTTTGGTTAATACTTCGATATTTTTTTCAACAATAGCTCGGCTATTTATTCAAAAAATGCCTCGTTTTAACTCAAAAATCTACTCGGTCAAAAAAGTAACTTATATCTGTCCAAGCACTTACTAAGGATAAAACTTAAATAAGAATAGAATGAAGAGACTAGTCGTTTTACTTGGTTTTGTAGTAGGTTTATTTTCTGTCAATGGACAAACCATTTCAATTGAAGGCTATGTGTTTGAATCCAATAATAGTGGCTATGTAAATCAGGCTAAAATTATGGTATTGGATAGTGAATCTAAGGCTGTAAAAGGAGAAGTAGAAACCAATTTAGAGGGTTTTTTCTCTGTAGACGTTCCCGCAGGGCGAGAATATATCGTTAGAGCTACCAAGAAAATTTTTGAAACAAATGAGCAAATTGTTTCTACTGTCGGAAAAACGGCTGGAGAGAAGGCTTATGTAAAAATGTCGATGGATAGAAAGCCTGGTTATATCTTCGAAGTGACAATGGCAGAATCTCGTGTCAACGATGAAATACCTGTTGATGCTATTGAAGGAGCTCGTATTGAGATTTATAACAACACGGCACAAAAAGAAGAGTTAGTTATCGAAAGTCATCCAAGTCCTGCATTTAGTTTTACTTTCGAACAAGGAAACCATTATACAATCTTAATCCGAAAGGATAACTACTTCAACAAGCGAATGGAAGCTTATGTTAATGTGAAAGGATGTATTTTGTGTTTTGATGGAATCGGTGATGTTCAACCTGGTGTGTCTGACAACCTTACTGCTGGTCATCAAATGGGAACCTTGTTAGCAAATGTCGAATTGCAACCTATAGAATTAAATAAAACGATAAAAGTCGATAATATTTATTACGATTACAATAAAGCTACTCTTCGACCTGAAGCAAAAAAGGAACTAGATATTTTAGTAACCGTATTGAAAAATAATCCTGCGATCGTTGTTGAGTTGGGATCTCATACAGACTCAAGAGGAAAAGATGATTATAATATGGTCTTGTCGCAAGATCGAGCGCAGGCTGCTGTTGACTACATTATCGAAAACGGAGTAGATGCTTCTCGTATTGTTGCTACAGGATATGGTGAAGACATTTTGGTCAATAAATGTTCTAATGGTGTTGAATGCTCAGAAGATGAACACCAACTCAATCGTCGAACAGAATTGAAAATTTTAGGCATTATGGATTACGATCCTTATAAGGAAATGTCTTTGGCTCAAATTATTAAGGAAGAGCAATTTGGTCAAATGCTGGAAGAGGTTCAAAATCAAGAAGTCGTTAAAGTAGAAGCTGGACAAGAATTGCCCCCTGAAATTCAAGCTCAAAATGAAACAGTTACTACAACAACCGAAACCATAGTAGAAGAAGTAATTGAACCTGTTATGGAAGTAGAAACAGTCGTAACGGAAACCAGACCGACTTATCAACAAGAACCTACTCAAATGGAGGGCACGATTATCGAAACGACAACAGTACCTTCTACTACATATGAAACACCAACAACTACAAATCAAACAAGCACGACCATTCAAGACCCAGCAGCTACTAATAGGTCAAAAATGGAAAGCTTAGAAGGAAGACAAGAAGTGATTGAAGAAGTAGTGGAAACGACTTATACTGAACCAGCAGCATCATCTGTTCAAAGTTCTGGAGGAAGCATTTTTGAACCTGTTGGTACCGCAGGTACAAATGTAACGTCAACAACTCTAGAATCAGAACCAGAACTTATACGTGAGCCAACAGTAAAACCTAAACCTAAGCAACCCAAAAAAGAAACTAAAAGTTTATTTGATAAAACAAGATCAGATAGTTATTTCGTAGCCGAACAAGAAGTATTAAATGATCGAATTATTCCAAAGCCTAAATCATTACCAAAAGATTACTCTGGTTACAGAATTGAGATTTATGCATCAAAGCACGAATTACCTATGAGTCATGAAATATTTTCTAATCATGGAAATATCACGTTGGAGCAAAAAAGGGATGGTTCTTTTGCCTATTTACTTGGCGAATTTAGAGATTATGATGATGCAAAACACTTTTTACAAAATATTATTATTAAGCGTTATCCTGGTGCCGAGTTAGTGCGTTATCGTTTCGGAAAACGAACAGATTAAATACAATATATGAATTGTTCAATCGAAAAAATCCCACAGTCTAAATTTGACTGTGGGATTTTTTTTGTAAGTTCATACCCATAATATTGGAATTAAGTGTAAATTGGTGTTCTAATTTGAAATCAAAAAACATATGAAGACCCAATCAGAATTTAGCTGGCAATCTCAAGATCAATTAAAATTTTATGGACGTGCTTGGGATATCGATAAGCCTAAAGCTGTCATCTGTCTTGTTCATGGAATGGGAGAACACTGTAGTCGTTACGACCATATGGCGAACTATTATAACGATAGAGGTTTTTCTATTATCACCTACGATCAGCGAGGACACGGAAAGACGGAAGGAAAGAGAGGTCACACGCCTGCTTATAAAAATTACCTAGACGATGCAAGTGCTTTTATAAGACAAGCTGAAGAAAAATACCCCAATATACCTATGGTGTTATATGGGCATAGTATGGGAGGAAATGTTGTATTGAATTATATCTTGACTCAAGACAGTAATTTTTCTGCTGTTGTCACTACAGGTCCTTGGATTAAATTAGCCTTTGAACCACCCGCTTTTATGTTGGCTGTTGGTAAATTATTGCGCAATATCGTCCCTGGTTTTACACAGGGTAATGGATTGAAAGTCGAGCACCTTTCGCATGATGAAAATATTGTTAAAGCTTATGTCGATGATCCTTTAGTACACGATAAGGTGACTTCGGCTGCTGGTATAGATATTATGAAAGCTGGCGATTGGTTGACTCAATACACGGGTGAAATGCCTGTTCCAGCATTGATTATGCATGGAGCTGACGATCAGATAACTTCTGCTAAAGCAAGTAAAGCATTTGCTAAAAAAATTAATAATGTAGCTTATAAAGAATGGTCAGGACTTTATCACGAAATTCATAACGAATTAAACAGAGAAGAAGTCTATCAATATGCAATTGATTGGATAAATAAACAACTTTTCTAAAAATAAAACTATGCGATTTTTTACATTGTTTTTGTTACTTAGCTTTTTTGCTTCTTGCACAGAGTCGATACCTAAAGAAGGTGATACTTCTTCGATAAAAGAAGAAGGAACAACAACTGATAATACTACTGCTTTGACCAATACTTCAATAGTAAATTTATCTGATTCTCTAACACTTCTACTTGGAAAAGAAGTTGTATTAGAAAAGGAAGGTATCAGTTTGTTACTTCGAGAAGTATCAAGTGATAATCGATGTCCTCAGCAAGTAAATTGTATAATGGCTGGTGATGTAAAAGCTATGCTACTAGTCAAAAAAGGAGATCAAGAAGAAACGGTTAGTTTAGTAGCAAAAGGATTGTGTAAAGAAGATAAAGGTGCCTGTGGAAATAAGACAAAAGCTTTGGGCTATGCCATTAAGTTGATTAATATTTATCCGTATCCAGTTGCGAAAACGCCAAAAACATTTGATGGCTACTCTGCAAAGATATTGATGAATAAAAATATAGAATGATATAAATTTATTACAAGTGTATTTCGTGATTTCCGAAAAATAAGTTCCGTATTTTGGTACGGGAATTTTAAGTTTGGATAATTGAAATAAGTTTGTGCTTGTAGCACAAAGCTGAAAAGATTTCCGAAATCTTTTCAACGGAATGAACCACTAGTGGTCGGGTCTGCAGCTCAAAAGTGCCAACAACAAATCTTTTTACATTCAAAAAGGGCATCAGGATTCTTTCTTGATGCCCTTTTTGTGCAATGAAAAACTATTTCATACCGCCACTTATTTTTTTGCCGTCCTTATATTCATACTCCATCGTTACAGCACCTTCAGCATTGAAATACTTGTATGCGCCATGAAGTTCTCCATCTTTGTAATTTATCTCTTGTTGTGGTTTGCCACCATTATAATATTTGGTATATACACCATCTCGTTTTCCATTTTTATAAAAACATTCTTCTTCTACGTTTGCACCAAACTTTAATTTCATCCACTTACCATGGAGTTGGTCATTTAGGTAAGAACATTGCTTAAGTGTTCTGCCTTGATCATCAAATTCCATGAAAATCCCATTGAGTTTGTCATCTACATAACTAGAAATTGTTTTTACTCTACCATCTGTATTAGTTGGATGATAAGCCACCCATGTTCCAGTTTTTTTGTTATTGAGTACATCTCCTTCCTGTAGTACGATTTTTCCTGCGCCATCTTTTTGAACAGCCCTCTTTATTGAAGAATTAGGATAATCTGTAAATTCGAATCCTGAAAAATTGCTAGGTGCACTTGCTGAACTGGAAGAAGAACCCGTTCCGCTGCCATTGCTACATGAAAAGATGAAAAGACAAATGAATAAATAAAAAGCATTTTTCATAAAAAATCTAAATTTTGAATAGTTAGAAATGTTTTTAGTAACAACGAAAAAATAACTAAGACATTTAGAGAAACTATTTAGAACTAACTAAGGAAGTCTTGGTGTAGTAGAATACCAGTAAAATGCTCAAGTTATTATTTTGAAGTTACTCCGTTGCAAAAATATTTTTTTTGCATAAAAAATCCAAACGAAAGCACAAACTCTTAAGATACAACTATTTTATCTGCCAAAAGCACAAACGATGACTTTATAGTTAAAAAGGAGGTCTGGGTTTTAATTTAGCATAGTATTTGCTTGTAAATAAAAGAATATCAATTATTAATGCATGATAATTAAAATTGATATAAAAATACTCGGAGATATACTACACATTACACTGATTACTAATAAGTTGCGATATTTTCTACTTATAGAAGACTTAACCAAACAAATAATTTTGTTTTACATATTATTGTTTGGTTTAATATTTAAACTATATTTGTCAAAATTTTTCCGAGCACTATGATAAAATTTTACTTCCCGAACACCATAAAATCCAAAAAGATTAGGCACTTTTTATTGCTGTCTTTTTTGTTCGTTGTTTCTATTCCAACAATTTTTGCTCAGTATTCCGATACCGTATATGTCAGTATTCCTGAAGGGCAATTTGGTAGTTACTGTGCCGACCTTACTGAATTTGGTACGATTACGAGTTTAACCAATTTTTGCCCAGATCAAAGTGGCGAATTTGCCTCCTTTATCATTCAAGAGATTGAAAATGGATGTGTTGATTATTTTGGAACAGCTGGTGGCTCAGAGGCTGCATGTGTCAGTATTTGTGATGATGTATTTTGTGATAGCATCTTGCTTTGGGTTGAAGTCATAGAGCCTCTTATTCCCTGTACTCCTTTTTTTAACGAAAACACCTACCATCTAGGCATTCAAGATTGTAGTGAACTTACAGGACTTTGTATGTCAATAGCATTAGAAAATATTGATGACTTTGAAATAACTCAAAATGGAAATCCATACGACAATGGTTTCGGACCTTGCGAAATAGATACGATTTATGCTTATTCTTTTTCGACTTTAACTGGTCAGGGCGAACAAGGACCTTATCAATTGGATGAATGGTCTGTTAATGGCGAAATCTTTAATGGTATATTTGATAATTTAAATGATCTGGTTGATCTATTAAATACTTGGGACTCTACTGGTGAATGGACATTGGATTTAAGCACAGAACATACTATAGTAGGAGGAACAGGAGGTAATACTTATGGTTCAATAATAGCAAGTATTCCAGATTCTCCAAATTCGACAGCAACGCTTAATCCAAACATAGGTATCATACCTTTAGGTACTAGAACTTTTTATGAAGAAGGTATCCATACCGTTATTGTCAGAAATACTACGTCAGGCTGTTCTGATACTGTAAGCGTTAACATCTATTGTGTTGAAGATAATTATGTTTCGGAGACTATTTATGTAAATACAACAGGAACCATATGCTTAGACTTTAATGAACTTCCAGGAAATATTATTTCTTTTGAAAACACTTGTCCAGAAAGTATTACTGGAAATGCTTCTCTATCATTAAACCAAAATAACAGCTGTATTGATTATGTTGGATTGGCTCCTGGGCAAGATGATTTGTGCATACTTGCTTGCGATGATTTGGGATTGTGTTACACGACTTATGTTAATATTACTATTTTGGAACCAGAGGATGGAGTGATTGAGGAATCTTTAGAAGTCGGAGAAACTCAAACATATTGTCCTGGTATCTCAGAATTATCTGGAACGGCTACTACGATTGTGAATTTTTGTGATGATGCAGATGCTATCGATTTTGAAATTGATGAATCAACGTTTTGTATTACTTATACTGCCATTGAGGTCGGAATTGATTCTGCATGTATAGCTATTTGCGATGATCTTGGGGTGTGTGATACAACTTATTTTGTGATTACTTCAACGCTAGAGAATTACCCAATTCCTGAAGCAAATAACGATTTTGATACTACTTCAACAAGTACCGCTATTTCAATTGATATTACAAAAAATGACTTGCTGTCTAATGCTGACTTAATTGAAATTGTAAATGCTCCAATGGATGGGCAAGTTCAGTTAGTTGGAAATGGTTCAGTTGTATATCTTCCTAATGAATTTTTCTGTGGACATGATTATTTTACGTACCAAATCTGCAATCCTAATGGAAATTGTAGCGAGGCTACTGTCGAAGTGTACATCGAGTGTCCTGCATTAGAAATATTCAATGGTGTCTCTCCAAATGGAGATGGACTAAATGATTATTTTGTCATTGATGGCATTGAAAAATATCCTGCAAGTCATTTGTATATCTACAATCGCTGGGGACATCTAGTCTATGAGTCTGTTGGTTATGATAATGATTGGGATGGTACATGGGAAGGGAAAAAATTACCTAGCAATACTTATATGTATGTAATAGAACTCAATGACTTTAGTTTTGATGTACTAAATGGTTATCTCTATATCATTCGAGAATAATTGATTAGAAAGAGCTTCTATACTGAAGCAAAATCCTTAAATACAAAAAAGCCTTGAACAATTTGTTCAAGGCTTTTTTGTTACATGTTACTAGTAGACTAAACCATAAGTTTCGCTATATTAAGATGCCGAAAATTTTAG
>JAHDIP010000283.1 GCA_020630735.1 Saprospiraceae bacterium | reverse complement strand
CAGCGAAATAGTCAAGCGTAGTTGCAAACTACGCTTAGCAGATTGGGTTGCTTTTGGACTTAAAGTAAATTTTAAATAGATGAAACCTCCTTGATTATCGGATAGACATATTTGTCTAGAGGCAGGTACAGAAAGGAATGATTAAGGTGCCAAACCAAACCAAATCAATATCAACAGACTTAATCATTTGAGAAATTTTGATCGGTTTACTATAGTGACCAGAAAAACAGAAGGATTTATTATTGACTTGGTCAATCGAAGGAATTTCATAGTTTCAATCAAAACTGACGCAATGAGCCTCCAGCGATTTATTTTTGACAAAATGAAAATTTTAAACAGATAAAACGAATTAAAAATACAATACAAAACCTAATGGAACATTTTTACTATTAGAATGGTTAATACTTTTAGAAATTCTTAGGAGTCACAAACTTTTTCTTTACAAGCCAATAAGAAGGTATAAAACAAACGATATATTCGTAATCTTACCTAAAATAGGTTATTTTTGCGGTCAAATTTAAATAAAATGGATACAACAGTCGAAATGATAGATATTATAGCACTCATCCAGGATAAAGTGATGGAAGGAGTAGAACACCTTTATCAGGAAAAAATTGATCGCTCGAAAGTGGCTCTAAATACCACCCGCAAAGAGTTTGAAGGAGATTATACTGTAGTCGTTTTTCCGTTTACAAAGGCAGCTAAGAAAGGTCCTCAACAAGTAGGAGAGGACTTAGGCCAATTTTTAGTAGAAAATGTTGACCAAATTAAAGCGTTTAATGTCATCAAGGGCTTTTTAAATTTGGTAGTAGATGATGCGTATTGGAAACAGTTTTTAGAGTCTGTTGTTAATAGTGAAGACTATGGACAACATCCTTCTAATGGTAAAAAGATAATGGTAGAGTTTTCGTCTCCTAACACGAACAAGCCATTACACTTGGGGCATATTAGAAATATACTATTAGGTTGGTCTTGTTCTCGTATTTTTGAAGCAGCGGGTTACGATGTTATCCGAACTCAAATTGTAAACGATAGAGGAATCCATATTTGTAAAAGTATGGTCGCATGGCAGCAGTTTGGAAACGGAGAAACGCCTGAGTCAACTGGTCTAAAAGGTGATCATTTTGTTGGAAAATATTATGTAGCCTATAATAACGAAGACAAAAAACAAAAAGCAGCGTTAGAAGCAGAAGGAAAAGATAAAGAAGAAACGGCAATCATGAAATCCGCTAGAGATTTGCTCCAAAAATGGGAAGCAAATGACGAAGAGGTGCGAAAGCTTTGGGCAAGCATGAATGGTTGGGTCTATGAAGGCTTTAATGCAACTTATGACAAGCTAGGTGTACGATTTGATAAATTATATTATGAGTCAGATACTTACTTGCTAGGAAAAGATGCAATTGATAAAGGATTAGAAAAAGAGGTGTTTTACAAAAAAGAAGACGGCTCTGTTTGGATTGATTTGGAAGATGCAAAGCTCGATCATAAATTAGTCTTGAGATCAGATGGAACTTCTGTTTACATGACGCAAGACATTGGTACTGCTTCACAACGTTATGACGATTATAAAATCGACGAAATGGTCTATGTCGTTGGTGATGAGCAAAACTATCACTTCAAAGTTTTGTTTGAAATCATGAAGCGATTGGAAGCACCTTTTGCTAATGGCTTGTATCATTTATCCTACGGTATGGTTGATCTTCCTACAGGTAGAATGAAATCGAGAGAAGGAACGGTTGTAGATGCTGATGATTTGGTAGAAGAAGTTATAGCTGAAGCGCATGAAGGAACGAAGGAGCGTGGCGACCTTGGAGCATTTTCTGAAGAAGAACAAAAGGAAATCATCCGAAAAATAGGAATGGCTGCCTTGAAGTATTTCATTGTCAAAGTCAATCCACAAAAACGAATGGTCTTCGACCCGAAAGAGTCGGTTGACTTACAAGGAAACACAGGACCATATATACAATATGCATCGGTGCGTATCAATGGTGTATTGCAAAGAGCAGCTAAAGAAGGATTAGATTTTTCGGGTGCAATTGATCCATCGTTAAATTTGGAGACGATAGAAAAAGATATTTTGCTACAAATTTATGAATATCCGAATGTAGTATTGAATGCAGCAAAAGATTATGACCCTTCCGTCATAGCAAGTTACTGTTATAACCTTGCAAAAAACTTTAATAAATTTTGGCATGATCATTCGATCTTTAACGCAGAGACAGAAGCAGAAAAAATATTCCGTTTGAAAATGTCAAAAATAATTGGATATACCCTTAAAAATGGTATGGATCTTTTAGGTATAGAGATGCCAGAGCGAATGTAAAAGAATGCTATAAAAGTAATTCAGAAACAAGCACAAAAAAAGTAAAATAGATGGATACAGAAAAAGTAGAATCGTTACATTTTATTGAACAAATCGTCGAAGACGATATTGCGAATGGAAAACATGAAGGCAGAGTCCTTACCCGTTTCCCGCCTGAACCCAATGGGTATTTGCATATTGGTCATGCAAAGTCTATTTGTTTAAATTTTGGACTAGCACAAAAGTATGGCGGAAAAACCAATCTACGTTTTGATGACACCAATCCAACGACTGAAGAAACAGAGTATGTAAATGCGATCAAAAATGATGTGCGTTGGTTAGGTTTCGAATGGGATGGAGAAGAACTTTATACGTCTAATTATTTTGATCAACTATATGACTATGCTGTTCAATTGATCAAAGATGGTAAAGCTTATGTGGATGACTCTACTGCTGAGGAAATTGCTGCTTTAAAAGGTACACCAACAGAAGCAGGAAAAGATAGCCCTTATCGCAGTCGTTCTATCGAAGAAAATTTAGATCTGTTTGAACGAATGAAGGCTGGAGAATTTCCTGATGGAGCAAGAGTACTTCGGGCAAAGATCGATATGACTTCTCCCAATATGTTGATGCGGGATCCCTTGATCTATCGGATCAAACACGAAACCCATCACCGTACAGGAGATAAATGGTGCATTTATCCGATGTATGATTTTGCGCATGGTCAGTCCGATTCTATCGAGAAGATTACCCATTCTATATGTACCTTAGAATTTGAAAATCACCGTCCATTATACGATTGGTGTATCAATTCTTTAGGAATCTTTCCTTCTCGTCAAATAGAGTTTGCTCGGTTGAACCTGAACTATACCGTGATGAGTAAGCGACGATTATTGTTGCTTGTCAAAGATGGTCATGTGAATGGTTGGGATGATCCACGTATGCCGACTATATCTGGTTTGCGAAGACGTGGGTATACGCCTGCTTCGATTAGAAATTTTGCAAAACGTGTCGGTATCGCTCGACGTGAAAATGTGATTGATATTTCGCTACTAGAGTTTAGCATACGAGAAGATTTAAATAAAACAGCAGCTCGTGTAATGGGCGTGCTCAATCCTGTAAAGTTGGTGATTACGAATTATCCAGAAGGACAAGTAGAGGAAATGGAAATGATTAATAATCCAGAGGATGATAGTATGGGATCTCGTAAAGTTCCATTTTCAAGAGAGCTGTATATCGAACGTGAAGACTTTATGGAAGATGCACCTAAAAAATTCTTCCGTTTGAGTCAAGGAAAAAATGTTCGTTTAAAAGGGGCTTACATCATTCATGGAACAGACTGTATCAAAAACGATGCTGGAGAGATTACAGAAATTCATTGTACTTACTATCCGAATAGCCGCTCTGGTTCTGATGAATCAGGTGTCAAAGCAAAAGGAACTTTACACTGGGTTTCGACTGCACATAACATAAAAGCAGAAGTGCGTATCTACGATCGGTTGTTTTTAGATGAAACGCCACTAGGTCACAAAGACAAAGACTTTTTAGAGTTTATTAATCCAGACTCTTTGAAAACGATAACAGCTTATGTCGAACCAAGTTTGAAAACAGCAAAATCAGGTGATCGTTTCCAGTTTATGCGTAAAGGATATTTTTGTGTTGATCCAGATAGTACTGAAACAGATTTAGTTTTTAACCGAACAGTAACGCTCAAAGATAGCTGGGCGAAGAAGAATAAAAAGAAATAAGTTTACAAAAAATACGATTTTAAAAAGGTCATTTCATTTTGAAATGGCCTTTTCTTTTAACAAAAAAAAACGATTATGCCTCGAAAGGCATAATCGTATAACGATTGAAAAAAAGTTAATTTTTTCGGAAACTATAAGGGTGTTATTTACTAGTTTGTTACTGCTTGTAGTGCATCATATCTTCCCCAGCCATAATCGCTATGTCTATTAGGATAGAATTGAGAAGCATTTTTTATACGTTGTAATACTTGACTAGCACTTTGGTTTGGATTAGTAGCCCAAACTAATGCTGCTACACCAGCAGTATGAGCCGTAGCAGTAGAAGAACCACCAACGTAAGCTGGAGAGTTTCCACTCATTGCTAAGGTAAGAGAAGTACGACTGCTATCATTTTTACGTTGCATCGTTACAACTAAATCTACATCATCTCCTTCATGGCAAACATCACAGCTAACAAGGTTGTCAGAATCTTCTACACCTGTTACTGCAACAGTTTTAGACAACCATGCTGGGAAGATTACACCATACCAGCTAGTGAAAGAAGTAGAAGTACCAGCAGCAGCAAACATTAATTTACCTTTACCATGCGCATAGTCAATACCATCTGAAACTTTACCACTAGAAAATATATCTCCAATAGACATACTAAAGATATGAACATCGCTACGTTTTGACGCTTCAACTAAAGCGTCTTTTACGCCATTTTTTTCACTTGAAGAACCAATTACAACATCTTCACATACTCTGTATGGGCGTAAGTTCGCTTCATAAGCAACACCTACTGTGGAGCCACCATATCCTCTAGGAGCAGCGATAGTTCCTGACATTTGCGTACCATGGCCACATTGATCATGTGGAGAGTCTAAGCTAGCCCACCACCACATGCCACTTACATGTGTACTACGTGGAGTAACCGATCTGTTTCCAGAATATCCTTCTGTATAATTACCACGAAGTTTGCTTTGGTCATCAGAAGTACCTGTATCTAATACTGCAACACCAATATTATTACCAGTACTATAATTCCATGCATTAGGAACATTTAGAGCAGTGAATGTCCAAGGTACTTTAGCATTTGGTGATATAGTAGTGTAATCAGCACTATTAACAGAGCTTGCAGGGCTTAAGCCACATCCAGAATCACTCTTTTCTACATCATCTTCCATACTATAACCTGAAGGTTCTACATAACGAACCATATCTTCCATAGAACGAAGTGTTTTGATGACTTCAAAGCTAGTAGTAGAAATGTCGATAATAGGTAAAGTCTTGTTTTCAAAAACAGTGATTTCTTCGGCAGTTACTGTTTTGTTAGGGTTTTCTTTATTGATAATTTCTAGAATGGTATTCATAACCGTATTATAGGCTTTTACCCATTCATCATCATTGATATCAATTTCATGAATGATATCAGATAAATTGTTAACATGGCTTGGCTTATAACCAATAGATAATACATTATCACTATTGATTAGGGCACTCCAAACGGTATGATCATCTACCATTTGCCATTCGAATTTGTTTTCTTGGTGTAGTTTATCAATAACAATTTCATTGATTGCAGAACGGCTGAGCGTTTCCGTTTGGTCAATCGCTTCTTGTTCTGTTGGTTGCACTTTGTCTTTTGAGCAACCTACAAAAAGTAATAAGCCTAAAAAGGCTAAAATGGATAACTTTTGCATGTTTTTGGTTAGTTAAAAGTTAAAAAATTAATTAATAAAAAAAGCTAATCTTTTACATAAAAGACAACTTTAGGTATCAAGTATTGATACCATTTATTAGTGAGCATTTCTTCTTAAAATGAAGGGATTGTTTTATCCCTATACACAACTTCAACTAGATAAGTAGTTGATTTTAATCAATTATAAAAGGGGATTTTATGGGTAGTTTTAGTGTTAATAGTATTTTCTCTTATAGTAAGTGGGGAAGAATTTACTATATTAACGCTCAAAGATATAAAAAACTTTTTGGATATGTTCTGCTCTTAAATGGATATATGTTTATGTTATGTTATAAAATTTAATATCTAAATTAATTTAAAATATTGTTCGATTAATTCTATTGATCTATACTTAGTAATAGATCAACAAAATCTCTGAAAATATATTTTGCTTCATTATCAAAAACATTCCAAGCATAGACAACACCAACGATCTTTTGATCTGGTAGAATGACTAATATTTGGTTACCGTAGCCCAGTCCAACAACCAAAGGTGTTTCATCAGCAGTTAACCACCATTGATATCCATAGCCCTCTTTTCCGCCATCGCCATAAATATCTAGCACATGTTTTTTAGTAGCTTCTGTCACCCAATTTTCTGGAAGTAATTGTTCATTATTCCATTTACCGTTTTGTAGATATAATAAGCCAAATTTTGCAAGATCTTCAGCATTTAAATATAATCCTCCTTCTGTATCGGGTAACTCAGTTGGTGTTTTTTTCCAATAAAAATGATCAATTTCCATTTTAGAGAATAAAGTTTGTTTCGCATAACCATCTATTGGTAGTTTTGTCGTTTTTTGAATAACTAAAGAAAGTAACATACTTGCACCACTATTATAATTCCAAATTTCCCTTGGTGGTGAATCGATCTTCTGATTTAGGGTGTAATCAATCCAATCTTTAGATTGTTCCATTTCACTTACATTTGTATCCATTTCTAAAGACATTCCAAACTCTTTCCAATTCAATCCTAATTGCATTGTGAGTAAATCAAAGATTGTTGCTTTTTTATAATGTTGAATGAATGAATCGTTTTTAAGTTTATAATCTTCTAAATATTGAAAAAGATTTTCGTTCACATTTTTTATTTTTCCTTCTTGGATGGCGTAGCCAACTATAGTACTTGTAACAGATTTTGTGATAGATTGTAAGGTGTGGAGCTCTCTTTGTAAATAATAGGGATGGTATGTAGGATGATAATAATTATAGATATTGATCGCTGAACTATCTGGACAGGCATCTATACCACAGCCCATTTTTCCTTTTTTTCCTTTGCTGATGATTGGGTAATCATTGCTATATTTATTCTTGAAAATTATTTTATCATTCTTAACGATTAGTATTTCATCAATGTAACCATACCTGCCTGACTCAATATTTGAGCATAAAGAATCTAATGCTTTTTTTGAATATCCTTCTTTCTCAAAAGAAGACTCTTTCCAATTGAATGATTCGGGTTCTTTTTGGTCATTTGTAGGAGCTTGTTGGCAACTTATCAATACTAAAATGCCAAAGAAAATGGTAAGGATTGTA
>JAHDIP010000282.1 GCA_020630735.1 Saprospiraceae bacterium | reverse complement strand
AGAAAGCAAAACACAAAAAGATTTATGGGATTCATATGAAGTGTAAGACATCCTTATTTGACAAATGAATTTTCTTCAATAAAAATCTACCAATATGCCAGACCCAAAATTCGCAAGTGAAATAGATAAAATTGTAGCTCGAATACTAGAAGGCGAGCTTGGTCCCGAAGATATTAAAGCAATCGAAGTACAAATTAAAAGCCTGAAAAAATTTGACTTTCGACCACTCATCAATCGAATCTTTGACATGAACGAAGATTTTAACCTTAACAAATCAGAAGCCAATAAAGGCATTCTAGGTTGGCTAAACAAAAGAGGTAGAAAGAGAAAAAACCGTGTCTTTAAAAGAAAAATTTTTAATAAGAAAAAAACACCTAAAGTCATCATTGCAGAAGGAGACTCTTGGTTCGAACATCCCTTATTGAAAGATATACTTGACTGGGTGATCAAAATTTACGATTGCCCCATTTATAGCTTAGCAGATGGAGGTGATTGGATTGGCAATATTTTATACACTGGTGATTACATTCATGAATTATCCTTGTACTTACCTGATGCTTTTCTCATAAGCGGAGGCGGTAATGATTTGGTTGGAAATAATCGCTTGGCTTTAATGGTCAAAAAAATGAATCAAGTCGATGTTAATTTCGACGGCAATGACACGCTTTTGAAAAACACCTATATCAATGATGGCATTAGCAAAGAAATCGCACATCGAATTGTTCTTGGAAGAAAATTTTTAAACAAAGACTTCTGGGCACTCATCAATGTTTTTAGATTTCAATACGCTTTAATTTTCCATAATATTGAAACAAGTGGAAAATTTCCAAATATGAAAATCATTACGCAAGGCTACGACTACCCTATCCCTAGTTCCAATAGAAGTCATATCATCAGAAAGTTTATGCGTAACGGAAAGTGGCTCGACAAGCCACTCAATATCCGAGGTATTTACGACAACGTTCATAAAACCGCCATCATGACAACGATGATTCATGAATTTAATGAAATGCTGATTGACATCGGAAAAGATAGAAAAAATGTTTATCACATAGACTCTCGTGGCTACGCAAAACCTTCTTATTGGTTTGATGAATTGCACCTCAAATCAAAATACAATAAACGTATTGCAGAGACCTATATCGACTGTATTGAATCAAGCGATCCGACCAAAAAAGTCTTTAGGGTAAATAAAGATGCTGTAGGTGTTCCTAGTACGAATTCTACTGTACCATCTCAAACCTAAGGATCGTTTTAAAGTTATAGTTTTTTCAGAAAGGATGTATCTAATTGATACACCCTTTCTTGTTCTACTTCAATCGACCTAGCAGACTAAACCATAGCTTCTATTAAACTTTTAAGTCTCATACTGTTTGTTCTGAGCTACTTAAAAAATAAGAACTCTTCGCTCTCTAAACCTTTATACATCCAAATCAACACTTCGTAAAACAGCACATTAGGTTTATACATTTAGCAATCGAATAACAAAAATGGCTCTTTATTTTTGTTGTGATCACTCATTTCTATAACCAAAAAACTTATCCAAAGTATCTCATTACAATTCACTCGATTATCATTTGAAGTTTTTCAAAATGACTTCATCATTATTAACCATAAATTAACTAACATGAAAAACATTTTTTTACTCTTTACTTTTCTACTTACAACTACTTATGCTATAGCCCAATGGGTTCCAACTACAGATACAGATATCAATTACCTTTCTATAGCCATTGATGCCGTTGACGATCAAATTTGTTGGGTAGGTGGCATTAATTTAAACGGTCCTTCTTCTATACTAAAAACGACAGATGGTGGAAATACCTGGACATCTTTTAGCTATCCCAATGCAGCAACAGACTGGCAATCTACAATTTGTGCTATTGATGAAAATACAGCATTCTTCGGCGGTTGGCCTAATAATGGTCCTGCCCATGTAATGCGTACTCAAGACGGCGGTATTACTTGGGAAGTAATGGATCTTGGAAATACGACTAACCTATCGATCATTTCTGGCATCCACTTTTATGATGCAATGGAAGGTTTCGTTTTGACTGTATCTGGAAATAGATATCTACTCTTCAAAACATTTGATGGTGGAGATAACTGGACACAGGCAAGCTCATTATTAACGCTACTTCTTGATTTTAATTACCTCTATAATAGTACGTCCAATTACGCTGTAGTCGATGATCATATTTGGTTTGGAACTTTAAGTGGAAAGATATTTCATTCTTCTGATCGTGGAGAGACTTGGTCATTCACCAATTTTCCTGTAAACGACGCTACATCTATTTCTTTTAGAGATACTCAAAATGGAATATGTGTTTCTTCTGGAAATAGCACAGGTATTGGTATGAATGGAGATACTCAAAAACGGGTTGGTTATCGTACTGCTGACGGAGGAACAACTTGGGAAGAGATCGCTATTCCAAATGATATAGAGACCGTAGAATACGTGCCAGGTAGTAATGGTGTTTACATCGGCACACAATCTTTTACAGGCAAAGCCTTTTATTACATCAGTATGGATAATGGCGATACATGGAAAGAGCAAAATGCTGGTAATATTTTTGATGTTGATTTTATAAGCCCCGATACAGGCTGGGCTACAGGAATGGTAGAAGGATCAAACATTGCCAAATGGGGTACAACACCATTAAACGAAACAAACGTTCAAGAAGTTGTAAACGATGTTCCTTATCACGAAGATTTTGAAAATGGACATCCTGATTGCTACGAATTTGGCGGTTATACGAATTTGAGTTCTACTTTTGGTACAGCAGAAAACTGGGAACAAAATAGCGGTGTCACTCACGATTCACACTTTGCAGGAGTAGCTTCTGCTTCCAACCTTTGGTGGACATATACGCATATTCAAACAGCAGCCATCCAACTGGTAGAAGGCAATAATCACATGCTTAGTTTCAATGCATACTTCGAAAATTCTGATGTAAATGGTTTGGATGAAAGTGCAACAGTCTCTATTAGCACAGATGATAAGCAAACATGGACAGAAATCTATAACCTCGAAGCATTAGCCTCTACAGATTGGACAATACACGAAATTGATCTAAGCGATTATGCTGGAGAAAAAATCTATCTCTCTTTTAATTATACCGATTTAAGTTACAGTATTCAAAGTATTGCTAATGTTGGTTTCTTTATTGATGATATTGATATTAGCTCTCTTGTCTCTACCGAAAATATTACAGCAACTTCTTCTATAAAACTATTCCCAAATCCTGCACAGGATTTTATTACGGTAGAATTACCCAACGAGGATAATGATGCTATCCTAAAAATACTAGATACCTCAGGGAAAATTATTCGTACAATAAGAGGAAATATTCATCAAAAAATTTCAATAGCCGATTTACCCTCGGGGACTTATATTGTAGAATACAAAAATGATGATCAGATACTGACGGGGAAATTTACAAAACAATAATTTTTTTTGAATCGACTACAAATGGAAGTTACCTTACAGGTAGCTTGTATTTGTAGTCGTTTTTTTTAATCACCTAACTATACAAGCCCATCAATACCTTCTCAGGTGTAATAGGTGCAGAGTATGCCATTTTTGCTTTAGGGTTGAATGACTCTACCGCATTCCGAATAGCAAAGTAAGCTCCGATACCATACATCAAAGGTGGTTCGCCGACTGCTTTAGAACGGAAGATCGCTAAATTCGGATTATCGGTATTTAAAAAGTGTACATCAATCTCTCTGGGAACTGCATAAATGTCGGGTACTTTGTAAGTAGATAAAGCATTTGACAATAAACGCCCCTCCTTATTGTACATAAGTTCTTCCATCGTCATCCAACCAATACCTTGTACGAGACCGCCTTCGGTTTGCCCAAGGTCAATGATGCGATTCATACTTGCACCAAAATCATGCACGAGTTTTACACAATCAAACTCATAAGTACCTCTTACACAATCTACAGTTGCAACTGTAATCGCTGTACCATACACATGGTAGGCAAACGGATGTCCTTTTTCTTTTGTTTTATCGAAGTTGATACGAGGCGTAGCGTAGTGCCCTTTAGCACTTAAATTGACCCTAGCCATAAAAGCAGCTTGTACCAATTCATGCCAAGTCAATTTCGTTTTTTTATTATTGGCAAAAACAGTTTCATGTTTGATTTCAATCGCTGTTTTTTCATCATGACCTAAATTATCTTGTGCTACTTTTTTCAGTCGAGCTAAAATATCATTACAAGCAATAGCCAATGCTTTTCCGTTCAAATCGGCAGTAGCCGAAGCCGCAGAAGGTGAGGTATTTGCTACCCGAGTCGTATTGGTCGATTCTAGTTTAACTCGTTTTGGATCAAGCCCAAAAATTTCGGCAGCCACTTGTACCATTTTGGTATTGACTCCCTGCCCCATTTCGATAGCACCTGTACTTACGCCTACACTCCCATCGCTATACACATGCACTAATGCACGAGCATTATTCATCTGCGTATTCGTAAAAGAGATACCAAAACAAATAGGCATTAAAGACAAACCTTTTTTGAATTGGGTATTTTTTTCATTAAAAGCTACTACTTCTTTTTTGATTTTTTCTAGATCATAACGCTCTACTGCTTCGTCCCAACAATTAATTGCTTCGCAACCTTCCGCAATTTGTCCGTAAGGAAATTCATCACCTTCTGCTAGTAAATTTTTCCGTTGAATATCAATAGCATCTACGCCCAATTCTTTAGCAGCATGAGCAATAGCCGCTTCTATGACAAACATTCCTTGTGGTCCACCAAAACCTCTAAAGGCAGTATTGGGTGGCAAATTCGTTCGGCAGCTATTGGCTGTAGCTTGCACATTCGGAATGAAGTAAGAGTTATTTAAGTGGAATAAGGTACGCTCCAAAATGGCTGGAGACAAATCAGCAGCAGCTCCACCATTTTGGTAGTAGGTAGATTCTAAAGCTACAATCTTTAAATCTTTATCCAAACCAATTTTATAATCCGAAGTGTACGGATTTCTTTTGCCCGTCATCTTCATATCTTCCATTCGATGCAAGACGTATTTTATGGGACGCTGTAAGACGAAAGCAGCCAAGGCTGCCATCGCTCCCCAAGGTGTAGCCTGATCTTCTTTTCCACCAAAACCACCTCCCAAACGAGTAACATCAACTTCCACTTTATTCATCGGTAAGCCGAGTACTTTTGCTGTAGCACGTTGTACCTGCGTAGGTCCTTGTGTAGAAGACGAAATTCTTACACTTCCGTGTTCCGTAGGATAAGCATAAGCACCTTGTGTTTCAATATACAAGTGTTCTTGTCCACCAGACTCCGCTTGCCCTTCAAAAACATGCGCACATTTAGCAAATGCTTTTTTTGTATCTCCTAAAGAAAAGGTACGAGGCGTACTTAGCAATTCACCTTTGGCAAATGCTTCACGAGGATCAACTATTACTGGTAATGGATCAATCTCTACTTTTATTTTTTTGACTGCTGCGTGTGCAATAGCTTCTGTTTCGGCAATCACCAAAACAATTGGTTGCCCTTGGAAGTGTACTTCACCCTCTGCGAGTAAAGGCTCGTCTTGGATGATACCACCAATCTGATTTTCACCAGGAATATCTTTGTGCGTTATAATGCTATATACCCCTGCATGTTCAGCAGCGGCTTTGGTATCTACATTTTTTATTTTACCATGTGCCATTGGCGATCCATAAGCGCAAGCATAAAGTGTACCTACTCGTACAGGAATGTCATCTACATAAATGGACTTGCCTGTTACGTGATTGGCAGAGTCGATATTTTTCATGCTTTTAGCAATGCCTTGTTTGATATCTTTCGTCATGATTGTTCTGTTCTAAACTAATTCTGCTAATTGGATTTCTTTAGGGAAGAAAGTGAGGAAATGTGCATAAAATAATTGACGCAATAATAAACGTTTGTAGTCTGAAGTACCTCTGGCATCAGAAATAGGTGCTACCTCTTCTTGAAGAATAAGCTCTACCTCTTTCAATAATTCAGGACTTATTTTTTTACCAACTAAAGCTGCTGAGCTTTTGGCTAAATATTTTGGAATCGGTGCTACTCCACCAGCAGATAAGTGAGCTTCTTTCACCACTCCTTTTTCGACTTTTACCAAACAAGCAGAATTGACACTTGCAATATCTAGGTGTGTTCGTTTACAAACTTTTTCAAAATTGAAGTATGAATTTTTATCTGGTATTTTAAAATAAATGGTTTCCACATTTTCAGCTGTGGCTTTATCTAATTTTTTATAGCCTAAATAAAAATCTCTTAACTTTATTTCTCGTTGCTGACCAAAATGGTTGAGTACGATGGAGCTATCTAGTGCTAGGAAGAACGCTGTTAAATCTCCAATAGGTGAAGCATTAACAATATTCCCTGCGAGTGTTCCCATATTTCGAATTGGTGTTGAGGAAACCAATTTCATATGTGCTCGAAGATTCGGAAAAATAGCCTGCATGACAGGTGAAGCTTGGATATCTTCGGCTGTAGATGCTGCCCCTATATAACAGTAACCTTTATGCTCTTCGATGCCTGTTAGTGATGGTTGCCCGAAAACATGGTAGAGGGGACTATCAGCCATTTCTTCTGGTCGTTGAACAAAAAGATCTGTTCCTCCACCCATAAAAACACGTTGACCTTCTCCGCTAGGTTCTATTACAGAACTCTGTAAAGCCTCTAATCGTTCTTTGATCGTTAAAAAATAATCAGGGATAAATCCTTTTTCGACTAACCATTCAACTGAATTTTCGGTATCCTTCTCTGCTAACTGTTTCGTAATAATTGCAGCAGCACGTTCTAATGATTTGTATCCTGTACATCGACAAATATTGCCATCTATAGCAGCAATCGCATTTTCGTAGTTATGCTCTTTTTGACTTAAAGTAAAACCAGAAAGTGAAACCACAAATCCGACTGTACAAAAGCCACATTGCGTACCACCTTCATCTACAATTGCCTGCTGTACAGGTGTCAGGTTTTCCATATTCAAGCCTTCCACGGTAACGATATGTTTTCCGTGTGCATTACCTAAAGGCATTAGGCAAGAAGTCATTGACTGATAAAATAATCTGTCATCTCTTATTTCTCCAACTAAAACGGTACAAGCACCACAATCACCTTCTCTGCAACCGATTTTGGTTCCAACCAAATGTTGGTTGTATCGAACAAAATCAAGTACCGTTGTTCCAGAAGGCAATTCAGCATTAATGCTTCTATTATTTAATAAAAATTGAATTTTCGCCATATCTATTGTTTTGAAATACTTTGTCTAGGCTTTTTGGAGATATACTGAAACCAAAGTGGTTTTGGGATTATCAAACGATTAAAGCTACTGAG
>JAHDIP010000281.1 GCA_020630735.1 Saprospiraceae bacterium | reverse complement strand
TCTCCAAATCGGGAACTTATTATTCACCCATTACTAACAACTAAATGTACTTAAAGTTTTACCTTCAAATAATTTGCCATATATGATTTTATTGCCATGTATGACTATGAAATAGAATAAAAAGTAGGAATTTATTGTATAGATGTGGCAGAAGTAGGAAGCAATAGTGGAATTTGACAACTAATCGTTATCGTTTGTTTAGCTGGATCAGAGGATACGGCAATACTTCCTCCTTGCAATTCGATCATTTTTTTGACTACAGAAAGCCTCAATATAAGCTCTGTCATATTAAATGGATTCCCATTTAAACGGCTTTCTTGAAGTAAATATTCATATATATCAATCTGTAGTTTATACGTTGAGGATTTTCTTTCAGCAGAACTTATCGCTATTCCTAGTCTACTATATTGGTCGTTTTTATGAGAATTAAGCAAAAGACTATAAATTACTCTTTTCAAACTCAAAGGATTGCCGTATAAAATAGCAGGAACATCATCCGTATAATCAATATCAATTTTGATTGTGTCGCCTATATTTTCTCTAAATAATTCGATTACACTATCAATCAAAGACCGCAAATTAAACTCCTTTTTTTCCCCTTCTAATAATTCACTAGTATTATCATTAGCACTCATTCCTTCAAATTCAGCAATAACTGATTGCAAATGTTCGGCAGTAGCTCTTAATGCCGATATATAATCACTGTCTTCAGAATTATTTTTTTGAGATAAGATAAAAGTCAGACCATCAAGTGCATTGACTGGAGATTGCAAAGCATTCTTTATACGTCCAAAATAGTCATTTTGAATACTATTGAGGTTTTCTAAAAGAAGATTTTTTTGAGCTAAAATATCCGTCTGGTGTTTTAGTTTTTTGTTGCGTTCTTCGAGTTTTTGACGATGAATTTCGAGTTCGTTTCTTCTTTGTTGAAACTTTTTGAAATCATCATACAAATCTGTATAGTCATAAATACTCCAAAGAATATAGTTTTCTCCATCTAGATGTACAGATGTAAAGGTATAGTCGTAAGAACCTGGTAATATATCCAGATGTGTTTCGACTTTAGAAAAACGCACTTCAGGATGGTCTACTTCGATGCTAAGTAAAGAATCAAAAATACTTTCGATAAAAGGAAACCAGTCAGAGGCAGGTTTGTCTCTTAAAGCAACTGTAGAAAAAATAGAATCACAACTAGCAACTACATGCCCTCTATTGTTTAGCAGAATTAACTGGCTAAACTTTGATAAATGTTGTGTTTTGAATTGTTGGAGTTTTTGCATTATACTATTAGGTAACGACTAATTCTTCTCCAAGCAGGGCAAACATGTTTTCAACATTTTCACCCGTTTTGGCACTTGTTATAATATCTACTGGTAGAGAGATATCGTCTATTACTTGTGTTATTTGGTCATCTGTGACAAGGTCTTTCTTATTTCCTACAATTTTGATAATGCTACCTTCTTTTAATAATCCTTTCAAGTAAGCAATATCGCTCTCGAGATTTTTGTAAGTAGACGGGCGTGTTAAATCAAAAACATAAATAATGCCACTTGCGCCTAAAAAATAAGAAGTAGGTACTTTATCTTGCGCTACTTCGCCAGCAATGTCCCAAAGGAGTATAGAAAGATCTTTTCCATTTACTTGAATTACTTTCTTATTTACTTTCACACCAATTGTTGTTAAATACTTATCACTAAATTTTTCGTAGATAAATTGGTTGAAAAGTGATGTTTTCCCTACACCAAAACTCCCAGTAAGGATTACTTTTTTGCTAATCATGATATACTTTAAGTTTTCAGCACTTCTTTTTGGTTAAAAAAATATGCTTTTAATTTGTTCGAAATCATATCAAAAGAATCTTCTGTAATGTCAGAAGATACGAAGGACAATTCTTCATCTGCAAATGTAAGAATATCGTTTGATAAGACTTCTTTTTCGGCAATAGTTAATTTTCCGCTCATTACTATTGCTATATAAAACGTTTTAAAGTTTTCTATTTGTATGGTATAAGTATTTCCATCTATAGATCCCAAATCTTCTTGCCCTTTCTTAAAGGCATCTTCTACAAAACTTTTGATGGCTGTAAACATACCTGCGACTACTTCTTTATCGTCTGATTCTTTCAAAGATGCATGCCCAATAAGTAAACCGGAATCACGCTGAATCACAAAGACTTCATCTTTACTAGCTTTGCTAAGTTCTCTCATCCATACTTCAGTTTCATCAACACCTCCAAATTTAGAGCGCATCCGTTGCATAAAACCTTTAACCGAAAAAGAGTTTTTGACTTTATTATCTACAGATTCTTTAAATTGAACAAATTGATGATTGATGTATTTTTTGATCATTTTTCCCATTGCAGGATAAATAGCATCAATAATTTGAGCTTGAGAACTTTTTAATTTTTCTTCAATTATTTTATTAATAACTCCTTTATACTCTTCAGGAAAATTTTGGCGAAGAAAATCTAATCGCTCCTCAATAATAGGTGCTACCTTTTCAGATAATTGCTCTCTACTATTGATCAATGCTTTCAACTTATCCAACTCCTCCCTGTCTTCTTTCAGAAGAATCTTTTTGAGCTTTTCCATTAGCTCATCATTTGAAGGTTTAGATTGATCCATCACCATAAAAAAAATATAAAATATTAAGTAATGACTTCGAAGCTACTCAGACTATACAAATTCAATTAATCTTGCTTCAATTTACGCGCCATATCTTCTAGCATTTTACCTAGTAGCTGAAGGCTTTTCTTATTCTCTTTTATTATTTTTTCATCTGTTTTTTCAAAAGAAGCTAAAGTATTTTTTTCGACCTTTCCTATTTCTTTGGAAAAGACTTTCTCCATATCTTTTGTTCGACCTTCTAAAGATAATACTCTAGTATCCAATAACTGTTCTAGGTTATTGACTCTTTCTTCTAATTCATCAAAACGCGTTTCTAATTCACTGAAAAGCGGACCTACAATAATATTACGTATAACTGCAATATCACCAAAATCTATTGAACCATTACTAACTTCGTTTTTCTTAGCCATATAAAATGATTAAAATTTTATTTGGTAAATGTATATAACAAATATAAAATAGAGCATATACATTTACTTTAAAAAAATAATTGTTCTTATGTTTATATTGAAAGATTTCACAAAAGTTACTCTGTCTTAAATTCGACAACCTAAAGGAGTGAAACTTTAGCATGGAATGAACAATAAAGCCATATTTTAAGCTCAATTGTTAGTTTCATTCTTTAAATGTTTCACACAAGTTATATCTAAAATTGTTAAATTACTAAATTATAATCAAAAAAAATATAACATTTTGATAATAAATAGTTCATTTTGATACCTTTATACCAAGTATTTTGTGTTGTGAAGCGTGTTTTAGAAAATTCTTTACCTTTTTTATTACAAATAGTTTACCAAATCTTCAAGATGGGTAGTTTATGAACATTATCCTTTATACTTCTTCCCTTACAAATCGAGTTCGTTATATACTTCATTATGCTTTCGATCAATATTTAGGCATTTCGCTAGAACTAACTAGCAATAAGTTGGTATATATTAACTCACGTCTACCAAAAATAAATTATAGCAATGAGAGGATTTTACCTGAAGAATTCTTTATTCCTTGTCACCCACTACTAGCAGAAAAAAGCATCAAACCACAATCTCTTAAGTTGGAACAGTGGGATGAATTACCTTCGTTTTTTTCAACTACTGTTCCTGATACTGACATCCCGTTTGATATTTTTGCTAGCTCTTTTTATCTAATTAGTAGATATGAAGAATATTTGCCTTTCGAAAAAGATCAACACCACCGATTTAGTGCCAGTGAAAGTCTTGCTTATAGAGCCAATTTTCTTCATCAACCACTTGTAAATTGTTGGTTTAAAAAACTAGGCGGATTGCTACAAAAACGGTATCCATCGGTAAAACTTAACTTACCAGTATTTAACTATCTACCAACTTATGATATCGATTTGGCCTGGGCCTACAAAAACAAAGGCATTATTCGAAGCTTAGGAGGATACATTAACGACTTGAGCCACGCACAAATTAGTAAAATGTTGCAGCGATTAAAGGTACAAATTGGAAATACTAAAGACCCCTTTGATACTTTTGATTACCTTGAGCTATTGCATAAAAAATATAAATTGCGCCCTATTTTCTTTTTTTTATTAGGCAACTATGGCACTTATGACAAAAATATAGCTCACGATAAAAATGCACTCATCCAATTAATCCAATCCATCCATCAACAGAATAAAATAGGCATTCATCCATCCTATTCTTCCAATTCAAATTTGGTGCTTGTTGATGAAGAAAAGACACGTTTGGAAAACATCACAAATTCTGCGGTTATAAGTAGTCGTCAACATTTTTTAAAATTACACTTTCCAACAACTTACCAACAATTAATTGCGATAAATATTGAAGCTGACTACTCTATGGGCTATGCCGAAGATATTGGATTTAGGGCTAGTGTAGCAACACCTTTTTTTTGGTATGATTTGGAAAACGAAACGCCTACAAAACTAGTGATTCATCCTTTTCAGGTAATGGATGTTACGTTACAAAAATATTGTAAATTGACGCCTTCAAAAGTCTTAAGCTATATCTCCCCCGTTTTGGACTCAACGAGAGAGGTCGGTGGTACTTTTTGTACCTTATGGCATAATAGCTCTCTATCTGGCATCGAAGATTGGAAAGGTTGGGAACTAGTGTATGAACAGGTAATTGAAAGGATTTTGCGCATCGGAACAGAATAATACGAAGAATAGTAAAGACGTTTTTACAGATTTTATTATATTTGGCAATAGGGAATCTATAAACAAACAACCTATGATATTCAACTTAAGTGAACATAAGAGTGTAGCCAATCGATTTATTTCAGAATTGCGAGATGTAACAGTACAAGGCGATCGAATGCGTTTTCGTCGTAATTTAGAACGTGTTGGAGAAGTATTAGGATATGAACTGAGCAAAACGCTTGACTACGAGGAGAAACAGGTGGAAACACCTCTTGGTATTGCAAGTGTGATGCTTCCCTCTCAACGAGTTGTACTTTCGACTATACTCCGAGCAGGTCTCCCCTTACACCAAGGGCTATTAAATGTATTTGACCACGCAGATAATGCTTTTGCTTCTGCCTATCGGAAACACCACAAAGGAGGAACTTTTGAAATAAAGTTAGAATATCTTTCCTCTCCCAATTTAGATGATTCTGTATTTATTCTTGCAGATTCAATGCTTGCCACTGGTGCCTCTATTGACATAGTTTTAAGAGAATTTAAACAATTCGGTACGCCTGCCTCTATACATGTTGTTACGGCAGTTGCTTCTACCAATGGCTTGAACTATATCCGACGTTTACACCCTGATGTTCATATTTGGATGGGGGCACTCGATGAAGAACTAACAGCAAAATCGTACATAGTACCTGGCCTCGGCGATGCTGGCGATCTAGCATATGGAGGTAAAGAAGAAATGTAGTAACTCCCATTACTTCAAAATAATGAAGTAATTACTTGTCTATTAACTGATATTATCTACATTTGCCCTTATTTCGTAGCTTTTTAAAATCTATATGCAAACGACTCTGACGCCTTGGCTGATTCTTGGAATTATTGCACTATACTTTATGGTGCTCATGACAATCTCCTATTTTACAGGAAAGGATTCCAATAACTCTAACTTCTTTTTAGCTGGTCGAGAATCTCCTTGGTATTTAGTGGCTTTCGGAATGATTGGGGCTTCCCTTTCAGGTGTTACCTTTATTTCGGTACCTGGTTGGGTAGAAAGCAATCAGTTTTCATATATGCAGATGGTTTTTGGTTATCTGCTCGGCTATTTTATTATCGCTACGGTCTTGATGCCGATGTATTATCGGCTTAACCTAACATCCATCTATACTTATTTGGAGCAACGTTTTGGGGTAGCATCCTACAAAACTGGGTCTGCATTCTTTTTACTTTCTCGTACCATAGGTGCTTCTTTTCGACTTTACTTAGTTGCAATTGTTTTGCAGCAGTTCGTGATGCAGCCTTTTGGTATTCCTTTTTGGGCTACCGTTTTAATGACCATTATTTTGATCTGGATATATACGTTTAGAGGAGGAATTAAGACCATTGTTTGGACAGACACCCTGCAAACTACTTGCATGTTATTGGCAGTTAGTCTTACTGTTTTTGCTATATGCCAACGATTGGATTTTTCTTTCGGAGAAATGAGGATGGCAGTACTCGAAAGTGCCTATTCTCAGACTTTCTTTTTTGAAGGTGGTTGGGGTGATCCTAAAAATTTCTTTAAACAGTTTTTGGCTGGTGCTTCTATCGCAGTAGTCATGACTGGACTCGACCAAGATATGATGCAAAAAAACTTAAGCTGCCGTACCATAGGCGAAGCTCAAAAAAATATGTTTTGGTTTAGCATTGTACTTGTTTTTGCCAATCTACTTTTCTTGACACTCGGAGCATTGCTTTTTATTTATGCTGGTGAAGTAGGTATTGATATCCCTACTAAAATTGTCAATGGTAATGTCACCAATAACACTGATCTCCTCTACCCTACTATTGCATTAGAACATCTTTCGCCTACCATCGGTATCGTCTTTATTCTGGGCTTAATTGCTGCGGCATACTCAAGTGCCGATTCTGCTTTAACGGCCTTAACTACTTCATTTTGCATCGACTTTTTAGGTTTTGAAAAGGCAACTCAAGCCGAAAAAAAAGATATTGATTTTACCGAAAAAGATATTTTAGATAAATCAATCTTCAATAAAAATCTCTCCAAAAAACAAAATACTTCTGATGAACAGAAACAAACCCGTACACTAGTACACATTGGTTTTTCTATCTTATTGTTTATTGTTATTATGGTTTTCTGGTTGATCAATGATAGTACTGTTATCTCATGGATATTTAAAGTAGCTGGTTATACTTATGGTCCATTACTTGGACTTTATGCTTTTGGCTTTTTCTCAAAAAGAAACGTTATAGATAAGTATGTTCCATACATTTGTGCAGCAGCGCCCCTTATTACCTACTTTTTAAATAAATATTCGGAAACTCTTTTCTTTGGCTATAAGTTTGGTTTTGAGCTTCTACTACTTAATGGATTAATTACTTTTATTGGTTTGTTGGCTATTTCCTACCAAGGAGAAACAAATGAATAGCAGCCCCATTGGGGATGAACTATTTAAAAATACAGCAAAAAAAAATCGCCTCGATTTACCAAGACGATTATATTTGTTTACAGATTTTTTGGGGTCATCTGAAAGGCAAAGATGGCATTTATTCGGACAAAAGCATATCCCTATATGTTGGTATTTTTATAAAGAACAACTAAGAACCACATAAATAAAGCTATTTTTGTACGTCTTAGT
>JAHDIP010000280.1 GCA_020630735.1 Saprospiraceae bacterium | reverse complement strand
TTAGTAATTTAATTCAAATTCTACTCGTCTATTTTTACGCTTATTAGCGGCGGTATCGTTTGGCGCTTTGGGTTTCGTTTCTCCGAAGCCTTTATAGCTTAGGCGATTTTTGTTGATACCTTTACCGATGAAATAATTGTAGCAGGTTTTTGCTCTTTCTGTAGATAGGGTCATATTTTCTGCATCATTTCCTACATTATCTGTATGGCCACTAATGCTAACTTTATAATCAGGATATTTTTTAAGAATAGTAACCACTTGATCAAGAATGCTAACTGAACTAGGTTTTAGCGTAGCACGATTGACTTGGAATTCTACATTCTGAATTGCCTTGTCTAAAATCTCTTTATCGGCTTTCTCGATTACAACTTCAGGGCAACCATTATTAGCCTTAATACCCTTTTTGTTTGGACACCTATCATCTTTGTCGTAGATACCATCGCCGTCTGAATCTGGAGGACAGCCACCATTGGTTGCTATACCTTTAAGTCGAGGACATTTATCATCTTTGTCATAAACACCGTCACGGTCTGTATCAACAGGACAACCTTTGTCTCTTAATGTACCTTTTTCGTTCGGGCACTTATCATCTTTATCGGCAATGCCATCTCCATCAGCATCAAGAGGACAACCTTTATTAGATTTTACACCAGCTTTTTCAGGACAATTATCGTATTTATCAGGTATACCATCATTATCAGCATCGAGCGGACAACCATTATTATCTTTTGACCCAGCAATGTTTGGACATTTGTCCTTCTCATTCATTGTACCATCGCCGTCTGAATCTCTTGAAAGAGGGCAGCCATTATTTTTGGCTTCTCCTTTCAGTTTAGGACAGTTATCTTTGCTATCTACTACACCATCTCCATCTCTATCCATCGGGCAGCCATTATTAATCACTTTACCAGCTTGTTCTGGGCATTTATCTTCTTGATCATGGAGACCATCTCCATCAGCATCAGGTGGGCAGCCATTGTTTATTTCTAAACCAGCAATATTTGGACATTTATCATTTACATTGATAATGCCATCTCCATCACGGTCGCTAGAATTATTGGTGACAACAGCTGGAGCAGCATTTAATTCTGGTACTATGTTGTTTATATCTGATTCAGAGCAGCCTGTATAACGGAGAATAAAAGCAACAAATAAAAGGACAACAAAGAGTGCAATAAAAGTATCATCTCTTTCTTGTGGAGTTTTAAAGTCGAAAATCTTGTTTGCCATAGTTTGCGTTTTTGTTTTGTAGCACTTTAAAGTCAGTTATAGACTTAGTGTCTATCTACTTTAGACGTACATATTTCGCAAAAGTATTAAAAAATCAAGACAAATTTTGAAAATCCGAACTAGTAGTTTTTATTTATATATGTAGTATTTGGTATATGGATGGTGAGTTTTAGTGCATCACCCATACCTCAAAGGATATGAGTGATGCTTTTGGAATTTGCAGAGAGTGGGCATTTAGTAATTACATTAACGGGTAATGTACAAACTTCTTTTATAAGCCTGATCGTTTATATTAAGAATCAAATAATAATGACCAGACTGTAAATGATTAACATTGATATCAAGAATATTGATACCTTTTTGAATTTCATAAGTCAAGTTTTTTATTTCTTGACCAATGGTGTTGTAAAGTTTTATGTTGACGAGTTCCTCTTGTTCACCAAGTATTTGGATACTCGTAGTATTACTTATTACAGGGTTAGGGTATAGTGTGCTAATATTATCACCATATAAGCCCTTAATTCTTGCGACTACAATTTTAGAAACATGATTCGTACCATCAAAATCAATACTCTTTAATCTATAATAGTAGCTGATATTTGCAATAACACCTTTATCAGTAAATTGATAGTTATTTGTTTCTTGGGATGTGCCTTTGCCATCTATCCACTCTATGGTTTTGAAAATACGAGAATCTGTACTACGTTGCAATTCAAAACCCATATTATTCAATTCACTAAAGGTAGACCAATTTAATTCGACTACTTTGTCTTTTGTTTCAGCATCAAAAGTAGCGAGTTCAATAGGAAGTTGAACGACCAAAGAGGCACAATCTCCAGCTATTATGCCATCGCCGTCACTACCTGCTTGGATACCGTATTCGTGTGCTATAATTTGATTGGCTTCTACTCTAAAGGAAATAAAGCCTAGCCGCCCATCTACTTGATGTTCGTAAGCTATTACCCATTCTCCTTCTGCTAGATCCTGAAATTCACCAAACCCACTAAAATCTTCGGTACCATCTAGACTTTGGTTTTGACCATATAGATTGACCAATTCACCGTTTTCTACTAGTACTTTTATTCTACCATCATATACAATAATTTTTGAACCAGTATAATAATGTAATAACCCAATTTCAGCGTTGCCCTCAATGCCGTCTATACTGATATTTGTCCAGTCCATAGCTTGATTTGAAAATGGAGCAGGATCAGGAGACATGCATTGAGCATTCGATTCGAGTTGGAATAAAAGAGAGAGGAGTAATAAAAAGAGGATTGATTGTAGTTTTGAGTATATATTGACTGTTTGCACAGCAATATATTGCAAGGTTAACTTGTTCATGGAAATGTGGTATATAGTAAAAAAATAGTATTCCTTGGGGACGAATTTTCGGTAATATTTAGGATGGGATATGCAAATATATGAAAATCTTCTGTTTAACACAAGGGCATATAGTATCTAATTAATCTAAAAGAAGAAATGATTTTGGCACCTGTTTAGGCTTTGCTTGAGGTCGAAGACTAAGGCCAATACCGACTTGAGTTCCTTGGATAGGTTCGTATTGTAAGCTTGGATTTATTTGCAAAGTCAAGTCGTCATCTACATTAAAATTGAGTAAATGCGCATTGACGAAAGCTTCAGAAGCAGTTAGGACATAAGTAATGAAAAAACCTATATAGGAGAGTTGTAAATCTTTGTCAAAAGAGTTTCTGTACTCATATAAAGTGGTTGCGTTATCAAGATTAGTATTTGAAAACTCATGTTCCTGACCTTCTAGTTTTAAAGCATATGCATCTTTAAAACGTCTGTAATAGCCACCATTATAAATAACTGCATAGGTCAATCCGCCAAATGCAGCATATACGATTGGTATTTTCCAGTACTTTTTGTTATAAGCTTGACCAGCACCAGGAAGGATTAAAGATAAAATAGCAGCTTTTTTAGGAGAAGGGTAAGATTCGGTTAAAAAGCGTTTAACGAATCCTTTTTTCTTCGATTGACTAATCTTACTCGAATCAGTATTAATTGATTCTGAAATGGTATCAATTACCTCATCAGAAGTAGGAACTTCTTTTATCTGGGTAGAATCTATTTCTTGCCCAACAAGTGTCAGGCTTGATATAAAAAATAAGAAGATATAAAAGTGTCTCAATTTCATCTTATTTGATAACGTTTATCTTGCTTCTTAAAGTGTGAAATTTGATTTAAATAATTTGATAGCTATGGCTAACAAAATAATACCAAATACTTTTCGTAAAACATTTGCTCCACTTTTTCCGAGTTTTTGCTGAATCCAAGAAGAGCTTTTTAAGACGATGAAAACGATGATAATATTAAACGCAATACCTACTAAAATGTTAACTGTTTCATACTCTGCTTTTAACGAAAGTAGGGTAGTAAGTGTTCCTGCTCCAGCAATCATCGGAAAAGCTATAGGCACAATAGAAGAGGATGAATCTTCAGGATCATCTTTAAATAAAGTAATGCCTAAGACCATTTCCATACCTAGTAAGAAAATAATAATAGCACCAGCAATAGCAAAAGATTGTACATCTACACCTAAGAGGTGAAGGATAGATTCTCCTGCAAACAAAAAGGCAACCATCAAAAGACCTGCGGTAATAGTTGCTTTACCTGATTCTATTTTTTTCCCTTGTTCTTTGAGGCTGATAATGAGTGGTATGTTTCCTAAGATGTCAATAACAGAAAACAGGATCAGCGTTACAGAAACTATTTCTTTAACGTTCAATATAAGTATATTTTGGAGTTCTAACCTTCTTCAATCAAATCGAGTAAACGATTAAGATCATTATCATCATTAAAATTGATGAGGATTTGACCTTTACCATTGGTTTTTCGTTTGAGTTGAACTTTGGCTCCAAGATAATTTCGGAGCGAGTCTTGTACCGTTTGGTAAGCCTCAGGTAATGTAGATTTTGGAGCTGCTTTTGGCTTTTTATCATTGAAGCGACGAATCAAGTCTTCAACTTCACGTACAGATAAATTTTCTGTAATGACTTGCTTGAAGAGTGTCAGTTGTAAGGCTAAATCTTCGACTCCAATTAAGGCACGAGCATGCCCCATAGAGATTTCTCCTTTTTTTAACGACTGTTGAATTTCAGGAGGCAAACGAAGTAAACGCATGTAGTTGGTAACCGTACTACGCTTTTTACCTACGCGCGCCGATAGCGTATCATGCGTAAGCTTACATTCGTCCATTAGTCGTTGGTAAGTAATAGCAATTTCAATAGCATTTAATTCTTGGCGTTGGATATTTTCTACCAAAGCCATTTCCAACATCTCTTGGTCATTTGCTACTCGTACATAGGCAGGTACTTCTTTTAACCCCGCCAACTTAGATGCACGAAGACGACGTTCACCAGAAATTAATTGATAAGAATTTTCATTGAGTCGTCTTACCGTTATCGGTTGGATAAGTCCATGTATCTTTAATGATTCAGATAATTCATTTAATGCTGTTTCATCAAATTCTTTTCTAGGTTGAAATGGATTTACTTCAATTAAATTGATTTGGAGCATAGCAACAGAACTGGATAACTCTTGAACTACCTGTGCTGGATTTTCGTCCATCTCAGAATCTATATTGGAGAGTAAGGCTCTTATACCTTTGCCTAGTTCTTTTTTTCTTACCTTCTTTGCCATTTGTGAAAATGCTTATTATTAGGAAATGAATATGCAACTTGATCTATAAAAATGTTGTTTAGACTGTCAAAAGTTTAAGGCTTTAGACAATCAAGTAATGCTTTCTAACGATAATCTGTAAACCAAATATCGATAAGTATAGTATGTCTTTGACGTTTTTACTCTACAACATCTTTTTTCTTCGAACTCTTTACTTTTGTTGTGCTATTTCTTTTTTTTTTGGGTTTTAAAATGATAGTATCATCATTTTTACTCAAAAACTCTTTTGATAAATTAAGGAAGTTGATTGTACCTTTACTTGCTGCATCATAAATGACCACAGGCGTATGCATATTTGGAGCTTCACCAATTTTAGAATTACGGTGAATAATAGTATCGTAAACTTGTTCCTTAAAATATTCTCTTACTTCATTCACGACTTCATTTGCCAACCTTAAACGTTTGTCATACATCGTCAATAAAATACCTTCAATTTCTAATTTTGGATTTAGTTGTTTTTTAACTAAAACAATAGTGTTTTTTAATTTACCCAAACCTTCCAAAGCGAAAAATTCACATTGTACAGGTATCAATACCGAGTCGGAAGCAGTAAGCGCATTTACGGTTACTAACCCCAAGGAAGGTAGACAGTCAATAAAGATATAATCAAAATCTTCTCTAATTTTATCAATAACATCTTTCATTACAAATTCTCTACGCCACCTGCTTACTAGCTCTACTTCTGCACCGACTAAGTCGATATGAGAAGGGAGTAAATATAAATTTGGTGTATCCGTTTTTATAATGGCTTCTTTAGGGTCAGCGCCATTAATCAAACAATCATAAACACTTGTACTCACGTCACCCGCAAAAACTCCAACACCAGAGGTGGAGTTTGCTTGAGGATCAGAGTCAATCAAGAGTACTCTTTTTTCTAAAATAGCCAAACAAGCAGCTAAGTTGATAGCTGTTGTTGTTTTTCCAACCCCACCTTTTTGATTTGCAATTGCAATTACTTTTCCCATGTTTTTATTTTTCTTGTTTCCTAAATGGTAAATCCTGCTGTTTAATCGAAACCATTGGAAACTAGATCGACAGTGTTTGTCCGACCTCTAGTAAAATCAATTCTTTCCCTTTTGCTGCAAAGGCTTTTTTAGCCGCTGCATGATCTATCTTGATAAAACCAAAGGTATCATAATGACAACCAATAATTTTATCACATTCTATAAATTCACTAGCTATAGCAGCATCTTCGTAGCCCATTGTGAAGTTATCACCTATAGGCAAGATTGCAAAATCGAGTTTTGGACAAGTCATCGGTATCAGTTTCATATCGAGGGTAAGAGCGGTATCGCCTGCAAAATAGAACGACACATCGTCATTCCAAATTACAAAACCACCCGGATTGCCTCCATAAGAACCATCAGGTAGCATACTCGAATGAACAGCGTTAACGTATTTGACTGTTGCAAAATCAAAAGCCCATTTTCCACCATGATTAAGCGGATGACCTTTTAATTCTTTATTCCCATACCAAGTTACAACTTCATAGTTGGAAATGATGGGAGCTTCAGTACGTTTTGCTATAGATTCTGTATCTGCTACATGATCAAGATGACCATGCGAGAGCAATATATAGTCAGCTTCTAACTTCTCTACATCAATATCTTTTGCTTGTTCATTAGGAGAAATGAACGGATCAAAAATAAGGTTTTTGCCACCAACAGTAGCGCCAAAAGCTGATTGACCGTAGTAAGTTAACTTCATAGTGTATTTTTTTTAATATTTGACCTTAAAGATACATTTTTTGTAAAAGATACCCTATGTAAAAGTGATTTTTCCTTACATATATTTTTTTAAGAATTTTTTTCTACCTTTTTTTGATCAAAATTTAATTAAGTTTGTTGAATTGATAGATAATTTTTAGAATTCACTCATAAATAAAGTTTTAAAAAGAAAACTATGATTACCATTATATGCGGAACGAACAGAAAGGGAAATAAAACAATGAAATTTGCTCAGCATCTATTTGAATTGGCAAAAAATAAAGGAGAGGAAAATGTAAAATTACTAGCACTTGAAGATATATCTGCTGATATTTTGCATGCAGAGATGTACTCTGAAGCTGGGCAAGTGGATTCTTTGAGAAAAATCCAAGATGACTATATGATTCCTGCCAATAAATATTTGTTTGTAATTCCTGAATATAATGGTAGCTATCCTGGAATTTTGAAACTTTTTTTAGATGCTTGCTCAATAAGGGCTTATAAAGAAACCTTCAATGGGAAAAAAGCTGCTTTAGTAGGTGTGGGGTCAGGTCGTGCAGGAAATCTCCGAGGAATGGATCATTTGACAGGTGTTCTCAATCATGTAGGAACGCTTGTAATGCCTAATAAATTACCCATTTCTTCATTAGAGGCTTGTATCGATGAGGATGGAAATATAAAAGCTGATACTAGCGAAGCAATGGAAAAACAACTAGAAGCACTGCTTGCTTTTTAGCCGTTTTATT
>JAHDIP010000279.1 GCA_020630735.1 Saprospiraceae bacterium | reverse complement strand
AACTTTTCTTAAAGTTTAAAATAGTAGTTCTACACCAATATATACTATCTATTAAATAAATCGTAGTTAAAGTAAACTACTATGCTTTGTAGCAATGCTACTCTTCAATAGCTTTGTCTATTAATTTGGAGACTAAGAACTCCATACTAATTCAATATGATTAATGAAATTTTAAGAATATAGTTTTTAACCTATTTTGGTTATTCGCATGGTGTCTCCTTAAAGGGACATCATGTTTTTTTTATCGCATTCTATACCGGTATTCGGTTTTCGGATCATCATGGGTAGCTAAGGTTTGATTTTCAGTAGTTTTAATCGTTTGGTAATCCGAAAACCATTTTGGTTTCTGTATACAACACTTAATAAATCCGTTCTTCAGGTTTTATCATCCCTCTCCAAACATCCTACATTTCAAGTATAACACCGTTTAAACGCATCATTAAGTCAAATACCTTTATTATCTAATTATGCCAATTATTTTTATGATGACATATCTCTAAAAACGAAAAACGCTACATCAAAATAGAAAAATTAATTTTTTTCTTTATATTAGACTTAATTCTGAAATGTTTTTATGAGTAAAAAAAGATGGATTTTTAGTACAGTCAAGAAATGCTAGCAACCTAATATCTATAGAACTTACAGGTGAGGATGAATGCAGTGCAGTTGTGAAACAACCAAATATCCTATGGATATTTGATGGAATGAACCACATTGTGGATGGGTTATGCTCCCAAGTGAGATAAAAAGACGCTTTTGTGCTGTACAAAATTCTCTAGAATAAAGTCTATAATAAGCATTCGTTTTATTTGCTCATTTATAATCAAAATTAATAACTATGCCTAAATATTTTATCATTACCTTTTTCCTTTTAGCAAGTAGTTTGCTCATTGCTCAAAACAATGATGTAGCAAAACTAACCGCCGCTTTACTTGCAGAAACGCCACTTGAAGAAAATCTGCAAGAATTATGCGACGATATTGGTGGACGAGTAACGGGTTCGAAGGCTAATGAACAATCCGTTGAATGGGCTTTAAAGCAATTTGAAAAAGCTGGTGTAAAGGCATGGAAACAAGCTTTTGATATGCCTTCTCTTTGGCTTGAAAAATCAACGACTGCTACTATTAGTGGTGATATCGAATTTACACCATTAGTCGTCTCAAAGTTTTACTCTCCTGCTCAATCGTACAAAGGGAAACTCCTTGATGCTGGTACTGGAACCGCTGAGGATTTCGAAAAACTAGGTGCTGCTGCTAAAGATGCTTTTGTATTGGTAGAAACGGATTTGTGCTTAGACATTGGTGGCTTATTTACAGAATATACGAATGCATCAAAGACAGAAGACTTTGCTCGTAAGGCAGGTGTAAAAGGAATCATTTTTATGGCTTCTCGTCCTAATGGTTTGCTTTATCGTTTTGTTACTAAAAAAGTTTTTGATAATAAGATACCTCAATTAGTAATGGCAAGAGAAGATGCTAAACGCTGTCTGAGAAGTATTAGAGAAAATAAATCCTTAATTATTGATGCAACGATTGATGCGGAAGTCGGTGGAAAATTTACTTCGCATAACGTCATCGCTGAAATTAAAGGAAGTGAGAAACCTGACGAAGTTATCATCATCGGTTCTCATCTTGATTCTTGGGCATTAGGTACAGGTGCTAATGATAATGGTTGTAATGTTTCGATGATGATCGATATCGCTCGGCAAATGCAAAAATTGGGTATCCAACCAAAACGTACTATTCGCTTTGCACTTTGGAATGGAGAAGAACAAGGCTACTTTGGCTCGTGGGCATATACCGTAAAACACGCCAAAGAATTAGATAAACACAAAATGGCGATGTCCGTAGATATTGGAAGTGGTTCTATCTTTGGTTTTTTCACCAATGGCAGAGAAGCATTATTTCCTATTTTGGACGAACTACTAAAACCTGTTGAAGCTTTCGGACCTTACACTCATGTAGACGCTACCATCATCGGTACAGATAACTTTGATTTTATGCTAGAAGGAGTTCCTAACCTAGTGGCCAATCACAGAGCTGGAAAATTTGGAGGATATGGGCGAAACTACCATGCAGCTTCTGACACCTACGATAAAGTAGATTTGAAATCACTAAAAATTAACTCTGCCATTATCGCTGCAGTTACCTTGGGCTATGCCAATTCATCCGATGAAAACATTAATCTTATTCGCCATACTAAAGCAGATATTGACGCACTCATAAAAAAACAACAACTCGAGTTTTCGATGCGCATGTTCAATGTCTGGGAACCTTGGTCTACGGGAAAACGTGGCCGCAAATAAAATACAATGGATAAATATCAAAAAGTAAGTTGCGATTTCTATGATCAACTTGAAGCATTTGCAACGCAAAAAAAAGAACTTAGTATCAGCTATTGGGCTAATGATTCTTTAATTACAAATGACATTATTACAATCAAAACTTTAGAAACTAAAAACAAGGAAGAATTTTTAATCACTACCTCTGGGCTTCGGATACGATTGGATAAAATAATGACAGCAGTAGAGGTCTAAAATATCTACGAATACATAAGTACATGATTTTCAGCAACTTCAATTTATAATTTGACAGCCATAGAATAAAGACTATTACATGTTTCAGTACTTTTATAGCCTCAATCAATTCACCATAGAACCCACACCTTCTACTGTTTTAGTGAAGCGCCATTAAATACATATAATTATTTAATATAAATTAATTTTCAAATACACTAGCAACAATATATACACAATAATTAATATTTATTGAAAAACCATATAAAATTTTATTGGATTTTTAATATTTTAATTTATATTTGTAATACCCAACCAATATTCACATCCTATATTACTTTTAATATAATATTAAAAGCTTTGCTTTAAAATTATAAACAAGTCCACCCCCTTGATATGAAGAAAAGATATAAAAAGTATTAGAATAGATTTTCTTCTTTTTTAACATTTCTTAAAACACAAACTACAAAATACTAAACTTCAAGATTCAAATAATTGATTCTTAAACATACTTATTGAAAACTCACCTTTGCAATAACATTGGATCGGGCAAACTATGTCTTGGATTCAAATAATTATTTGAAAATCAAATGAAGTTTATATGAATACACTTATACGTATTTGGGTATTCCCTGTAGTGCTAGTAGTATTGCCCTTTACAGCATTAGCACAATTAGATTCTTTTGAAGACCTAGAGGAGGTAACAAAAAAAGGATTCTTCAAAAATTATTTCACCAACCTGTTTAATGACTTTAAAGATTTTGGAGATCCCTTTACGATGACTGGAGGTGTAGGTCTCAATTTAAGATCATACAATGCAGTCGGTGGCGATGCTCGTCAAGATCCTTTCTTCTATTCTTTTAATGCTAACTTGAATGCTCGAATTTATAAATTGAACCTGCCATTCTCCTTATTAATAACGACACGAAATCGAGAATCATCACTTCCCAACTTTAGAGAAATTGTTAACTCTTTTAGAAATGATATCCAAGCTCAAAAAGATCGATTTGTACGTTTCGGAATGAGTCCTCAATACAAATGGATCAAATTTCATCTTGGTCATCGAAGTATGAACTTCTCCAAATTTACACTTTCTAACCTCAACTTTTTTGGTGCTGGTATGGAACTAAGCCCTGGCAACTGGAGGTTTGCTGCCATGTACGGAAGACTGGCAAAAGCAGAACCATTAGACCTATCTCTAAATACCCCAAACCTTCCTATTTATCAGCGATTAGGATGGGGTGCTAAATTCGGTTATGAAACAGAGCAACAAGGAATTTCTGTGATGCTCTTCAAAGGACATGATAATTCAAGTTCCATTAATATACCTGAAGAAAGTCCGCAAAAACCTTCACCTGAAGATAACTTGACTCTAGGCTTAAATGGACAAAAATTATTCTTTGATAAATTTCGCTTAAAAGTAGACTTTGGTATGAGTGCCCTCTCTCCGAATGCATTAGATGCTGAAACCAATGACGGCGCTTATCCTAGATTCTTATATACAGAGCGCACGACTTCTGAACATAATACAGCGCTCGATGCCGCATTAGACTATGAAGGAGAAAAATTCATAGCTGGTGTTCAGTTCAAACGTATAGACCCTAATTATAAATCATTAGGTGCTTATTTTTTCAATAATGATATCATAGACCTCCTCGGTAATTTAAATTTTGGAGCCTTCAAAGACCAAGTAAATGTACAACTGAGTGCAGGTGTTCAATCAAATAATATTGGCTTATTAAAACCTACTACTACTACAAGGTTTATTTATTCTGTAGATCTCTCCTACTCCAAAGATGCCTTATCAGCAGGTATCAATTATTCCAATAATACAACTGATGTTGGTTATGTGTTGAACCAAAATTTAGATTCTCTAAATGCCGTGATCATCACTCAAGATGCAGGAGCCAATCTAAACTATACCATTACCGACAAGGGTAATAATCAACACATCTTTACTTTAAGTGGAAACATTCAAGAGGTAGGAGATGATGTCGTCAATCCACTAGAAAGTTCTAAGTCTAGTATGATCGTCGGAAACTTTGTCTACAACTTCGTACTTGCTGAAACTAACTGGCGATTCACCACCAAAGCAAATTATAACCAAAACGAATTGGCTCAAACCACGACCAAACGATATGGTGCTGGATTCGGTGTTGCAAAAACATTCTTAGATGATAAAATGAACTTTGGAGTCGATGTTAACTACTTTCTAAACAGCAATAAGATAGGTGGCAACAGTACCAACCTCAATGGGCAATTCCGTTGGTCCTACAATGTAGGCTACGGCATCAATACCAATATGTCTTGGGGACTATTAAGGACGGCCTCCGATAGCCTTACCCCCTTTTCTGAAGTAACAGGCAATTTAGGTCTTCAGTACACTTTCAATGTAGCGCCTTTTTCCAAAAAGAAAGAACAAGAAGAACAACAATCGAAAGAAGAAGCACAATAAGATGACAACAAACCTAAAATTTAACCAAGAAAGCAATTGCACTATAACCCAAATTATTATGAAAAGCTATAAGAATTTACTCTATACACTCGCTTTACTTTTTGTTAGTACTACATTCTTTGCACAGCAAGTTTGGCCAGTACAAGTAACTGGTTCTACTATACCTCCAAGATCATTAGACTTAGCGGTATATGGAAATGAACGGTCACAAGATCTGATATTCAATGCTACACTCAATGATCCAATTGAAGCAGCAGTACAGACAAGATTGCAATTAAGTGTAGAACAGAATGGTAATGTTATTTACCAAACTGATCCTAATTATATTAGTCCATTAACCTTAACTCAATTTCAAACTCAGGTTATTGATGGGTCGATTTTAAACCCTTATCTCAATCCTCAAAACTTAGTAGGTGCAAACTTTACAGGAACAGGATCGCTAGAAGTTCCTGAAGGCTTCAATAAAATCTGTTTGGAAGTATATGACTTGGTCAGAAACGTACCAATCTCTAACAAGTTTTGTATACAAGGAAGTTTCCAACTGAATCAACCACCACAAACCTTACTACCTACTTGTGATGATATGATCGAGTTGCCCGAAACTCAAAATATGACCTTTACCTGGGCACCGATGCACTTAGGAAGTTCAAATTCACCAGGTTTAGTAGAATACCAATTTGAATTAGTACAAATTCCAGACGGTACCTTCAATGCGAATGATGCCTTTGATAGCGCAATGGATGTTTATCAAACGACTACCACTACGCCAGCTCTTTTGTATACGCAAGCAGAACCACAACTTCTTCCAAATAAATTATATGCATGGCGAGTAAAAGCATTTTCGTCTATGCATCCTACAAGTAAATTATTCCAAAACGAAGGCTATAGCCAAGTATGTACTTTCCAATTTTATGAAGGAGAATTAGAAAACGTTAATACTAATTTAACTAGCAATCCTGCACCAACCAATTGTGAAATTTTCGATACTGACTTTGGTCCGATCAGTAATAATGAATCCGTCCCTACTCCACTCGTTGCTTCTGACATTGTCAAAGTAGGTTACTTTGATCTGGAAATCATTGAAGCATTTGGTGATGCTATATCAGGTTATAATGGTACAGGAACCATCCCTTTTCCAATGCTCAATACGAAGTTGAATGTCAATTTTTCGGAGATGAGAGTGAATAGTGATATGCGAGTTTATTATGCTGGTAATATAGAAGCAGCTCTAGATCAAACCTTTTATGTTGATCCGGTAATGATGACCCCAAATTTGATAAATAGTACCATTAATAATTTTTACGTCAACAATCTGAAAGACTTTTTCAGCAATGGACTTGGTGCAAATCGCATAAGGTCTCAATTGAATTTAGCAAATCCTACTGCTGTCAATTTACCAATAGGATTAGATCAAGACGATGCTCCATTGATTGCAGTAATCGGTGTGCGCTTTAGTCCTCGTAATGCCTACTTGAATTTAGTCTCTTGGAAAGAGCAAGAAAATAATGAGCAATTAAGATTTGCAGCTACTGCTGTACAAAGTACGCCCAACGGTGTCAAAACAGGCGCACACTTAGTAGTCCTCAACGAAGCTGCGGGCACCGATTTAGTCGCCATAAGTGACGGCTTCCAATTAGCAACTGTCATAGATGAAGATACACAGATGGAGTGCAATTGTCAGGGGTATAAAGACCTAATTTTAGGCAAAGCCTTACAAATAAATCCTAGTATTTTAGTACGTGAAGATAATGATGGGACAGTCTTTTTAAATGTAAATAATACCAATGCAAGTTTAGAAAACTATATCGGAAACATAGAGGACTTACCTAATTTTGTTGTCAACTCTTTACCCGATTTTGTCTTTAAATCTGGCTCTGGACGACTCGATTTAAAAAGTGATGAAAAATTAAATTTCAATACCGCCTTACCTGCAGCGTACCAGCTACCAGATCAAAATAACTGGCGTGGTTTGATCTTGGATAATGTACGTGTAGAACTACCCGAAGAATACAATTTCACCAATTCAAACGGTGCGATTGAGTCCGACGAAGGCACTCTATTTATTGATGATAACCAAGTAGCCTTTGGTCAGTTTTCAAAATCGAATATGTTGAGTTTGGAAAATGGACAGATGTACAGTTGGGCTTATAGTGTCGATAAACTTTCGGTCAATATCGTAGACGGTCAAGCTAGTGGTGCACAACTAGAAGGTGGTATTAGAGTACCCATTTTTTCTGATATTTTCACCTATAATGGCACCCTCGAAAATAACTATTTTGATGAAATAAACCTAGCAGCAGAAGTTCCAGAAACAAGCAGAAACATGGACATGTGGAAGGCTACTTTTGTCCCTACTGATGCTTCTTTCATCGCTGCTCGTTTGAAAGAAGTGAACGGCGACCGTAGCTTTTTCCCTAGAGGTAGTTTTAGCGGAGCTATTTCTATCCAACTTACAGATG
>JAHDIP010000278.1 GCA_020630735.1 Saprospiraceae bacterium | reverse complement strand
TGGTGCAAGGATCAAAATCATCGCATGTAGTTCCAATTAAGTTTCCATCACATTCATCACAGCCATCAGGAATACCATCATTATCAGCATCAGCGAAATCATCATGACCGGGGCAAGTATCTACATCGTCACAAACGCTATCATTATCTGAATCGCTTAGACATCCATTACAGGATTTGTAATAAGCACCATCAATCCAAATACTTCCCGAACCTTCTTCTTTTATTTTGAGATGTTGAGGACCAGAAGAAGTGGTTAGAAAACACATTTCTTGAAAAACGGAATTGTCTGTTGAACCTGTTTGATTGACGATTTCGAAATAATCATCATTAAGGGTGAAGCCTACTTTTCCAGCAGCATAGTCAAAAGATAAGGCTATACATATTTCGGTATTGATAGGAATACTAGGAAACGAAAATTCGATAGAATCGGTATCACTATTATTAATCCATCCTGTAGCAACACCATCTGGAAAACCATTGGCTTCTTGTATGTCATTGAATCCAGCTCCATGAACAACTGTCCCCTCACCAGAAGAAAAGTCATTTGGACATTGGCACTCGGTTAATGTATATTCGGGATCACTAACAGTACAAGGACAGTGTTCATATGTGGAACCATCAACTTTAACACTACCTGTCACATGTCTTGTAATTCTGATTAATTGTTCACCAGCAACGAAAGCAGGAAAGCACACCGTTTGGATTTCGTAATTTACTTTGGTCGTATCTGGATTGAAAAACTTGTATGAGCCAAGTTCATTAATTTCAAACTTGACGCCACCATCAGGTTTATCGAAGGCAACATCGAAGCAAACTTCTTGACCAATTTCTAAATAAGGGATATAGACCTCCAGATAATCTTCCCAACCAATACCGCCAGATATATTTCCATCAGGTAAACCTTGAGCGTAGTAGGCAGAAGTACCCCATATACCAACGGAGTGCACATAAGTAGCTCCCGATTGAGTGGATGAATTTGGACATCGGCATTCTGCTGCCATCGAAGTACCTTCATCATCTATACAAGCATCGAAGTCGTTTATATCACCATCGGATAAGCTTATTCCGTCTTGGTCACAATCATTAGAAGCTGCTTCAACCCAACCTTGTGGTTCAGGAGCACCAACTGTTCCATCGGCAGTACATGGATTAAGTGGAGCAAGATCAAGGCTATCACAAATACCATCATAATCTGAGTCAGCAATTGGCTCACCTTCACATTCACAAGCGGCAGTATACACATCATTTATGGTACATACCGAGCCATCATCACAAGGAGTACCAATAAGGCTATTATCAAAATTAGGACAATCATCCGAGGCATCACATACGCCATCATTATCTACATCAGGTGAGTTGGGTGGGCAGTTACAATCGGACGGAGCACCAGAATCAACCCAAGCTTGAATCATTGCAATTTCGTTGGCATCTAAAGCGCCAGAAACTCGATCATTCATGGATGGAAAAGAGATAGGTGTGCCACAAGCACTATAACCAGAAGTGGTAATGATACTTACCAATTTATCGCCAGTAAGTAACGAACTACCACAGATGTCTCCTCCTGCATTTATTCCTTCATAACTAGTAAGGTCAAGACCTCCTGCACCTGAATTGCCGTGGCAGCCTGTGCAACCATTTTCATCTAATAAAGTTTGAATATCAGCCCAACTATATAAACCATTATCACAAGGATCATTATTATTATCGACGTAACCGTCTGGTTGTTCACAAACTTGTAAACTTATCTCAGGGTTTCCAAGGCCATCGCCATCTGCATCTTGAAAAAAGGTGCTTAATCCAGGACCATCACATACACCACATTCATCTTCTTCGCCATAACAAGCCAAGGGATTAATATTGAATTTTACTTCAGCGATAGAAACACAATCAGAATTGTCGAAATTGCTTACTACTGTAATTAATACTTTTTGGATAAAACCATAGGTTGTTAAGTCGGGGCCTTCAAAGCCAGCGTATTCTGAATTTTCGGAACCTTGACCCCATGTAAAAGACTCGGTGCCTACCTGTGTCCATGTACTACCATCTATAGATATATCGATGTATACTTCTTTGGCTCCCATAGGACTTTCGCCTATTCGATTGGCATTCCATATTTGTGTTGTACTTACCGCTTGAGGTTCTGTAAATTCAAATAAAAGCCAATAGGAATTACCCCTACTTGCATTAGGGCTTTCTTTTTTTGCACAAGAGACCCAGCTTTCTTCCCAGTAGTTGCTATTATCACCACACTGACTATATGTAATGGATGGAGCCAAACAAATTAAGAGACAAATCCAAAAGATTTTGGTAAAAAACAATTTCATTTTCAATGGTTATAATTGGAGAGGGACTTTTAAGAAAATCATTTATGTTGTTAGAAAGGGGGATGATATTGCAAATTTTATATCATTAAACATTTATAAAACCTATTGGAGGATTCCCTTGGTCAGGTGACCAAAAGTTGGTTAAGTTAGGGAATATATATGGGAGATCGGAAGTGGAAGCTCCAAACCAAGTTGCTAATTCTGCGAAATATTCATCAGTAGAAGTCGTAGGAATAAATCTTCCGCCACCTGTATCAAGTGGTGCACCTAAATACAGTTCAGGATATTCACCATATATTTTTTTACCTTGCACAGCGCCACCCATAACGATTGCATTTCCACCCCAAGCATGATCGGTACCATCGCCATTTGACACTAATTTTCTTCCGAAATCAGAAATAGTAAAAGTAGTAACATTGTTTTGCATACCAATTTCTTCTAGTGCAGTTTGGAAACTGTGCAAAGCATTATCGAGGCGAGTCATCAAATTAGCATGTTCTTCTAAGTGTGCATCGTGATTATCAAAACCAGATAGTTGAATAAAAAAGGTTTGGTTAGTCGCACCTAAATTATTGTAAGCAGCAATAATTCGAGCAGTCATTTGCATTCTTCTGGAGAAGCTATCTTCTTGATCGAAAGACGTAGTGATTGGAATTCCATTAGCCACTGCTGCATCAAACTCTAAAGAGTTTGCTTTTGAACCTGTAATCACATTTGCGTAAGCTTTTTCAAGAGTATTTTGATAATTCTGTTCTAGTATATCATCGAGTGTTTGACGTTTTAGTTGGTTATAAAAATTCGTACTCGAAGAACCATTAATCAATGTACTACCATTGTCTTTATAATTGGCACTATATGGTTGAATCGTATTTCCTCTTTGGAATAAGTTAGTTCCATTTAAAGAAATACTCATCGAAATATTTTGATTTACGTTATTGGAATTTAAAATGTCGGCAAGTCTACCTCCCCAACCAACTGCCCTACGGTCTTGTGGCAAAGAAGTTTGCCAGTGTGTTATTTGGTCAGAATGTGAAAATAAGCCAAAAGGTAATTTGAAGGCAGCATTATAATCATTCATTGTAGTAGGTTGAACTAATGCTCCACAATTGGCAATGAAAGCTAATTTTTCTGATTCAAATAATTGTTGAACTTTGGGTAGGTTTGGATGAAGCCCGTATTCTCTTCCATCTGGATTGGATGGGTTGATCGGCAATAATGAATTTCTTGATAAAGCGATATTCGTTCTAGCAGCAGCATAGCCATCGTACTCATTTTGACTTCTGGGAACAAGCATATTGAAGCTATCATTTCCACCTGCTAATAAAATACAAACAAGTGCTTTGTAGCTCGAACGAGATCGAGTGACCCAACTATTATTAGCGGCAGCCGCAGCATTTAATAGCCCCATATTAGTAATTCCTGAAAGTAGGGTAGTAGCACCTACATGAGCACAACCTAGGCCTAATTTATTTAAAAATGCTCTTCTACTTTGTTTTTTATTATACATATGAAAGCTGTTTTCTTCTGTTGTTTTTAATAGATAAGTAAGGGTGTCGGTCTTAGATAAATTTACTTTTGAATGACATAATTAGGAGACATCATGATGAAGTATAAGGCATCATGTACTGCATCTGTGTTATCATAATTACTAGAATCATTTTCGTTTTGCTGAATGGCATTTGCAATAATCGCCTTTGTATTTTCTGAAAGTTGACCACGACAGAGTAATAAGTTTAGATGATCCAGTAATGCATTGATGCCTTCAGTAGCATAAATATTTAACTCGGTTGAAAAATCCAAAAATGCCTCATCATCAGGGTTATAAGACAGCCAATCACCTGTATCATTAGAGATAGTACGATTGTAAAAAGGTCGTTTCTTGATTGCGTCTTCCATTTCATTGATGTATGCAATAGCCGTTACACTGTTTAGGATTTGGAATTCAGGAGAGACTAAATTTTGAGGAGCAATAAATTCGTCTTCTGCATAAAATGGGCTAAAGAAATTAAAGACAGATGGAGAGCCAAGGAATGCTTGACCGATTTCATTATAGGTGTCATTAAAATCATTATACCATAATTTTCCAGAAGGAGATTGTAAATTGAAGGCCTTAAAGATAGACGTAAAACGCTCTAATGGTTGAATAAGCTTTCCATTAGAAGGGGCTTCAATCCATTCGCACATACGAGCTTCTGGATCGAGTAAGATGGCTTTTACAACAGCTCCCAAATCGCCTCTTACGCCACTTCCATTATTATTGAAAACAGTTGCTATTCTTTTTACATAAGCTGGTGATGGGTTGGATTTTACTAAGCTTTGGATCAAACGAATGCTGATAAAAGGCGCTACGTTTTGATGATTAAAAAGAATATTTAACGTCTGTTGAATATCTTGCATACCTGATTGTCCAGCAGGAATCGTTACACCAGGTAAGATGTTTTTTTCTTCTTTAGAATGATAGTCATCAAACATTTTCATCGGTGCAGTTCTGCTGATATTCCAATCTCTTGTAAAACTCGTATTGATTGCTCCGTCTTCTGTTTCTGATGCTCCTAATCCTGTAAAAACTTTCGCCAACTCTGCAATATTATTTATATCATAAGTTGGAATATTTTCACCATTAGCACCTATTATGGGAGTACCATCTAAGTTGAGCAAATGGAGACCAATCGAAAAAAGTTGCATAATTTCACGAGCATAATTTTCATCGGGATAAGTCTTTTCGACAATATCAGCTTTTTGGTTTTGGAAGTGACTCAAATAATCACCCATAGTAATACTAAAGGTTACATTTTCTAGTATGTCTTTATAATTACCGAATGCTCCTTGATATAGAAAGTCGTAATAAACAAGATTACTTGGATTTTCTCCTGACAAACTGCTTCCGTGATATGCAGAAATAACGAAGATTTGAGACAAAGCAAAAGCTACTTTTTGTCTCAAGACATCAGGTTGGTTCATGATAAAATCGTAAAACACATATGACATATAACTATTCGAATGAAAATCATTGGAAATGATTTGCTGAGTTTCATTATATATTTCATTATATCTTTGGGCAAATGATTGTGCTGGTAGGTTAAATTGTTCTTCTAGCCAAGCATCAATGCCTATATTGCTAAGATGTTCAATGTCTGCAAAAGATGAACCCAGAGAAGCCTGCGATAAAAAACGGGATGCACCAATGAGATCAGGTTTTAATTGAGTACCAGAAATGATATGTGAGGTAGAATCACCATCTTGATTACTTGAACTTGATACATTGACTCCAATGGTATTACCTGCTCCAAGATGATCATCGTAGGTTTGTGAATATCCTATACTGAAAATAGATAATAATAAAAAGGTAATAGTTAATCTCACGGTTGTTATCAATACTTTAAAGTTTACAAAAAAATCCAATTATAGATTTTTGTCGTTAATTGTTAATTTTAAAGTGTTGTTTTAGTGTGATTTTGGTCTTGTATACTTATTCGAAATGGGGAAGGCGATTTGAATATAGTATTTATTCTATATTGAGGACGAACAGAATATTTACATTAAGACAAAATCTGAGCCAAAGTAAATTGATAGTACTAAGGTGGCAAATCTGTGACATCCTTAAATCACAATAAGGTATCAATTCGTCGATTATTTAGGCATGATTATAGAATTTTTGAAGGCATAGCCTTCTTTACTGATTATACTTTGTTACTACATGGTATAAACCATTGAATCAAATATTAAACAATAATGGATCAATATACCGAAGTAAGTACAACAAGTTATAAAGGAAGAGTTCGAAATGCCATCGCGGGCTTAGTCTTTGCTCCTCTTTTCTGTACTGTTGCATTTCTTGCATTAAAATATGGAGAAATTCGTCATGCCGAAACAACCTTTGCTCTAAAGGATGTTATCCACGAAGTCAAGTCGCCTGAAGAAGCAAGATTAGATGATTTATTTTATATCAGTGGACCTATCGAAGCACCCAAAAAACCGCTTGTTGATGATGAGTTTGGTGTTCAAGTTAAAGGCTTGAAGCTTTACCGAAAAGTTTATCAGCGACAATGGGTGGAAAAGAAAAAAACAAAAAAGAAGAAAGGTGCTTTTGGACAAGAGAAAAAGGAGACTACCTACACCTATACTGAAAAATGGGTAAGTGAACATACCAATCGTTTTGGTAGTACAGATAAAGACCTACAGTATAATTCTGATCGATTTAAATATAAAGAAGGGCATGAAAATGTAAAAGAATGGGCTTATCGTTCTAAATTATTTTCACAACAATCATTATCTATCGAAGGCTATACATTAGGAGAGCGGTTAAATGAAGTACTGCTCGATTTTGAGCAATACAATACAGATAATTCTGCGGTGAAAAGTATTCGTCAAGCAGTTGTAGATACCTTGAGTAAGGTACAATGTCCAAGTAGTAGAGAATTGTATCACCATATCAATAATAATAAAAAATCGAATACGGGCTATTTAGCTTCGGATAGAAACAATCATATTAGCACTAGAGGTGTTAGATCTACAGCAGTAGAAGGTACAAACAATACTCTTTCTGCCTTTATCGGAACAGGAACTCCAGAAGAACCGCAGATTGGAGATATTCGCATTGAATATTGGTATATACCTAGCAAGGTCTACACTGTAGTTGGTCAGAAAAAACATGGTACTATTAAAGCTCAGAAAAGGGATAGTTTGTTTATTCGTAGCGAAGTTTCTTGTGGTGGTCGTTATCATTCAGATGGTTATTTTGGATTTGTATTCTCAGGAGAACAAAGTAAGAAAGAGATTTTTAAAACAGTTCATAGAGAGAATGATATTTTCTTTGTCTTACTTCGGTTCATTGGTTTATTATTTATGGTAGGTGGCTTTGCTTTATTCGGAAATCCGCTTCGGCTGCTCTTTGCTTGGATTCCATTTCTTGGACCTATTTGGGAAAAAGTGGTATTCAAAATAATGCAAGTACTTGGTACGCTGACGGCTCTCTGTATTTCTGCTTTTTACTTTTTCAAACATAATAGTGTGTTGAACCTAACCATTTATGATTTGTACTTTGCTTTCGCAGTTATCTTATTTCTTCTTTTCTGTAATAACTTAAGAACCTCCGTTTCATCAGGGG
>JAHDIP010000277.1 GCA_020630735.1 Saprospiraceae bacterium | reverse complement strand
CAAATAATAACTTCCCGATTTGTGGCTGGTATTTTAGAGTTGCAGACCCGACCGCTAGCGGTTCATTTCGTTGAAAAGATTTCCAAAATCTTTTCTGCTTTGCACCACTGCATTCATGTCGAAAACACTCGTGATAGCTGGGCTATCACTGCGTTTTTCTCCTTATCTAAACTCAAAAATTCTATAGCCAAAATGCGCAACTTATTTTTTACCCGTTACTAAAATATAAGTACTTGGACAAATCTACCTTTTGGTTTTTATTACTCAGTGCCTGCAAAAATAAACGAATAAACTTCTAATTACATTATAACAGACTTAGAATTTAGGAGTCTTTTGTTTTCCGTTGATTAAGAGGATGAAAAGATAAGACAGTTTCACGTAAAAATTCGGTGTCGAGATGGGTATAAATTTCAGTTGTTGTAATCGATTCGTGTCCAAGCATATCCTGTACTGCTCGCAAATTTGCACCACCTTCTATCAAATGTGTAGCAAAAGAGTGGCGAAAAGTATGCGGACTTACATTTTTTTCAATTCCAGCATCTATCGCAGCTTGCTTTACAATATTATACACCATTATTCTACTCAGACCTTTGCCACGCCTATTGAGAAACAGAATATCTTCGTGTTCTTTAGCAATATTATTTTGTACTTTTCGTACAGCCGTTTCATATAGTTTAATATGCTTTAAAGCTTCTTCTCCTATTGGGACAATGCGTTCTTTATTACTCTTACCAATCACTTTTAGAAAACCAACATCTGCAAAAATATTAGAAATTTTGAGTCCTATCAGTTCACTCACACGTAATCCACAGGCATATAAGGTTTCGAGTATTGCTTTATTTCGAGTACCTTGTGGGTGGCTGAGATCAATCGAAGCAATCATTTCTTGAATTTCTTGGTACGAAAGCACTTCTGGGATTTTTCTATTCAATCGGGGCGACTCCAATAACTCTGTCGGATCATTATCCATGATATCTTCCATTAATAGATAGCGGTAGAAGGCTCGAAGGCCCGATATTAACCGAGCTTGTGAACTAGATTCTAAGCCCAAATCATTGATCCAAAAAATAAACTCCTCTAACAAATCGGAATCAACTGCCGTTGGAGAAGTGTCATATTTTTTAATTTCAAGGAATTGAACAAGCTTTCCAATGTCTCGCAAATAGGCATCAATCGAATTTGCAGAGAGTGAACGCTCTAACATCAGATATGATTTGAATCCTTTTATGGTACTATTCCAGTCCATTTATGTGTTATTTTAGTACAATTTTAGGCAAAATACACGCAAAGTGGTATGAGTATTGATTATAATATCAAAAAATATGTTTAACGGTTTGCAGTATACATATTTATGCGTAATTTTATTTTTTTACAAACATACTTACATATATGAGATTACTACTAGGTTTCCTGGTATTTTGTGCTTGGGCAAGCTTTGCTCGGTATCATTACGTGTGCAAAATAAAAAATAACTGCAATCCTGTAGAAGAAACCGTTGCCCCTAAGGCACCTATCAATACCCGTCCTAAAACGCTTTCGCTCAAATCTGGAGATGAATATATTCTTAAAGACTACGAACAATTTGCCTTTAAGAATGGAAGTGTAAACCCAAACCCTACTGCAAATAATAAAGATTTTATTGAAAAGGTTGCAGACTATCTAAAGAAAAACGAAGATAAAAACCTAACGATTATGGGTTATTATCGAGAAAGTGAAAAAAATACCGCCTCTGATATGTATGAAAACCTCGGACTTGCTCGTGCAGCCGCTATTCGTTCGCTACTAGAGCGTAGAGGTATTCAGCAAGAACGAATTTCGTTAGACTTTAACTCGATAACAGGCGATAAACTAATCGAACCTGCTACTTTTGAACTGTATGCAGCTAAAACAAAATCGCCTGATGAGTTTGATAAAGACGGAACTCGTTTGGCTAAAGTGCAGTTTAGTTTCCATGATATGACTTATTCAGATGCTAATTTTGAATATGATTCGGATGTATTTAAACCTAAAGAGGCTTTTTTAGCTTATGCTGATTCTGTCAAAACATATTTAGAATTGAATACTGACAAAACATTAACTATTATAGGACATACTGACAATGTAGGTAGCCACGAATATAACGATGGTTTGGGCATGCGACGAGCAAAATCTACTAAAGAGTATTTTATAAAAATGGGTGCAAAATCGCCTATAAAAATAATGACAAAGGGAAAACGTGAGCCAATGGCTCCAAATGATACGGAAGAAAACCGTTTAAAAAACAGACGAGTTAATTTTAAAATAGAGTAGACTCTCATCAGGTTTTCTTATTTTTTTAGTATAAAAATTATCACAATGGAACACATAAAAGAATTTTTTACTCAACTATTTACATCTCTCGATACTACAGACAGTATCGTATCTCTTTTGCTTTTAGCCGTTTCCTTTCTTATCGGTATTTTATTTGGATGGTTGTCTAGAGGCAGAAAGGTTGGTCGTTTAAAACGAGAACTAGCAGAACGTGATGGAAGAATCAAAAACTTAACTGTTCAGCTTAAAGCGGCGCAAGACAAATACAATGCAAAAGAAACAGAACTGGAAAATACCATCGCTGAATTGGAAGAGATCCAAGAAACCAATAGACGATTGATCGGAGAAAAACAACAATTAGGAAACGAAAAATTACGTTTAAGCAATCAGCTAAGAGAATCTGCAGAAAAGATGAATAAGCTTCGTCTTTCCAACCAAGAGTTTATTGCTACAAATGAAAATCACGTGAAAGCTGGTCAGCAATATTCAGATGCTAATAAGCAATATGCTAAACAAATCGAAGAATTAAAAGCGGAGATCGAACGCCAAAAAGATGCTTATTCTGAACTAAAAGAAGTGAATGCAGAACTACGTGGCGAAAATAGAGAACTGAACGAAAAAGCACTCAACTTCGATGCTACAGTAAAAAAAGAAAACGCTATCAGTCAAGAAAATACACAACGTATTTTAGCCGTCGAAGCTCGACTTAATCAATTGCAAACAGAAAATACGAACCTTAGATCAGAGGTCAATGCATTGAGAGGTTCTGGTTCCAGTACTGTTATACCAGCAGTACCAACAACGAGTACAACAACGACAAGTACTACAACTTCTACTCCTATTCGAACGACTACAGTTGGTCATATTGAACGCCACGACAAGGTAAGTTCTCCTGCTATCGAATCGACATTGGAGTCAATGAGTACCTTAGAATCTATGGAAGTGGAAAGTCCTGAAGCTCGTTCAGCAAGAGCAAGAGCGGTTATCAAAGCGGCATTGGGATCGAAAATTAAGCAAGCAAGTGCTGCGGATAAAGATGACTTGAAACGCATCAATGGTATCGGGCCTTTTATCGAAGAAAAATTAAATGCAATTGGGTTGTATACTTACGAGCAAGTCAGCCAACTGGATGAAGAATTAGTAGAGCGTGTTACGGATGCGATTCAGTTTTTCCCTGGCAGAATAAAACGAGATGATTGGGTTGGACAGGCTGCCAAATTGTTTAGAACTCGACTTGGATAAAACAATCTTATTTTATAAAAAGCCCTTTTTTGCAAATGCAGGAAAGGGCTTTTTTATACCTGTTTCAAATTATCGGCAACCAATGCCATTTTGATCGAAGTCGGCAATAATCTACTTAACAATTTTGTAATAAGACTAATGTGTTTGCCTGGAATAAGATCTGCTTGTTTTTTTTGAAAGGCAGCATATGTTTGCTGTGCCACCACATCGGGATCTAAGGTCATAAAGCCTTCAAATGTTTTAGTGTTTTGCATAGCAGCCTGTTCTTGAAATTTTGTTCGAGTAGCAGGCGGACAGGTGACCAATACATGCACCTTTGATTTTTTTTGTCGGAGTTCAAAGTTAATGGCTTTAGAAAAAGAATAGACAAATGCTTTGGTAGAACCATAAGTTGCAAAAGCAGGACAAGGTTGAAAGGCAGAGGTAGAGGCCAAATTAATAACTGAACCACTATTTCGTTGTATCATATCGTGTACAAATAAACGGGTGAGTTGAAAGAGCGTGACCAAATTGAGTTGAATCATTTTAAGCTCTTTATCTAAATCTATTCCATCAAAAAATCCATAGGTTCCAAATCCTGCGTTATTCACTAAAACGTCTACTATTATTCCTTCGTTTTTAATTTGGGTGTGTAACTCTGCCGCTGCTGTAGAAGTTGCTAAGTCTTTTTGAATAATATCTACATCTGCTTGATGTTTTTCGTTTAATATTTTTTTTGCTTCCTCCAATTCGTCTTGTAAAAGCGAAACAAGGATTAACTTGTAGCCGTCTTTTGCAAAAAGTTTTGCCAATTCAAAACCAATGCCACTAGAGCCTCCTGTTATCAATGCCGTTTTAGTCATAAGGTTTTCATTAAAGATTTATAACAACTTTGCCAATCGTTTTACCCGATTGAAACAGTTTCAATGCATCTGGCAATTCTTCAAAAGTAAAGCGATGTCCAATGTGTGGTTTTTCGATTTGGAGTACTTCTATTTCCTTCAGTATCTCGTGCATTAGCTCTGCTTTTTCGTATAGCCAAATCAGATTAAAGCCTAGTACTGCAGTATTCAAATTTGTCATTCCTTGCGGATCAATCTTGGGTCGAGTCAAAAACTGATAGATCAGTTTGAAGTAATTCGGACGATTACCTGGCGTAGCATAACGCGCCGATCCATAAACAATCATACGTCCTTGAGGTGCTAATTGTTTGTAGCCTTCGCTTAAAACTTTTCCGCCAATACATTCCATAATCAAATTCAGGTCTCGATCGCCAAGGCTCGATTTTAAGTCATTTCCAAAATTACTACTTCGCACAATTGTTCGATCATAGCCTTCCTTTTTTAAGAAATCAACCTTCGCTGGACTGCCAACTGTACCGATCGTAAAGGCATCATATTTCTTAGCAATTCTATTGGCTAAAATCCCAACACCTCCTGCTGCAGAATGAATTAAAACGGTTTGCTCCTTCTGTAGGTTTCCCAAATGCAATAAACCATAATGCGCTGTGAGTACTTGTACCAAATAAGCTGCACCTTCTTCAAAATTCCAGGAAGCTGGCAAGGGCAACACATAGCGACTGTCGATATTCAAATGAGAGGCATAAGCTCCAAAACGAGTAATGCCCATAATTTGGTCGCCCTCTTTTACATTCGTTACATTCTTGCCTATCTTTTCCACAATACCCGCATATTCTAATCCAGGTACAAATTCTCCTTTTGGTGTTGCGCTATATAATCCCCAAATCGCAAAAAGGTCGGCAAAGTTTAAGCCTATTGTTTTTATTGCTATGGTTACTTCATTGTCGGCTGGATCTGCTAAATCTTCTTCTCTGACTTTTAAGTTTTTAACATTTCCTGCTTTGAGTTTGTATGCTCTTCTCTTCATAGTATGATTCTATAATGTTTTTAAAACATCTTGTGCTTGCTGATTTTTTGGATTTATTTTTAATACTCTATTGATTAATTTCTTTGCGCTTGATTTATCTTTTCTCAAAAGAACAACGGCTACCTTATTCATCATGGCTTGTTCGTAATCAGGATCAAGCGCAATTGCTTTATCGTAAAGTGCTTCTCCTTTATCTACTTGCCGCATCAAGACGTAAATATAGCCAAGATTGCTGAGGGCAACTGTACGTTTAGGGTTTTCTTCCAAGACAAATTCGAATACTTTTTTGGCTTGTGGGAAGTATTGTAAATTGACATAAGTACTGCCCAATTTTTCTTGAAACTCTAAATTGTACTTTGATAACTTAACCGCTTTTTTTAGATACAACAAAGCACGTTGAAATTCTCTTTTTTGAAAATAAGCTTCTCCTATACGATAAGCCGTCCAACCATCTTTAATCGTTTCGACATTAGGCGCTAATTCAATTATTTTAGTATAATTCTCCTTTGTAAAATGATAATGAATTAATGTCTTCAGTTGTTTTTCCTTTGGCTCTTTTGACAAATCCAAATAGTATTGTACGGAATCTAATAACTGCTCTTCCTGAACATACTTATCGTGCATCGCAATATAACCTTTTGCCATATCGAGTGGTGTCGGCGTTTTTTTGGTTAATATTTCTAAACCTAAAAACTGAGCAATCTCTTTTTTGACATCATCACTAACTGCCTCTATTTTTTCATTTTTCACATTTGTTTTGCTAATGTAATGATCAGTAATCCGAACATGTGGAATGTCTATACTTCCCGATGGCGGCATATGACAACTGACACAATTATCTTTCTCTTTCTCTCGGTCTACCATCGGTGCCGAACATAAAGCTAGATTTTTTTCTTCGTGGCATTTTTGACAGGTCTTATTATATTGATTTTCGGAAGTAGATTTGACACTATGGTGTGGATTATGACAAGTGATACAACTTAGGTCTTCAGACATGGTAAAACAATTACTCAAACGCAAACGATCAGCTTGCGAAGCCATAATAAAATTTTCATGTGAATTGCTGTAGCGAGGTAAAAAGATGTTCATCACATCAGATAACTTCATCCCTGGTTTAAAATCAAAAAAGTTTTTGCCATCCTCTAATACTGCCAAACCTTGAAGATGACAACGTTGGCAAACATCCATCTGCAAATCTGGTGTCAGGTGCCGAGGGTTGACAATCGTATAGTCAATATATTTCGAAGTGTCTATTATATTTCCAGCCAGTTTTTCTTTGACATGAATTTCTCCAGGACCATGGCATCGTTCGCATTCGATCCCTTTTGGCATTTCGACATACTTATTAAGCGAGCCTTCTATTGGCGTTGGATATTGATTGTGGCAAGTGATACATTCTGTTGTAAGCAATCGTTCAAATCGTAGGTTTTCATCTTCAAAGCCTGGTGCAATATCCCAACGTCCATCTTGAGTGTAATAAGTAATCGGTGCTTGAAAAATATAACCATTCACATCTATGATATGCGAATTGGTATGCTGACCAGAACCAACGATATAGCTTATTTTTTCTGTACGTTTATGGATCGTATCTCCATTTTCCAAACGATACTCCATAATGTACATACTACTATCTCGAAAAAAGGGTTTGTAGTAAAAATTTGATTTTTCGTCATACACGAAAGCATGTTTGCCATAAGAAGCATCACTTTCTTCTTTGGACGCATGATCGAATGATTGCCCCATACCTGTTTCTGCAAACGACTCGTAAATTTCGGGATGACAAGAACGACAAGTTTGAATACCGACATACTTTACCGAATCCTGAAGATTGAGAAAACGACTAGTATCTGCAACTCGATTAGATTGATTGCAATAGACCATCAACAGGGCTGCTGAAAGTAAACAGAAGTAAACTATTTTATTGTTTGTGAACATTAGCGCTGTTTAGGAATGTTTTTTTCATTCATTAAAAGTACTAATTTTATTGAAGCAGAATGGGCTAATTACAATTAAAAACTCCAATCTTTTTTCCAAGTATCAAT
>JAHDIP010000276.1 GCA_020630735.1 Saprospiraceae bacterium | reverse complement strand
CTACGGGGTCCTTCTTTTTCATTGATAAAAAGAAGGCAAAAATCTAGGACAAATAAACTCCCTCCGGTCAAACAAAATTTGTCCGAGCCACCCACTACTTGATACGCAGTACTATAATGTGATTTGTAGAAATAGGTCTTCGACCTATTTTACCAAGTGGAGGGCATTAATGATTAAGCATTAAACCTGTCACCGACAGGCAGGCACACAATGATTAAACCAGTTTTCTTTTAGCATCGTGCAAAAGATGCTGTTAAAAACAGCGAAATAATCAAGCGTAGTTGTAAACTACGCTTAGCAGATTGGGTTGTTTTTTTGACTTAAAGTAAATTTAAATAGATGAAAATACTTCATACATCTGATTGGCATTTGGGACAAAAGTTTTTGCATCAAGATCGGCAGCAAGAACATCAACAAGCATTGGACTGGTTGGTCAAAACAATCGTAAAGGAGGAAGTGGAATTGCTGCTTGTAGCTGGTGATATTTTTGATATCGGAAATCCGCCGAACTATGCACGTAAAATGTACTATCAGTTTTTGACAAGTTTATTGGGTACTTGCTGCCGACACATCGTTATCACAGGAGGCAATCACGATTCACCTTCGATGCTTGATGCGCCAAAAGAGTTGTTGCAATCTCTTAACGTACATATCGTTGGTGCGGCTACTGATCAAATTGCAGATGAAGTCATTGAATTGAAAAATAAAAAAGGTGAGATTGAATGTGTGGTCGCTGCTGTTCCATTTTTACGTGATCGAGATTTGCGTACTAGTGTTTCTGGTGAATCGAGTAAGGAGCGAATTGATCGAATAAAGGAAGGCATTTATAAGCACTACCAAGAAGTAGCGAGAGTGGTACAAAAACATTCGGATTCAAACATTCCTATTTTAGCAACAGGTCATTTATTTGCGAAAGGCGCCACTGCTTCGGATAAGCAAGACAATATCTATATTGGCAATATGGATAACATCGAAGCGGCTCAATTTCCGAATGAATTTCACTACATTGCCTTAGGCCATATTCATAAAGAACAGGTAGTTGGCAATTTGTATCATGTTCGGTATTGCGGTTCGATTATTCCCTTAAGTTTTAGCGAAGTAGAAGATATAAAAGTTGTAAAACTGATTCAGTTTGAAGGAACTGAAATGAAGGAAGGAGTTAAAAAGATTCCGTTGCCGACTTTTAGAAAATTAATAACCTTAAAAGGCTCTTATGAAGACATTCAAAAAAAATTAGAAAAAGAAAATAAAAAAATTGATCCGAATGGTTTGAAAGCTTGGATCGAGGTAATTATTGATACCGAGCAAATGATTCCAAATTTGGCGCAGCAACTAAAAAGCTTTGTAAAGGATATGCATTTGGAGTTGCTCAAAATTCGGACGAATCGAAAACACTTTGCACTAGAAGCACAAACGGAAGTCATCAACTTAGACGACCTCGATCCGATAGATGTGTTTAAGAAAAAATGCGAAAGCTATGGTAGTGCTCCTGAAGAAATGGAGGAACTCGTAGCAAGCTTTAATGAATTGCAAAACTGGATGCAAGCACAAGAAGATGAAAATTCATAAAGTACATATCAAAAATATAAATTCGCTTCGTATAGAAACGACTATCGACTTTACTGTTCCTCCGATCAGTAATACAGGCTTGTTTGCCATAACAGGAGACACGGGTGCTGGAAAAACAACGATATTGGACGCCATTACCCTAGCACTTTATGGTCGGGTACATCGCAATAAAGATGTGAAAGAGGTCTTGTCTTTTGGAGCCGTTGATTGCTATGCTGAAATTGAGTTTTCAACTCGCCAAAAACTCTATCGTTCGAAGTGGGCATTGCACCGTGCTCGTAATAAAGTAGATGGTAATATTCAAGGACCAAATCGTGAATTGGCAGAATGGTCGAGCTCCAAAAAAGAGTTTAAAATTATTGCTGAAAAAATTCGTGATGTTGATCTTAGTGTCGAAAAAATAACAGGACTAGATTATGATCGTTTTACTCGTTCGGTCTTATTGTCGCAAGGAGATTTCGCTGCTTTCTTGAAAGCAAACGAAAAAGATAGAAGTGATTTATTAGAGCGTATAACAGGTACTGAAATTTATTCTGAAATTTCGAAAGCTGCTTTTCGAAAGCATCGAGAAGAAGAAGAAAAATTAAACCAATTAAATCAGCAATTAAGTGCCTTACAAATACTGGATAAAGAAGAATTAAGTGTCTTAAAGAAAGAGGAAAAAGAATTAAAAAAAGAGAGTACTGTTGTGCAAAAACAACAACATCTTTTGCGAGAGCAGTTACAGTGGCATCAACGTATTGATGGACTGCAAAAAAAGGAAGAAGCTTTTACGATTCAGTTAGATGAATTAGAACACAAAAAAACTGCTGCTGCTGATCAGTTAGATCGCTTAAACTGGCATAAAAAAACACAACCTTTTCAAACCTCTATTAGCAAGATTGATGATTTGAACATTCAAGTTAATCAAAACAAAGAGGAACAGCTTCGCTTACAAAACAATGTCCTCGAACTAAATAATACACTTGCAGAAAATGAAGCTACAACGAAAGGATTGAAAACAGAACTAGAGGGATTAAAAAACAACTTCAAACAGCAATCTAAAGAGTTAGAAAAAGCGGCGAAAATGGATATTGAAATCCATGAAAAAATGCAGCCTTACACTCAACAAAAAGAAGCATTAGACAGTCTACTTATAGATTCTAAAGCTTCAAAAAAAATACTAGAACAACTTACTAAAAAAGAAACACAATTAGGAACAAGCATTAAAGAAACAAAGGATTGGTTAAGCGAACATCAAGCACAAGAAAGCATTGGTAACGACCTTAACAAAATCAATATTTTAAAAGATCAAACAATCCCTTTCATACAAGAAGGGAAAGCTGCAAGAGAATCTATTTCGACTATAGAAAAAGAATTGACTGCTATTAAAAAAGAGCATGAGAAAACGAAAGTAACGCTCGAAAAAACGAATAGCAACTTAGCAAAACAATTAGCAACTTTTGCTGATCAGCTTCCTAAAAATTTTGCACAAAATAGAGCTGAATTATTAATCAAATTACAAAGCGAAATTGAAGAGCTTAACGAGCAAAACAAAAGTCTTGAAAAACTACATAGCCTTAATTTAGATTATCAAAAAAGCTTGACCGAATTAGCTACTTATGAAGAAAAACTAGAGCAGAAAGAAAATCAAAGTCGAGCCATCGACAAACAACTTTTGACCTCTATGGATATGCTTGTTATTGTCAACGAACGGGTAGAATTTAAGCAACAAGTTTACGAACAGCAAAAGGCAATAGCTAGTTATGAAGTAGATCGAACCAACTTGCAAGAAGGCGACGAATGTCCACTTTGTTTGTCTACAGAGCATCCATTTAGAAGTAAAAAATTCAAGCCCTTTGTCAATATTGCGAAGGATGAGTTTGAAGCTGCCAAAAAGCAGCAAGATGCACTATTAAAACATCACCGTTCTTTGATGAATCAGCAAGAACGAATAGCAGCAGACATTGAACATTTAGCAGGTACTGAAGGAAAAGAAGTAAGCGGACAAGTAAATATTCAATTTGAAAAAATCATTCAGTTTGAAAATAAAATTGCCTTAATTGCTCCTGACTTGCGTCAAGAAGATTTTGCCCTTACTCAGCAACTGTTACTCTCCGATAAATTGGAAGAGTTTAAAAAGCATTTAAAACAAAAAAAGGCTATTCGAGCAAAACTATCGAAGTTAGATATTTCTATAGAAGAAGATGAAAAACGATTGCAAGAACTAAACACTTCGTTCCAACAACAAGAGGCGGACATCTTGCGCTTAACAGAGCGTAAAAACATTTTTGACAAGCAAAAAGAAGAGCTTGAAAAGAAATTCAAAAACACGGTTGCTAAAATGGATGCCTTGCTTGAAAAGCATACACTTAAATATTCTTATAAAACAATTGATAGCAGTATTGCCCAATTGACTAAGGCAGTGAAACACTTTGAAGAACAAAAAGAACTGGTCAATGCAAAAGAGAAGGAATTAGCCCTATGTCAACAAGAGCTGAAACAGACACAAAAACAAGTAGAAGCGTTCGACAAAAAAATAGCAAAAGAACAACAAGCTATTGAAAAAACTACTGCTATTTTAGAAACATTAAAAACGGAACGCTTTAAACTTTTCGAAGGTGATGATCCGCTTGCCGCTAGAGAGCAGTTGCAACAATCTATCAATCAAAAAGAACACTCTTTTGAAGAAAGTCGTGCTGCCTTAGAAGATGGAAAATTAAAATTAGAAGCCAATACGAGTACCTTAAAAGAGAAAGAAAAGCAAGTCAAAAAGGCTAGTACTCAATTGACAACTTTAAGTGCAAAAATTGGACTTGAATTAGTAGCAAAAGGTTTTGAAAATTTGACACAGTTGCGTAGTTATATTTTATCGGATCAAGCGGTGAAAGAGATCGAAGCAGAAGCCGAACAACTAAAAAAACAAGATATAGAATTACAGCGTTCGTTGAAAGATAATGTAACTGAACTCAAAAAGGAATTAGCAAAAGCATTAAGTAAAGAATCGAAAGAAAGTATCAGTCAGCAATTAGCAGAAATTGACGAGAAGCAACAGTTCCTTCAACAAGAAATTGGAAAATATACCGAAAAACTCGCACATAACGAACGTCTCAAAGCTACCTCAAAAACACTACTCGAACAAATCGAACAGCAGCGTAAAGAGTTCAATCGCTGGGCAAAGCTCAATGACATTATCGGAATGGCAGATGGCAAAAAGTTTCGAATTTTTGCGCAAGGACTTACACTTAAAAAACTCACTCAACTTGCCAATCAGCATTTGCAAAGGCTTAATGACCGCTACGAGATCAACAAGCGAAGTGATGAAGATTTGGAGCTCGATATTGTCGATCGTTATCAGGCAGATAACGTGCGGTCGATGAATACGCTTTCAGGAGGAGAGAGTTTTTTGGTTAGCTTGGCTCTTGCTTTAGGTTTATCAGATTTGGCAGGTCGAAACACCAATATTCAATCCCTTTTCATCGACGAAGGCTTTGGCACTTTGGATGATAACACCTTGGATATGGCGATTTCGACGCTCGAAAATTTGCAAGCAAGTGGTAAAACGATAGGTGTAATCTCTCACGTTAAAGAATTGAAAGAGCGGATTTCGACTCAAGTACTTGTCCGTAAAAAGGGGAATGGCTTTAGTGAAGTAGAAATTATAGGATGATTAGTCAATAGACTTGTTACCCTTTAATTAATACCTCTATGAAAACATCTTTTTCCGCTATTTTGCTTCAAAAAATAAGTCCGTAGCGGGGCTATGCACTAATTTTTTGAAAAAAACTATCAAAAAAATCTGAATTTCATAAAGTCACTTCTCAAAGGGTAACAAGTCTAATGAAAATTAAAGTGAATGTAAAAATGAAAAAATGAGCTATTAGACTTCATTCTCCTATATCCTACTTCAAGGTCTTTGATTTTTTTAAAAAAATCTCTTTCCTATTAGTAATCAATCAACGGTACAATACAACATTTTGGCAACTTTAGTGTTTTAAAAACGTATTGATATTAGGCTTAATTATCATGGAAATAGTGCCAAATCTGAACCTAAATCAAGATAATTTTTGCTTAAATAGGTGAAAATTAACATTTTGTAGAGTTCTTTTGTATTTTAGCCTATTAGGAATGCGTTAAGCCTTTAGATTTTATATATTTGTAGTTTAAACAATTAACTCATAAAAACAGTAAGGCAAAAGTCCTTATAACCACTAAAAAAGAATATGGCAACTGATTTTAAATCAATTTTTGGATCAACAGACGGTTTAGACCCCAAAAGTGTTGAATTTTTAGCTCGCGCACTTGAGCGCAATAATCTCCCAGGCTTTGACTATTTAGAATTTAAGCAATCGCTTAGCGCTATGTCGAAAATGAATATGAATATGGATGAAGCAACATCCGTAAAATCTGCCTTTGCAACGGCTTCAACTATGGGGCTAACTAAGCAAAAATTGCTTGAAAGTGCTATGCATTACAAGAAAATTCTTGCCAACGAAAAAACTCAGTTTGATGTAGCGATGCAAAATCAGGTACAAAAGAATATTGCTGGGAAGAAAGAAGAGGTCACTAAATTAAAAGATCGAATCAAACAATACGAGAACCGAATCAAAGAATTACAAGAACAAATTGTAAAATCTCAGGCTACTATAGATGGTGCTGATGCACAAATAGAAGCTGCCAAGAATAAAATACAAGGTACGAAGCAAAATTTCGAAACGGCTCATCAAAGTATTATTAGTTTGATTGAAAACGATATTCAGAAATTTAACTCCTTTTTATAAAACAGTTTTAGGAATAATTAGCATTTTTAATTTTCATTTCTTAAACTTGTAATACTTTAATATTAAACAGAGAAGAAAATGTCAGATTTCACGCCATTAGATGCCGACAATTACAAACAACAGAAGTCATTCTGGAAGCGACCAGAAGGTGTCACCGGTACTATCTTTTTAATTGCACTTTTAGCAGGTGGTGGTTTCCTTTTGTATACTATCTTGCCAGCTCTTATTGCTTTAGCTGCGAATACCATTTACCTAGTAGGAATGCTATTGGTATTGGGTGCTATCGTTTATATGGTACTTGATCCTAAAATGAGAAACTTAGTTAGCTATATGTACAAGAGTGCCATGCGTGCCATTACGGGTATGTTTGTAACGATTGATCCAATTGGTATTTTGAAAAACTATGTAGATGACCTTCAAGATAATCTACGTAAAATGAGTAAGCAAATTGGCGAGATAAAAGGTCAAATGCGTAAGCTCCAAAATATCATGACGAAGAACAATAGCGATATTCAAAAAAATATGCAGTTGGCTAGTCATGCAAAAGCAAAAGGAAAAGAACAACAAATGATTCTAGCTTCTCGTAAAGCGGCTCGTTTGAAAGAAAGTAATTCAAAATACGAAGCACTCCTTAAAAAAATGAGTGTACTCAATCGTATTTTAACGAAGATGTATAATAACTCTGAAATTTTAGTAGAAGATACTAAAGATCAGGTAAAGATAAAAGAACAAGAACGAAATGCAATCCGTTCTTCTCACTCTGCCATGAAGTCTGCAATGAGTGTTATTTCTGGTGATCCTGACAAACGTGCAATGTTTGATGCAGCAATGGAAAATATTGCTGATGATGTTGCCAATAAAGTGGGTGAAATGGAACGTTTCATGGAAATGTCTTCCAACTTTATGGATTCAGTTGATCTCCAAGAAGGAGTCTTCGAAGAGCAAGGATTGAAGATGCTCGAAAAATGGGAAAAGGAAAGTACTCTTATGTTATTAGGTGGACAAGAGTCAACGAGTATGAATGATACCTTAGACTTAAACGACCCTATCGCTCGTCCCGAACCTCGTAGTAATAATACGCAAAGTGGTAATTCAAACTACGATAATTTGTTTGACTAA
>JAHDIP010000275.1 GCA_020630735.1 Saprospiraceae bacterium | reverse complement strand
GATAGCGATTTATGCGTTTTAAAATAACTTTCCATTGTACGTAAAGCTTGCATGGTGGTTGATTCATAATAATCTTCCCTTTTTCATATATTTATTTAAGAATAAAAAAATTTAATTACTTCGTAAAATGTTAGGATGTAATTTTAGGTGTGTAGAGTAAGCAATTCAGATATCTATACCTTATTTAATATTGGCATTTACTTTCATTCGTCCAAAAAGAAATTTTATTACCTTTAAATTTGATTTGAACATTTATCAAAGAATCAGCGATAATGATAAAAAAAACAAATGCCCTTAGAATTTTAGATCGAAAAAAGATAGCGTACGAAACCTTAAGTTACGAATACAATGAAGAGAATTTATCTGTCAAGAAAATTGCTGAAAATAATTATTTGAATGTCGATAATGTGTTTAAAACCTTAGTGGTAAAAGGCGATAAGAAAGGGATCATTGTAGCTGTTATCAGTGGTCAAGAAACCTTAGATTTAAAAAAGTTGGCTAAAGAGTCTGGCAATAAAAAAATAACATTAATAGCAGTTAAAGAACTATTGGGCTTGACAGGATACATTAGAGGTGGTTGTTCGCCTATTGGTATGAAAAAAAACTTTCCTGTATTTATTGATACTAAAGCTAGTCAATTTGATACGATATATGTGAATGCTGGAATGAGAGGTTTACTAGTAAAATTGAAAGTGGATGATTTGATCTTAGCTTGTCAGGCTAAAATGGTTTCTATTTGTAATGAAATAGACTAAGGTGCTTCGAGGGAAAAAATAGTCGAGCAAAACAAACTTGTTCTGCTCGACTAATGAAAATACCTGTTTAATTAGTCACTACGACTTTTTCTTCCACCTTTTTATAATTAAATATCAAGTAGAAATTAGAAATAGTTTTTATCTCGCCAGACATTTCTAAATGACCAATTTCTTTTTTATCGCTATCTAAAGGAATGGCATCTTCTTTAAATTCAACTTTGCCTTGGTATAATTTTTTGCAATCGCAATCGTCTTTCCAGTCAGCTGCTGCTACACAATTAATCTTAAAGTTTGGTGACTTTCCTTTAGATTTCAATTGCTTGCACGTTTCTTCATTCGGTACGAAATTAATGGCAAATTGCTCTTGGTTAAAATCTTTAGATAATTCTAAAATGACATCGATGCACTCTATTTCGATATGCTTGGTACATGGCAAATAAGGGAACATTTGTCGGCTTAGTTTGAGCATCAATTTTTGACGGTTTTCTTCAGTCGGACAGTTAATCATTTGATGCCATTCTTGCGCTAATTCATGTTTTACATCAATTAACCGTTTGCCATTTGCAGGCAAGTAGTTTTGTGTCACTTCATTAGCAGCTTGTCGAAGTAATTCACCACCTTCTCTTGCCATATAGTTCAGTTGCATAATCACATCACCTAATGAATCCATGTCGAAGTAATTATTCTCTCTTGGCAATTCTATACGCCAACAACTGATTGCGCCTGCATACTCAAATGGAAGATAACGATCATCATTAAAGTTTAATTCAAACATTCCTGAATCTTGTTGACCAGTAGATGTTGCGATGGCTTGTGAGGAGACAAACTGATGCACCCAACGAGTATCATCTGGTAGGGCAGGGTAGCCATTGTTGATTTCGAGACCACAACTTTCATCTACATTTTTACTGAGATGTGGTTTTATTCTGGTACGACTACTAAGCAAAGTCAGACGACTGTGTACACCTGTATAAGGTCCTACAACACAAGGAATATTCAAGCTAACACTTTTTATTCTTCGCATATAATGTCCAGGGTAATCCATGTCAAACATCCATTCTGGTAGTTGGATAGTACAGCAACCTGTTTCTTTGAGTATTAAAAATTCCAATGGAAAATGCTGTCGTAATGAGATGTTTTTAGTGAGTTCGTACTCTCTAACGTTTTCATCGTAGTAAGTTTTTTCCATTCTTCGGAGCGAGTGTTGTAAGCGTTCGCCAGCTAGTAAACCTTCGTGTAAGTTATCCCAAATCATGTTGCTATCAATGAATTTTTTAGCAGTATAACCTCTTTCATGATTATAAGCACGTTCTGCTTGTCGAGCCAGCAAAAGAGCTAGTTCGTACATCTGATGATGAAGGGCAGCCGTTTCCTTTTGCATCCATAGATATAATTCATGATTCGAAAATTTATCTTTCATAAAATCAAATACTTCTTTAGAGTTTTCGATTTGTTGTACATGATTGTTCAATTCTTTGAGGGCAACATCTCGTCGTCTTTCAGATGCTAAAATTTGTCGTTCGATTTGTTGAATCTCTACAGTAATAAGTTCGATTTGATGTAACCATTCTCGTTCTCGTCTGTCCCAACCACCTTCTGTATTTCGTAAGCCAGCATAAGTGCCATGGTATTGCGACATCGTACTTACTACCTGTGAAATTGTAGAAACGAAACCTGCCAATTTACTTCCTAAAGGCATATGCATTTGTGGGAAACCAGCAAGAACATCAGGAATCCCTCTTAATATTTGTGCCCCAATCTCGATTACTTTAGCGATGATTAATTCCGTTAAGGATAAATGAGTGTACGAAACGTAATCAGATTCACCACCATTCAACCCGCCACTGTGTAACTCCTGATTATAAGCCAATCGAATTTGTGCCATTTCTTTTGTTTTGTACAAACCTTGTACATCCCAGTCAGATGCTCGCCATTGATCCTTTCGAATAGAAAGTGCAAGTTCTAATAATTGCTTTTCGTGGTAAGCTCTTAACGAAGCTAAATATTCGCCATCGCCTTTTTCGTAAGCACTCAATAAAGCATTACCTAATGAAGCTACTTCACCTGCAAACTCTTGTGCTTTTTGTAATAAAAATTGGAATCGATATGGACTTTGAGGTAAGCAAGATTCTAATTCATCTACACAAACATCCTTTGTCGTTTTCCAGCCACATTTAAATGGATCATCTCCAAAGTAAGGCATATCTTTATTGGGTGTTCCATTTTTGAGGCGGTAACTATTTTGGCAAGTACGTATTAAGTCCAATCGATCTGAAGCATTTTCATACAGGTTCATTAAACGAGGATTTACCTTATTATCTCCGAATTGAAGGACATTGATAGCTCCTTTATCTTCATCTGCTTCTAAAATACTGACAGGACAATTACCCATAATCTTACATGCGGTATCAAAAATTAGTCTCGCTTGTTGGAAGGCTTCTGGCGAATGTTGTTTCATTAAAGCATCACCCCATTGTAAAAGTGTTTCTAAATAATGAAGTAAAATAGATTTGTTTTCGTCAGATAAATTATCCCAAGTATTATCTTGCATTAATGGATTGTAATACTGCTCGTAGACTTTAAGTGCTACTTCAAAACGGCAGTGCGCTCTTAAGTTATTTGCTACTGCAATAACAGGACTAAATAAAGAAGGAGGACGCACTGTTGCGCCTGGTTTGAAATAAGCAAAACTAGGAAAAGCACTCAAGCCTAAGTCTGTAAAACCAGCAAGAGGATCTGCTAATTGTGGTAATACAATTGCTTCATCGGCTACCATCAAGTATCTAAATCCTGGCTCTGGGTGTTCTAGGCTATCTGGATCAGCTGGATCAATAGCACCAGAAGGATAACCAACAGGTACGATGCCGCCATGAACTTTAAAGCGAAGCGTATCGGCTGTTCTACCCATAAATTCTAAATCGGCTTTAGTACTATCAACTACATGAACGCCTTCATCAGAAAAACGAAGTTGTTGAAACTCGCCATTATGTATTTTTGTCCAAGCTAATAAAACCTTGTCTTCTGCTTTCCAATTAAGAAGCGTAGGCAAGTCAACTTTGCTATGCCAATTCCAATCTGCAGATTGTTCAATCGCTTCATAAAACTCTGAACCGACTAACCAGAAATAATATTCATCAACACAAGGAATATGTGGTTCAATACATGAACGACAGCAATCATCATCTATTGGTGGGCAGTAAATTCTATCTAGCGGTTGACCCGCAGCGGCAACACGAACAAACTTTTTGCCTAAACGAATAGCCGCTTCTATCCAGTAAGGCACCTTAGGAGGTTTAGCTTGTAAATCACTTTGTGCTAATGAGCTTAACCAAGAAGGACGACCATGTACTTCTGGTGTAGCCAAAAGATCGAATCCTGTACGAGTGAGAGGCGTATTTGGATCAAGCGATTTAGGGGTTGGAATCGCTTGTGCTATCGCAGCTTCCTTTTGTTGTAGTAATAACCCACCAACATTATTTGAAGGTGCAGGATTCGGTAGTTCCTTTGTAAAAGGAACCGTAAGGGTTTGTTTACGTAAACGGTCTTCTAAAAATCGGAATGATTCAGTCTTACGAGCATCTTCTAGCTTATCCCATTCGATCCAGTTTTCTTGATAGACCTCACGCATTTTGCATTTTTTCCAAATATTATACGTCGCAAAATGCTTGTCCCAAACTAATGCCCATTCATGATTGATAGAGATAGGTTCTAAACCTGGAAGACCAACATACTCAATTCCTAAACGACAACGTCGGACATAATTTTGAATGGCAGTGGTGGCTTCTTCAATTCTACTCATTTTTTGACAAATACCTGCCTCAACATCTACTAATAATAATTCACTCAAATGTTTTGCTTCTGTTGCAAATACAGGTGTACCTGCTTCATATTCCCAAGGTAGCAAGACTCGGTTGACTGTAGTAAGGTAAGTAATTAACGCTTTGCGTGCATTAAGGCGTAGTTTGTTATTGATGCGTTCGAGTGCTTCATAACGTGGTGGATCACAATCATCAATTAAACTTTTGCAAACCACTTCTACTAGTTGATCTAGTTCTTCACCATTTGCCCATTTCATTGGGTCAATATCATCAATTGGATTTTCAGGATCGATATTGGCTGTTATCGCTTGAACCGCTTGAGCAGCTTGCCAGATTCGTATTGCCCATTCTTCATTATGTAAATTGAGATGTGCAAGAGTAAAGTTTGGTGCATAATTGAGCACTGCTTCTGTATTGGCAAAACCAAGGTTAGTACCTAGGTAACGTTCTATACGATTGGATTCTGGTTTTTCTGCTTGAACTTGTTCATCTGATTCGTAGAGGAAAAATTCCCAAAGTGGATCGTTGGTATTTTTACTGACTTCTTTTTCTAAGGCTTTATAATCAAACATTCTTTCCCACCAATCAAAGAGGGCTTGCTTTCTTAAAACAGTAGGATCATAACGGTTATCGTCATTAAAGGTTCTAGACTTAAATTCATCTTTTACAGGTAGTAAATTAAAGTTGAAGAATGCTAGATGGTTGCCATTGCCTAATACGTAGCTGCTGCCAGCGAAGTCTTCACCATGCGTCAACAGGTAGGTCAATTCTGAATACCCTTTTGTTGTTGGAATTGGTGAAAAATGAAAACGCTTAGCAAATAGACCTGCTTTGTAGGATCGTTGATAGGTGCGTCTGATATCTCGAACGGTGCTCGTGTACAAAACTTTTAAGTAAGCCTTTGCTTCTCCTGATATTGGTTTGTATTGTACTAAGTTAGGATCAGCTAAAAGTTCTGTTCCGTTGTAATCAAAAAATTCAACATCAATATCCATCGTATCATTTTTGCAATCTCTAAACAAACGGTCAAATGGAATGCTACTGATTTCGTTATTGGTATCGGGACCAGTGTACTTCAACTGGAAACCAGCTTTTTGTGGGCAAACTTCTTCTTGTTCCTTAAAGTCTGGAACTGGATTGATATAATCAATTGTAATTTGATAAGCACCTGGGCTTAGACAAATAGCTTCAGAACAATCGCATGGATGGTGATTTTCTTCTTTCTCTTTGTTTAAAATAATCCATTTCTTCTGACCACGTTGTAAGGTCACCTGCCATCGGTGAAGACTGCTTTCATCGTAATCAGGTTTGCCTTCGGCAGTTGGCGTACCAGCAAAAAAAGTATAATCTCCTCGTTCTTCGATTAAGACCATTCCACTCCAACGTACACCATAAGCTTGTGCCCCACCTAGTACATCACCATCAGGATTCTCTAAAGCAAATCCATTACAAATCGTTACTAACTGTCGAGTAGTATCATCAAATTCGATAGATGGAATGATACTTGGAACGGGAGCGTTATGCTCATTTTGTACTGCTCCAAAAGCATCTATTGGTCCTCGTACTTCTCGCCATAGTAAATGGTTGGTAATATTATTTTTACTATCGTAATCCAAATTGCCTTCTTCGTTTAGGGAATAATACTCACCTAAAAGCCCTGTACCTACCAAACCATTAATAGCTGCATAGGCTCCTGCATGTGGCAATGGATTCCAAAGTACATTTGGTATAGTGCCATCTGCGTTCTCCCAGACTTCACCGTTAACAGCATTGTTTTCATCCGCAAAGAGAAATTTGAGAATGATGCGCATGACTTCTTTTCCGTTTTCGAAAACAGATTTGGGATCATTGTTTGCAATATGGTCGGCCATATATTGAGCAATGACTTCACCACGACGATTGAAAATAGCGAATGCTTTTTGGAAATATGCCCAACGTTTAGCTGCATCTTTCTCCTGAATAAGATACTCTGTTGCTTGCATCAAATTTGGAAATAAAAATCCTAATTGTGCAATTTCTTTTCGAGGCAAAAAGTATAAATCTCGCAGAGCTTCTTTTTCCTCTTGATTTAACTTATCAGTGTATATTTTTTTGATCACTTCTTCATTCGAAAGTGGAATAGAAAAGCATAGTTGTTCATTCGTCAGGTCATATGTAAATGGTCCAGTTGGTGGTTCGTTCCACATAATATCAGAAGTGTTTGCGATAGCTAGATCGACACAATAGTTGGTATCCTCTAAATTAATGGGAGGACAGTAACAATCGGATTGATCTATACCTGCAAAGAAATGATTTTTAAATGCTTCTAAGTCAACGACACTTTGTTGATCATTGAAACAATAATTGTGTACTAAACTATTTTTGATTTCTTCCCAAGTCAGTTCTTTCCAATCTTCAGTAGTTTCTATTTCTGAAGGTACTTGAAGTAATAATTTTCTTAGACCATGTAGATTAAAACTACTTTCTTCTGGTACATCAAAAATAGACTTCATCGCTTCTTGTTCGGACTGTAATACAAAAGGGTCTTCGCCAGCTAAGTGTTCATCTTCGAATAAGAAACAGATTTCATCAACGTCAAATTTAGAGGCATAAATTTTTGCTAGTACTTCAGCAAAGCGAATTGTATGCGTTGGATGTGCATACCAAGTGGCATCTGCATCTTCTGGATTAAATCCTACCAATAGCGAAAGCTTGTCTAAGTTTTGTTTTAAGATCTTTTTCAAATCTGGTCGATGCGGACAGTTGTGTTTTTGTTCCGCATTTTCCTCTATTTTATCTAATAAATGTTGAACTGCCCAGTCCCATTTTGGAATGGCATCATCTCTATCTTCATTGCCAATAATATTCGGTTTGTCCCAAATGGCTAAGAGATGTGTGCGTTCTGCAT
>JAHDIP010000274.1 GCA_020630735.1 Saprospiraceae bacterium | reverse complement strand
TGAAAGTAATACTAAGGTCTCGAACCTCTTTTAGGAAAGGTAATTCTTTGATCCGATTTCTGATTTTTAGGATTTTACTTTTGCTATAAATCGCTCCTTTTTTAATGCCCAGATAATTAGTCAAATAGGTTTGCGAAACTTTAGCATTCCCAGTCACCTTTACTTCATCAATTACAATCAAATTGTTTTTACGCATAAAGAGTTGTGCCGCTATTTCGCCATTCTTTACCTCGATGCTATCTAACCAAACAGCAGCAAAAGGGTAGCCATTATCTTCGGCATAACTGAGCAGGGACTCTTGCAATTTTCTCACCTCCTTAAAATGAAAAGGCTTTCCACTATATAATTGTTCTCGAAAACCTATTTGTTCCAAAAAGACATCTTCGACATCACCATTTTTCAATTGTGCCCATTTGTATTGCTCACCAACATGAAGGTAAGCGTTCGTCTCTTTTTTGTTTCGTTCAATGCGATCAAAAGAAGCTTCTAAATAAGCTTGGCCATGTAGTTCTAAAATGATTCGCTGAAGCTCTCTGTCGATTGCTACAGAGTCAGATAAGCTTGTAGGGTATTCCAAATTTTCTTTGACAAATGAAGGAGCCTTGTCTAAAGCTTCTATCGTTAGCGCATAAGATGATTGTGCCATTATTGCTGATGAAAATAAGATGCTGAGGCAACATATACAGAGGAAGTGGATAAACACGTTTGTATTTATCACAAGACATAAAACCAATCTTTTTTTCGTTTCTATCAATTTGTTAGGTTTCAATTATTACATTTGTCTAAACACTAAACGTCATTCTACAGGTTTGGGATACATTTAACAGACCTTTTATTAATTTCAACAGAATTGTTAACCCTCTCTTGAAGCAATTTGAGGATAAGTTTAACAAGTCTAATAAAGATCAATACAAATGGATTACTACAAAGAGTCGCTAAATTTACATAAACGATTAAAAGGCAAGATTAGAATACAAGCTAAAATGGATGTTCGTACTAAAGATGACCTTTCGTTAGTCTATTCTCCAGGTGTTGCTGAACCCTGTAGAGCCATAGCAAAAGATCCTGAAGCAGTTTGGGATTATACGATCAAGTCTAACACTGTTGCCATCGTAAGCGATGGATCAGCCGTATTAGGTTTGGGAAATATTGGCCCTAGCGCTGCCATTCCTGTAATGGAAGGTAAAGCAATGCTTTTCAAACAATTTGCAGGCATCGATGCTTTTCCGATCTGTTTAGACACCCAAGATACGGACGAAATCGTTAGAGCCGTACAATTAATTGCACCAGTTTTTGGTGGGATCAATTTAGAAGACATTTCTGCGCCAAGGAGTTTCGAAATCGAAAGCCGTTTGCAAGATTTGGGTATTCCTGTTTTTCATGATGACCAACATGGTACAGCTATAGTCGTTTTGGCAGCCTTGCTAAATGCAGCTAAATTGGTCAAGAAAAGTATCTTCAATTTGAAAGTTGTCATTAATGGTGCAGGGGCTGCGGGTATTGCGATTGCTCGTCTGCTTCGTTGTGTTGATAATGAAGATTCTGATGCTTGTATTGCGGTAAAAGAAGTAATTGTTTGCGATAGTAAAGGCATTATTCACAAAGAAAGAACAAACTTAAACAGTGCTAAAGTAGAACTCTTAAATTATTCCAATCCTGAAAGTAAAAAAGGTCCCCTTCAAGATGCACTCGTAGATGCAGATGTTTTTATAGGAGTGAGTGTTGGAAATTTACTTAGTACAGCTGATGTCAAAACGATGGCAGAGGATTCTATTATTTTTGCACTCGCTAATCCTACTCCTGAGATCATGCCAGAAGATGCTTATAAAGGTGGTGCAGCTGTAGTCGGTACAGGGCGAAGTGACTTACCAAATCAAGTCAATAACGTTCTTGGATTTCCAGGCATTTTTAGAGGCGCTTTAGATGCTCGGGCAAAACAGATAACGCCTAAAATGAAACTTGCTGCTGCATTTGCGATAGCTGATTGTATTGTCAAGCCGACAAGAGATATGATTATTCCACCAACGCTCAATGAGCAGGTTGCGTGGAAGGTTGCCGAAGCGGTGAAGGAAGCTGTTTAGTTATTTCAATTTCTTTAGCCAAGTTAAAATTTCTTTGGTGTTTTTAGACCGCACATCTTTGGGCAAGTCTATCAACACCCCTTTGTTCATATCTATAGCAACAGCTTGTTTTTCTGTTCCAACTACTTCTTTCAAGACTAAGAAACGATTATTCTGGACACTTTTAGGAATAACAGGATTGAGTTTTTTAGCCTTCGAAAAAAGTGCTTTTAGGCTTAACACTTCATCATCATTCATCTTGGGGATATATGCTTGAAAAAAGCCTTTTTCTTTTTCTTGAAAGTAGAGTGCTTGACTTCCTCGTTCTGCACTAGGCAATACGGGTTTCATTTTCTTTTTATCTGTTAGATCAAATGCAAATGAACCAAAATCTGTCGCATATCCAAATAGATATTGATTTTCAAATTTCAATTCTTTGATCATTCCCGACTGTGCATCTTGTGCTTCACGATCCGTCAGATATTTCGGATTCATGATTGGCAATAAGGTTTGTGCATTTGCATCGTAGCAGTGTATATTTCTAAAACCTTTGATGAAAGCAAGTCCCTTATCTGCTTTGTACAAATCCTCTTTGATATAGTACGGGAAGTCTGCACTTACATTTATCGGAAGTAAGCGTTCAAAGATTAAAGAACAATCATTCGTATTATAACTCACTAATTTTCGATGGCTATCACCTAAATTTTTATCTGCGGTTGATTTATCAGCAACGACACAGAGTAAGGTGTTTTGTGCTTTCATCCAAATGTTATTACCTCCTTCGACCTGCGTCCCTTTTGCCGTACAATCGTGCGTATTTTTCGTAGTTCCTTTTGGTTGGATAGCGGCATCCGTAATTGTTGTCCCTTCGTTATTATATTCCTCTGTTGGATTCTCCTTAGGGTTAGTGCTTGTTTTTGTTTCTGTTATTGTTTTGGGTTCAGTCGTAGATGACTTGATTGGTGTTTGACTGGAAGTAGTTGTATCTGTCGTAGGAGCTGTTTCTTCGCAAGCAAACAAACTAATACAAATACAGAGCGCTACTAATTGAAAAAGTCTCATATTTTTGTTTTTATACACGAACTTAAGCATTTTATACAGCTTACGCAAACAGCATTTATTTTTCTTAAATTGTGTATATAAAATTTGCAGCCATAATCTAGAAAAAGTAAAACCATTTAGATACTTTTAAAGCACCTAAATGGTTTTGGAAAACAATCTTATAAATCCTTCAAATTAGAAGCAACGAGCGAATAGCCTCTATAGTAAGGTTAATAAATTTACTTAGTGAAGTAATACCACTTTAGCTATATTAACTCCTGATTCTGATTTTACTTTAATATAATAGATACCATTTTTTAAACGACTGCCATTATAAGTATAGTTATAGTTTCCTTTTGCTTGAGGCTCGTCTTTTATTAATATTTCTTGTATGATACCTGAAGAGTTAATAATAGAGATTGTAATTTTTTGATCTTCAGGCAAACCATAATCAATATTAATTTCTCCTGTTGTAGGATTTGGGTATATTTTAAATTGTTGTAAATCCTCTGATACAATTTCTCGAAATTGTAAACTTTCATCTACAATAGTTCTTTCATTCACCTGTTTTTCTTCCGTTTTAGATTTTTCCTTCGAGTCTCTATAATATGCTCCATCTACACAGGCTATATCTTCAAAGTTTGCCGTACAAAATAATGCACCATTTTCTACTTCAAAGCCAGGGAGTAAGGTAATATCATCTGATTTGTAAAGTACTCCTCCATCAACTATTGTATTATCAAAAGGTTCAGGAAAAGAGACCTTAGCTTGTACTTTTGCCGTAGATTCAATAATTGGTACTCCGATATTTAATGGAGTATCAGATGTGCCAAAATGATAAAAATCTCCTCCATCTGTTATTGCACTTGGATAAAATGTATTATCCACAAGATTATATTCTATACCATTTTCAGGATTATTTGTGTCAAAATAAGGTGTTGAGCCTAAAGAAGCCAAATGATATAAGTTATACCCCAACATATAATCTAATCCGTTATGACGGCCGCCATATCTCTGATGATCGCCAGAAACATCGTATCTTTGATCTGGTTTTACCCAACGATCAGTGGCAAACCAACCAGAGTTAGCACTAGCATTACACCAATCAGAAGGATACATAGTAACATTAGGTTCATATGATGTTTGAGTACAAGGACAATTATTAGGGTTTAAATCTTTACAAGGTGTACAGGGACCACTACCACAAGGAGCAGTACTTAAGGCAGCTTTTAAAACACCAAGTGTATGTTGCTGACTTGTTGAAGTAAATGGAGTGTCAAATAACAAATGCTGAATAACAGGAAATATATATTTGCCTTCAGAGTAAGAAACATCGCTAACTTTTTGTCGATGACCATCTGTATCAAAAAAGCATGCTAAGGAAAGCCACATATTTTCGTTATCATTAGTTGTTTGACCAAGATCATTTGAAAACGCACCCCATAAATATTCATCATTACTATTAGGAGAAATATCGTTACCTACTCCAGGTGCAATAAACTCAAGCGCTCTATGCAAAGCAAAATATGTAGTAGCCAAATTCCCTCCTTGTTCGTTTAATAAACAATAGTCTATACAGGGAATTTGAATGCATCTAGTTGTCCCTGGAAAATGTGTACAATTGTCAGGCCAACAATTTGGACCTGCGATAAAAGAAACCAACCCTGCAGCAATACCTCTTGCTGTGCCCAATATAGGTGTACCATTTGAAGCGGTGGCATTAACTGGAATGTACTTTGCAACTAACCCTAGTCCCAATAATAACCCTACTATTTGATCTTGACTTGTAAAATGTAAGCCTTCTAATTCTAACTGGTGAAATGTTTCCGATTTTCTATCTCCACAAGCAAAGCTTGACTGAATAGCATGAAAACTATTTGGATCTGAAGATGCAAATGGTCCAGTACAAAAAACATTCTCATCATCTTCAAATTCTTCATGAAAGGTAGCAGGTATATCATCTCTAAGAAAAAAACCAGAAAAGCCCGTTGTGTTTATCTCTGAATCAGAGCATTGAAGATGATAAGCTCTAGAGACATACTGATTGGCAGTTTTGTCTAGTCTTCTATATGCTTGCAATGCTAAATATAACTCATCTAGTGTTTTTTGCATCGCAATTGTTTGGTTATTAGCTGAGAGTAAGGCAAACTCCGTAGCCAAAACACCAAAGTATCTTCCCAGCCTTATCGTTGCATCACCAACTTTTAAAACACCACAGTAACGTTCTTCGTTAGTATTCCATTCAATGAGTTCAGCGGCATTACCAAAATGGCACGATTCATCAAGACCAAAACCATCTAGACACCAATGACCTGCATATTCATAATAAGTATCAAAGGGGATACTATACCCTGCTTTGCTATAAAGTAAGCGGTTAGGATTAGTCAATACATCTGTAGCAGGATCGCCCTCAAAAGTACCATTGAATGTTCCAATATTAGCATTCTCAGTATTAGGATTATGAGCTTCGTCCCAATCTATTCGAATAAAAGTATCCCAGAATCGATATTTATATTCCCAATATTTATTGAAATTTTCAAAATCACCATCTACTTGTGCAGTACTCGAAAAATAAAAGCTACTAAACACAATTAATATTAATATTTTTTTCATATTTATTAAATTAAAATTAGGTTCACAATAAAAGTTAAGTCTTAGTCGAGGATGCTATCTTCGTAATACTTTAGATTTTATGAAACCAAGATCCTTTAATACTTGATGTATAAAATAGCATTACAATCCCTAGCACATTCTTCTACTCTTCTTTCAATTTTTTCACCTCTTCTTTTAATGTTTCCAATTCTTTATTTAAGTCAATAATGTATAAGGTAAGTTCTTCTATTTTCTCCATTTGTTTGACGGCTATGCTTCCCAAATCTAGTCCCGATTTTTCTACTTCTTTAGCTGGAGGAATATTTGGTAAGTGCTTATTCTTTTTAATAAAGGCCTCAAGTTGTTTTAAGGGCATTAGATCATAAGAGGGTTCGAATACGTAATCTGGGTAAAAATCTTCTATCTGTACTTTTATAGCTCTTGCATATACTTGGCCACTACCTTTTATTCCAAAATTAGGTTTATTAGCTGCTCCGTATAACTTAATAGTAAAAGCCCAATCATCTTCATTTTCAACTATCTTTTTCAGTTCTCCATTTTCTTCTAGTTTTAGAGATTTACTAAAAGCTGTAGCACCATTGATAATGGGACTAATACTAAAAAAAGGCTCTGAACCACTTTGCCATTCAGTGTGTAGCTTAAAGTTACTTACAGAGTTATCAAAAATAATTTGGTCTTTGGTGAGTACTTGTCCATTCCCTAATACTTCAAAATTGACTACATCATCTGTATTTGATTTTATTGAAAACGCAGCATCTCCATCATTTTCAACATATTTTATCATTCGTCCATTTTCTTGTAGTTCTAAAGATCTATTAACAGCTGTAACGCCATTGATGATTGGGCTTATTTTAAAGAAAGGTTCTAAATTACTTTGCCATTGCGTATGTATTTTAAAGTTACTTACAGAATTATCAAAGAGGAGGTGATCTTTAAACTCTACTAATCCATCAAACAAAGCAGCATATGAATTATTAGACGATGATTCGGCATAGATAGCGTAGTTGTTTATGCCATCTACAAAGGAGTATATTCCATAATTATTTGTTCCCCCAGTTAAGCTAGAATAAAGGCCATAAGTCGGTGCATTATTACCTCCTATTTGATTGTAAATTCCATACTTAGTTGCATTCCCCGAACCTGTAACAGAATTATATATTCCGTACTTATTAATATCTGAATTACCACCTGAACTGTTTAAATAATTAAATATACCAACCCTTTCTTTTGCAGAACCATCATTGGTCCAGATATTTAGTTTCCTTTTATTTATCAAATCAGCATCCTGACCTATGGCAACACTACCTTCAGTTCTGGTAGAAGTTCCTCCACTATTCTCCCATTCATTTTGAGCATAGAGTGTATAGGAAAAAAGGAAAAGTACAATTGTGGAAAAAATAATCTTGTTCATAATTTATATTTTTTTATGTTAAAAAATTGTTTGCATCAGGTGCCTTACTTCTGGTTATCGATAAAGAGCATAACGTTGTTTTTAGTATAGCATTAGGTATACTTTTTTGTAAAAAAGAGCAGTGTATAAAAAATAATATTGGTAGTTTTTGTAACCTAATCTAAGTATTACCTTTGATCTCCTTATCAAAAAGATCAGATTGTGTTTGTTTTTATAGTCGTCGTAGCTATTGCTAATCCGCAGTGTTTATTAAGTTGCTAATTTAAACGTTAAATAATGAATCTAATAGCACAAAAATAATAGATTATGCAATCATAAATTATTATTATTTTTTATAATTC
>JAHDIP010000028.1:23185-40372 GCA_020630735.1 Saprospiraceae bacterium | reverse complement strand
TCGGTGAAATGATGGAGTTATTCTTTAGTCGTTACTTAAGTAATGGCCGAAAAATAACTTCCGCATTTTGCTTATGATCTTATGTTCCTATACTTCTTCAAAAAGCCTTGAAAACCATACTCTTGTATCCTGTTGGTACAAGCCATCGCTAATTACGTTTTTTGAATCGTCTAGATACACAATCTCTATTTCAAAATGACGGACTTATTTTCACCCGTTACTTAGCTCGACTTTAACTTTTCTAATGGCTAAAGTCGAGCTTAGTAGTTGGATTCATAAATTCTTGACAGTTAATAATTGTTATTTCCCTTTTACTCATCGTTGCAGAACGGAACTTTTATTCCGAACCTGCGCCTTGATTAATTATAACATGACGGCTTCTAAACTATCAGGAATTTATGAACACAACCACTAGCCTAAAGAATTTAGTTGTAAAAAATCAACATACTCTTATGGTCAGCTACTGTAGGTATACAAGACTTTTTGAACCTAATTACTTTCCGACTCCCTTCCATCAATATTTTTATTCGCTCAGTGAAAAACAATAATCCATTTGTCTGATTTTGTCATTTCTAATTTTATTTTCTGGTAATCAAGTATTTATGTATGGTGTGTTTTGCTTATCTAGCCTAGTCGTTCAATTTTTTTAAAATTATTTTTTGTTTGGTGCAGCTAAAAGGTGGGTTTGTGCATATAGTATAGTGAGCTCGCGAAAATACTTATTCTTTAAAATTAAAAAATCAATATATAATGAAAAATTTAAGATTTCTTTTATTCGCTACAATAGCCATGATGTTAGTATTCTCTTCTTGTAGAAAAGAAGAAGTATCCGAAATAGAGGATGTAATTCCTCCTACTGAAACGGTATTAGAAACGACGAACCCACTTGTGCCTCAAATGCAATTCAGCATGACAAATAATGATGCATTAGATTTAGGATGTTTCGCTGTCGATGTACCTTTTGAGCTTAATGTTGATGGAACTATAGTTGCCATTAATGATTATACAGAATTTGAAGAGACTATTGTAGACGGTGCGGAGCTAGTAGATTTTGTTTATCCGATTAATATTACTTACCAAGACGGTACTACTGAGGTTGTTGAAGATGGCGAACAATTAGGAGAAGCTTTTGCAAATTGTATTCCAGATACTGGCTGGGGTGAAAATTCATTTCCTGTTTTCTTGATTTCAGACGAAAGCTCTTGTTATAGCTTGGTATATCCGCTAAACGTTGTTGACACAGAAGGTACTGTAACAGCAGTAGATAGTCAGGATGAATTAGTTGACTTAGTGTCAACAGGAGAATTGTATTTCTTTGAATTTCCTATAAGTTTAAATGATGATGAAGGAAATACAGTAAGTGCTACTAACGATGAAGAATTATTTGCTTTGTTGATGGAATGTGAAATAATTGAAACAGATATACCAGGTGGAGATCCGATCAACGATTGTTGGGAGTATCAATATCCATTCGATATGACTGACCAAGACGGAAACACCGTTACGATCAATACGCATGATGATATCTGTAATGCTTCTCTAAATGGCTTAGAATTAGAATATAATTTCCCATTAACTTTAGTAAATCCTGAAGGTGAAGAATTGGTGGTTAATAATATGGGTGAATTGACAGAGGCATTTTTAGAATGCTTCCCAGATTTTGAAGGTGTAGATTTAGACCTTGGTAGTTTTATCGGAAACTCAGCTTTAGTAAGTAACCCAAATTGTTACTCTATTATTTATCCTTTAGATTATATCAATAATGATACAGGAGAAAGTAATTCGATCAATGATGATACTGCTGCTCTTGAATACTTAAATTCTACTCAAGAGTGGGGAGATGTTATTGTTCTTCCAATTACAGTTATTGATGTTTCTTCAGGTGATGAGATTACTATAGAAGATTTAAATGGCTATTTCGAATACATATTTACATGTAACTAAACTTTGTTTTAAAAGTACCGTTTCAATCTATATTGAAACGGTACTTTTAATCCATTTCTGTTTCAGTCTATTATTAATTAAATCATTAATCACAAGAAATTGACAAACTCGCAGACTATAGCGTTGTGTAAAAAGGGAAAAGAACAGGGGCATGCTCAGTTGTATAAAGATTGTGCGCCTTATGTCTATAGTCATGTGAAACGATATATCTGGGATGTAGAATTTCGAAAAGATATTATGCAAGAAATTTTTGCAAAGATTTTTATTAATATCAAAAGTTTTGACTCTGATAGAGGAAATTTCAAACCTTGGATTAAAAAGATTGCAGTCAATGAATGTTTGCAGCATATCAGAAAAATAAGACCGCTGACAGTAGCAAAAGGAATTGATGAATCCTTCGATTTGAAAGATGACGTAGTGTTACCTACAGCATTAACTAGAACTGACATTGAACTGATTCTGAAAAATATGCCAAAAGGGTATAAAATTGTTTTTATGCTGGCAGTAATAGACGGATATACTCACAAGGAAATTAGTGAAAAGTTAAATATTGTGGAACAATCTTCTCGCTCTCAACTTACACGAGCTAAAAAATGGATAAGACAATATCTACTTAATAATAATGTTCAAAAAGATTTGTATGGACTATTTTGATTCAAACTTTAACGACGATAGGGCAGATCAATATGCTGATCTTCCTGAAGATTATGGATGGCAGGATATGAAGGGAGGCATCTACGATAAAATGTCAAACTCCAAAGGTACCACTAAGAATAGATGGTTGCCATTCCTCTTGTTGCTTTTGATCGGAGGTTGTGGAACTGGGACTTGGTTCGTCTCAAATTATATGGGGAGTAGTAAAAAGCATACAAATCAAAATATTAAGGAAGACCATATCCGTCAAGATGCTAGTTCCGAAAAGAATACAATTATACCTGAAAACGAAACAAGTAATAAACATGCTAATACTATTAGATTAGATGAACTTCCATTAAGCAAAAAAGTACAGAAAAAAGAAAATTTAGTTGTACAGAAGAGCGACGCTAATAATATCAATACGAGTTATTCAAATCAATTAAAAAATCAAAAACCTGTATCTACTGAATTGAAAGATCAAACATTTCTTTCTTCACCTGATAAAAATCTCCTTACACCAGTTGTTACTGAAAATAAAGATTATTTAACTATAAAATCTCTTGGTATCGAGTGGTCTACAAGTGAGTTGATAGCTACGCTACCTGTCAAGCTACTTGATGTGAAAAGTAATTTTGACGATTTTATTTTAGCGTTTCACGTATCGGAGAACGGTAAAGAAAAGGAGATTCAACAATCGCAAAAAGAGATCGTTTTTGGTATCTCAGGTGGTATTGTTAATTGGGAGGCTTTTGATGCAAATAATACTAATCATGATTACAATAGTGGCTACCCAGGTTTTACAATTAGCCCTTCTTTAAGTTTGAATTTTAATCAAAAACACGCTCTTCAAATTGATTATGAATATAGCCAATTTGAAGAACTATTTGATTATCAAGGGACTCAGGATATAGAAGTTTTTAAGCAAAATGCAAAGGTAATAGAAATTCGAAGTAGCTTAACTGGAAATCTTATAGAAGAACATCATGAAGATGCTTTACTATCAGGTACACGATATTTCAATGAGGTAAAGTATAATGACTTTAATATTCACACGTTTAGCTTAGGCTATCGTAATGATCAAATTAAATGGTCAAAATCATCTTTAAGTTTTTATACAGGAGCTTCTTATTTGTTTTCGATAAATCAAAAAGGAAAGCGACTAAACGAGGAACAGGAACTTATCGAATTTGATAATACCAATCCGATTTTTCGCAGTAAACAATTGGGACTTAAATTTGCTTTGCAATATAATTATAAATTGAACGATAAAATCGATTTTGTCTCAAAAATGATAAGTACCAAATATTTCACAAATTGGGAAGTAAGTAATAGTAATACATCATCTAAACCTTTAATTTATTCGCTTAATATCGGATTGAATTACCGATTGTTGAGGTAAAATTGTATTTTGCTTTCAAAACAAAATACGATGCAAAATACAGAAAAATTATATGAAGCTTTTGGCGAACTAATTTATGTAATTGCTATGGCAGATGGCGAATTGCAGAAAGAAGAATTAGATGTAATAGAACAAAAACTTGCCGATCATCCTTGGGGAAAAGATATTAGATGGTCTTTTGATTATGAAGTAAAGAAAAACCGCTCAATTGAGGATTTATACAAAAAGGTTATTACCTACTGCGAAATGCATGGTCCTGAAAAAGAATACGATTTTTTACTAAAAGTAATAGAAGAAGTTGCTGCTGCACATGGCGGAACTGATGCCGACGAACAGCAAGTTATGGATAACTTTGTTCAAGACCTCACCAAAAGGTTTAAGGAGGATATTGGTCGTATAAATAGCCTATAGCTTTCTAAAACATCATTCCGACCTGAAACTGTAAACGATTAAAAACGATTTCGTCAGAATAGTCTTGATGTCTATAATCTCTTGTGACAAACTGTTTTTTGTAGCCAATTCCTATGTGCAAAGAACTTTCTCGTCGACCCAGAAAACGAAAACCTAAAGAAGGGTTAAGCATTAGTCCTCCTCTGATACTACTCCAGTTGCTGCTTTCTCTAACAGGAAAACCGTAACCAAAATCAAATGCATAAAAAGGGCTAAGTCTTTTTTTTCTTGGATAGCCTCTAATATCTAAAAATATAGGTATTAGAGTGTAATCATAAATGTCGATTCCAGTTCCTACTCCGATAGAAAGATTTTGGTCAAATTGGTATCCATGAATTATACTAAGACTTGGGACTATATCTGAATAGCCATAAGTACTTGAGCCAGCTAACAAATTAAAAGTATAGACGGCATAATGTCCTTTTGTTTGAAGCGTTAGCCCATTTTCAATGAAGATGGCATTTTTTAGATTGACTGTTTTAGTTATGCTTACATTTTTTTTTGAGACGGTAATGATATCTCCTCCTAGCATTTCTATTTGATAGTCTGTCTTGTTTTCATTTAATATTTTTCCTTTTATAATGCTACCATTTTTGAAATATATGATTTCTAGTTTTTGGTTTTCTTGTTGTTCTTGAGCAAGCAAAGAAATATTAAGAGATAGTAAAACAAACAGGACAAAAAATCGCATGATCTATTTAATTTTAGATAAAAAATAAAGGAGTTTTATTGAGTATAAAACCCCTTTATTAAGAATTTATTTTTCTACAGGAATAATACTTAATTGTTGCATGTCTTGATTGTCAATGATGCGGAATTGATAGAAACCATCATCACCAATGACCAAAAGGATATCATCATTGCCTGGCATTGCAATGACATCGTAAGCAGAAAAACCTCCAAAGTCAGCAATTTTTTTGGTGTCAAGTATCAAAGGATTTTCTACATCGAATACCTTCATACCAAAATCACCTTCACACAAAAACAAGGTATTGTCTTTTACAGATAAACCATGAGGATTATCCATGGCGAAATTTTTAACCAAGAGAGGATTGTAGATATCATTAATATCAATTACATCTAATTCGTTTGTAAAACCATCGCAAAAGGTACCTGAACGCAAGGTCACATAGGCATATTTTTCTGTTACAAAAACAGGATCACAAGCACTCGGATGCCAAAAAGATGAAATGAACTGTGGGTTTAGAGGGTCTGTTACATCATGTATATGCATACCATTACTAGAACCAAGATATAGATAATTACCATACGGAAAAATGGTTTCTACATTCCAACCAGCATAGGATGTATTCGTAAGTGTTGGATTATTTGGCGAAGACAAATCAAATACTCTTAAGTTATAAGCGTCAACAGTATATAAGTACTGATTCATTATTGTAAATCGGGCCATTGAACCACCAACAGAAGCATTATAATTAGGAGCACTACCACCACTATCGTTAACTGATGAATTGATGAATACATCGTCTTCTAAAAATCCTCCACCATTAAACGAGCCGTGGCAGTCCAGAATTTCTGTCACTTCTTCGTATTCATAATAAACTAAAACTCCTTGAGCGTCTTGCCCTTCTAGTGGAAAAACACTTTCCGTTCTATCTAAAAACTGAGGATTACTTGGTGTAGATACATCCAGTGTAACAAGATCAGTATAATTATCGGCATATAGAATCCCATCTTTAACTGCCATATCGACATTACCAGGAATAGGTACATAAGCAATATTTAGTGGATTTTCAGGATCACTATTGTCAATAACATGAATACCTTCTCTAATTTCATTGATGAAGATATAATTATTGTACAAATAAATTTTCCCTGGCTCTTTTAACGCCTGAGCTTCTTTTACCTTAATATCAATACGAAATTCTGCTACTTGTTTATATACAGGTATCGGTTTGATATAAGTTACTTCTCGTTCACAGGTGTCTTTTACACAAGATTGAAACGAAAAAATGACAAGAATGAAAACGAATAGTGTTAATTGATTTTTCATAATTATTATTTTTTAGCGCTAATGGCTGTTAGTCGTAGTGGCGTACCAGGCCATCTTTCATTTGGTTTTATTTCTTTTTCTAAACCACTGAATACGACCTTCATACCATCTTGCTGCCATTTATTGTCCAAATTACATGCTTTGTATCTCTTAGTATCATCTGCATTGATAGATATAACATATAATTTTTCATTTAGCTTTAATATTTTTCCATCTACATTTTCGTGGGTATTTACAGTCTTTCGATCAGACATACAATCGCCAAGAGGAGTTGCAGCCTCTATAGTTGTTTTTTTTGTCTTATCTGTTACAGTAGCGTTGTCTTTTACAGTAGTATTGCCAGCTTCTTTATTTGTATTACAGGCAATCATCAATAATAAACCAACACCTGCTAATGTTAGTGTTAATACTTTTCTAAGATTCGTCATGACTTCTATTTGTTTTAACGTAATTAGGAAATAATTTAGTTGGGTAAGGATATAAAAATTATTAATAAAAATGAAAGTAAAAATTAAAATACGCCTAAATCTTTATAATAATCGGTGAAATGGCATATGATATCAGGGCTATTAATTTACATGTTAAGTGCTTGGACAGAAATAAGTCACTTTTTTGACCGAGTAGATTTTTGAATTAAAACGAGGCATTTTTTGAAGAAATAGTCGAGCTATTGCTGAAAAAAATAACGAAGTATTAAACAAAAAAATACAGCCATAAAAGTGTAAATTTATTTTTGAACCATTCCTTATTTACTCTATCAAATTTATTAATGTTTTATAATCATCAAAGTAGGCGCTCGTATCTTTCATTTCAAGAATGTCCAATAATTCGCCCATATAAGCTTCTTCTAGTTGATGTTTTGTAAAATCAGTTCTGATTTCTATTTTACCTTTTTTTAGTTGCTCCATTCGCCAACTAAAGGTTTTTTGCATTTTACTAAGAACGTTTTGATTTACCTGTATGTGGTCTAAGTCAGGCGAAACAGCAGTTGCTTCTTTGAATGCCAGATTATTGCGAGCAATCATTTTCCCGGTTTCCATAATGAAATATGCGGTATGCGCCCAACTTTCATCGGCTGTCAGTAAGCGAGCATATAAGACGAGTTGTAAATCCTCTTCATTTTTGATCATTTGTAATCTACGATTAGCCCCGCGCCATTTAAAATCAACTACGGCTAGTTCATTACCTCGTTCGAGTACTAAATCCGCTTTACCCTTAATAGGAATACCCATAAATTTACCTTCCAAATCCATCTCTGTTTCTTTGACTTTCCAGCCATTTGATTGGATAATGGACACCAAGCTCCAAGCGGCATATTTTACTCGATTGATAAAGGCTACTTTTTCAGGTTCTCTTCCATACATCAGTAATACTGCTCCCTCTTTAGATAATAGTTGAGTAGCCATATCATCTATCCAAGACTCCACATCTTTTTTTGTCCAAGTAATAATATCTTGTTTAAAAAGAATTTCGAAAAAGCGATGGGCAAGATTTCCCATCAAGGTATTATCTTTTACTACACTAAGAATAGACGATTTGCGTAGTTTGATTTTATGCTTGAATACCCATTGGTATGGATAATAAAATAATGAATCTAAACTTGTGATCGTTTCGTGTTCGTTTTGGTCTATTTTGTCGGGATGGTTGATATCGATAAAAGGTTGTGGTTTACCAAGTTGATGAAGCGCTAATTTTTTTCTGACAGGTAATTGCTCAAAATGTTTGGCTATAATTTCTCGACCTTTTTCAGTATCTATTGTAAAACTAATGGCTTCCAAGTTGTCGAAAGCTGCTTGCATTTCGTCATGTAAAGCATGCGGATGTACTTCTTTTCCATCTACCATTTGAGGAATAATGAGCACCAATCGACCTTGCGTATAAAGTGCAGGTCGAGGACGTTGCCAAAGTAATAATAGATTTTTGTCTACTGGACTTTGTAAATGGATATTTAACGAATCGAGATAATGCAATTCTGGTTTGTACCAACGAGAAAAAAAGTGATCTTGTTCATTGCGTGTAAAATTCCACCAAAGCAGATCATCAATATTTCCAATGATGGCACTAGAGTCATGCACATAAGGCAAAAAACCAACTTGTTTTTCTTGAAAAACAATAGGAGAGGGTTCATAAATGGTACGGACAATACGTTCCAACTCCAAATGGCTAAGGCTCGTTTGGGACGCTGGTAGGGCTTCTAATAATTCACTTACTTTTTTAGCTTGTTCACTCAAAACTAGCAGCGACTTATTTTTGCTATTACTATCTTCAAAAATTTTGTATGCCCATTTGGCGAGGTAATTAAATATTTCGATAACATCTGCTTTTGGTACAGCTCTACTTACATGGTATCGCTTTCGTCTAAACCAGAAGTTATATTGGTTTTGTATAGCTTGTACATTTAGGTTAGCATTCTCTTTTGCTTGTTCTTTTAGGTCATCAAAATAACGGTTAATTGCAATAAACCAGCCGTCGCTATTTAGACCTGGTGTTTGTGCCATTTGATTTGCAATAATTGTTGCTAGTTCATTCTCCAAAGGTTTTACAGAAAGAGAAACAAACTCCATTATTTTAAATGGATCAATAGGTTCCCATAAAAAAACGGTTACTAATTTAAGAATCTGTAAACTTGGTCGGGCAAGTGAAGCGGAGAGAATTCCTAGGCTAGGCAAACCTTCTTGTATGAAAGCATTATCTAAGGCTCTATTTTTTTCTGGTATCAAACAGGTTGGTCTAAACTGTTCGTTTTGTTGGAAAAGTTTGGCTAAGTAAACAGCAGCTTCGGTTTCTCGTTTTGCTTTAATGATAATGAGCGAACCGTCATTTTTAAGTTTTATTTTTTCTCGTTTTCCTGTTTCTTCAACTAGCAACATTTTTTTAAACAAATCTAAATCGCTATCACTAGAAGGAGCATCAGTAGCAAGTTGATAAAAAATGACTCCTTGCGACTTCAACTTATCAAACAATCGTTGAAAATAGTCTGGTAATATTTCGTAAGGTTCATTGAGGTAGATGGTGCCTATTGGATGCGTACGAAGGTCTATTTGTTTCAACACTTCTACAAAGCGCTCAGCAAAACCATGGTCTAAATGGAGACCTTGTTCTTGCTTGATGGCAGCAGGAGTGTTGAGCAATTGTTCAATTTCTGCAATGCTTACTAAACGAGTAGGGGTTTCGTTGTTGATATCAAAATCCCAAGAAGATAAAAGCAATTCGTCTCGTTGCGAAAGTAAGGTAGCAGCTGTAGCCAATTGATCGGCTTCGAAAGAAGCATGATAAAAAGCAGTTGGTTTTAAGGCTAGATGTTGGATAAGTGCTTGCCGGTATTGTTCGATACGTAGATACTCATTATCATTCGGATGACCAGACAAACCGAGGTGTAGTTCAAGGAATTGAAGTAAACCTTGGGCACCCAAGTAAAAGACTCCAACTTCTTTTTGGGGTTTAGGGTAAACTAAGCCACCAAGTTCAAAACCAAAATAGATCGTCATAGTAGGTTATAATATTTTTGAAAACAAATACAAAACTAATCTTAATAAAAGAGAATTTTCCTTAATATTGTCAAATAATTTTGAAAAACATTAAAACAATCAAGGAGATGAAAAAAATACTTTTATTATTACCCGTATTCTGTTTTCTATGCTTTGTATCATTAGAGGCAAAGCCATTTGTCGTAGAACCTACCAAAACAGAAACAACAGAAGAAGTAACTCAAACTAAAGATGCTAAAAAGCTTCGCCAACAAAAACGAGTAGAGAAAAAGTTAAATAAACTCAAAAAGAAATTTGCCAAGAAAGGTGGACTTAAAAAAGATGGTACTGCTCAAGATTGGTCGATGAACGATAGTAAATTTAGATTGGGTGTTATCTTGATCTTAGGAGGCTTGGCTTTAGGTTTAGTAGCGAGTCTTTTAGGTATTGCAGTTTTTAATTGGTTGGCTGGTCTGGCCCTACTTATTGGAGTAATTTTATTGGTGTTGTCATTTTTGGATTAGATATACTGAACCTAAAGTGGTTTTCGGATTGCCAAACAATTGCTATTGGACATCAACTGATAACTACTAATGATGATTCTAAAACTGGATACCAGCTTTAATAAGCAAAAGAAAAAGCCTATTGATATTCTCAATAGGCTTTTTTCTTATAGTGTATAGTGAATGTTACTTAGTAACATTTAACTTCTTGTAGAATGTATCATTACCTACCTCGATCTTAGCGAAATAGCTACCATTAGCTACTTGAGAAAGATCTAAATCGATACTATTATTTCCTGCAGTTACATCAACAATTCTAGACTGAACTAACTGACCAGAGTTATTAAATACAGAGATAGTAGCCATACCATCATTATTAGTATTGATTTGAAGAGCAGTAGAGTTTACAACAGGGTTAGGGAAGAAATCACTAACAGTAGTAATCTTACCATTTTTGATAATAGCAGAAGTAATTTCGCTATACTCAAAAGAACCATCATTGTTTACTTGCTTCAATCTGTAGTAGTATTGAACATTAGCCAATATACCGTCATCCGAAAATGCATACTTAGAAGTTTCAGTTGCATTGTTTTGACCATCAGCCCAACCGATCTTACGGAAGTGTTGACCATCAGCACTACGCTGAATTTCGAAACCAGCATTGTTGAATTCAGAAGCAGTTTCCCAAGCAAGTGTGATATCTTTATCATTCGCCTGAGCGTCAAATTTCATTAGTTCAACAGGAAGAGGTAAAGATGCACAAGCTACAGGAGCAGTACCATTGATAGATACAAGATCTACAGTATTTACATCTGTTACAGCTAGTTCAATAAAAGCAGAAGTACCATCTGGTAAAGTTAAGTTTACAGTACAAGTGCCACCTGCAGGTGTACAGTTTCCGTAACCTACACCACCGTAAACACTATAAATAAAACCCATTGCTTGCTGACCAGCAGCACAATCAGTACCAGCGTAAACTAAAGTACCAGCAGCTTGCCATGGAATAATAGTACCACAGACTAAACCACCAGCTTCACCTACGTAGCCAGTCATATTCGTTGCATTATAAAATGCATTACCAACAGCTTGAACAGCTAGGATTTCCCAGTTACCATCTGTTCCTTGGTCAAGAGTACGAATCATGAATTCGGCAACACCATCACCGTCAATATCCATGAATAAGAACCCACCAGCAGATGCAGCACATTGGGCATCAACAGTATTAGGAATCATTGCGCTAGCAGCGATAGGTACAAGGGCAGCAAGTGCTCCTTTTTTGGCGATGCTAGAAAGTCTCCTTTTGGGCTTCGCCTTGTAGCTTTTAGCCAAAGACGAATAAGAGTTGAGTTTGACATCTAAAGAGTCAACATCAGAATTGCGAGTGTATTTTTTAATTCGCTTCATAGTTTCCATTTTAACGTTAGAGAATAAACTTGATAAAAGTAATAATTAAGTTTCGGTTATTTTTTCGCGGTAAAGTTTTCTATCAACAGCCTCAGCCATTAGTTCAGGTAATAACTTGTAGTCTAAAAATTCATTAATACGTAGTGCTTGTTCGAATGGGTTGTTAATCACATCCGCGTGTTTCACGTAAACTATTTCAACGTTGGATTGTTTTGCTGCCCACATTTTTACATCTCTGATCGTCGCTTCAAAACTTTGAATTAACTCAAGAGGCATAACATCATCGGCAGTTTCTTTACCCAAACGATTTAACATTTTTCTTTGCGAAGTGACCACTTCGTTTAGGTCACGTTCCATAAAAATTATCTTATACTTATAAGTACTTGGTAAACTTTCTATTAGTTGAGCAATCACTTTTATTGCTTTATCTCTAGCGTTTACAAGCCACTTATTAGATTTATGTAAGCTTTTTACTGCTTCGTGTTCGTAGTATCCTCTAGGATTATTATCATCAGCAGCCCGTTCTTCATCTGTAAATACTTCATGACCACCTTTTGCTAGCATTTGCATCATCATAGAAGTACCCGAACGTGGTAAGCCCGATACAACAGTAATAGTTCCTTTTATTTTCTTATCAAACTCTTGATTTAAGCTTTGAGCTCTTTCTGGTTGGTCTAAAAAGTCATTATAAAGTAGAATAAGTGCTTCTCTAGCCTTATTGTTTTGTGGCATCATAACTAGTGTTACTTCAAAAGCTTCAGCAGATTTTTCGTAATCACCCATTTTGAATAAAGCTCTCCCCAAGTTGTAGTGAGCAACTGGAGACTGATATTCTAAGCCAATACATTGTAATAAGGATTCAACCGATTCTTTAAAGTACTTCGTTTGAAGATAAACAATGCCCAACATTTGATGAGCCATTGGATTATCAAAATTATGAGACAACTCTATTTTGATAGTTTCTTTCGCCTTGCCCCATTGTGTCAACATCATATAACATCGAGCAATTTGTAAATTTATACTACCAAGATTTGGTAAAGTACTTTGGTCGATATTTCTTAATAAGTCGAGTGCTTTTTTAGGCTGAAGTTCACCTACTAATAGACCAGCTTCCATAATGTCAAGCATATAGGTCTCATATAACTCCCGTTCTCTCAATAAATCAATTGTCTCTCTACATTGTTTTAGTTTACCCATCATCTGATAGCAACTAGCTAGACGGAAACCATATCGAGCATTGAGTGGGTTTTCTTCAAAAAGTTTATCTAAAATCGGAATGGCTTCAGCTACTAGACCACCATCCATATAAGCACGAGCTAAATTAATATTACACTCATCAACAGTATTTTTTAGACGTTTTTCAGGGTTATCATCAGGTTTGTCAATGTAACCTAATTCGACAAGTTGCTTGAGGGCTTTTTCAGAAATATCTTCTTCTCCTTCAATCGGACCACTATGCATACCACACTCTCCTGGAACATTTTCCCAGCTATCAATCATTTCCACCTCAGGTTCTTGCTCAAATGCATTAACCAAAACCTTTCCGTCCATGTCTTCAGCAGTTGGTAAGCCGAATAGAGTAAGTAGAGTAGGAGTAATATCAAGAAGGCTTGCACCATAAATAATTTCATCCTTTTTGATTCCAGGCCCTTTCATGGCAATAACACCATAAGGACTATGCTCGTAAGCAGGTCCAGCAGGTTCTTTAGGAATATCTCTTGGTCTTAGATGGTCAGGCTGAAAGCCGTGGTCAGAAACAAGAATAACAGTAGTATCTTCACCAGCTAACTCCAGTGTACGACCTAGCATCATATCGTGATAACGATAACCAGAAGTGACTACATTTTTATAAATGTCATACTCTGATTGAGCAATATGATCTCGTTTAGGAGGATGATACTTCATAAAACCATGGCAGTAATGGTCTATTGCATCGAGATAAATTGCTGCAAAATCCCATTCCTTAGTTCTTATGATATTGGTAAATGCGGCATGTAAAGATGCGGCATGAGCTGTAACTTTTGCAACTGAAAACAGTTTATGATCTTTTTGTTGTCTTACTTTTGACGCTAATGGCACAAAAGGTAAGATATGAGCACCTGTAAGCTCTTCAGGGTGTACTCTTAACGTAGAGTAAAAATCACTTAATTCATCAGGATGAACACATCCTTTTGGCATCGGCCAAGGATCATGTAATCTTCCTTTATGATTTTGATAAAAATTGGAGATATAAACACCATTGATTGGTTCAGCGGGATGGCTTGGCCACCAGCCTACCACATGGCTTTTCATATTCTTTTGGGTAAGTATATTCCAAATGGCTTTTACCTTGCGACTTGTACTCATGACAGGCTGGATGTTGATACCATCAGCTGCAGGTTCAGTAAAACCAAGTACACCATGCTTATAAGGTCGTTTGCCTGTAGCAATAGAAGACCAAAGCATAGGAGAGTAGGCAGGATCTAATGTAGCGAGATTACCAATTACACCTCCGTTGATAAATTTTTCAAGATTGGGCATTAGCCCTTGATCAATCAACGGATTGATTATTTTCCAGTCAGCTGCGTCCCAACCAATTAATAAAACTTTTTTTGCAATTTTATTCATAAAATCTGTGTATTTGTTAGATAGGGGGAAATAGAAATTAAATAATAAGGATTACTTTTTTTGCTTTTGAGCATTGATCATATCCTGTTGATATTGGATACGTCTTTTTCTCCAAGCAATTAGACCTATGTCTCCCAAGGCTAACAAACCAAGTGAACCATTAACAGGAACTTCGTATTTTTTACCGTCTTTGGTTTCAAAATTGGGCATTGAGTCGTTTTTGGGTTTTTGTTCTTCACTCATAAAAATATTAAATTTTAAGCTTTAAACAATTAAAAATAAACAATTTTAAGCAATATTAAAAAATATATTTTAAATAGATTGTTTTTTCATGTATAATGTTTTGCAATAAAGCGAGTTAAGTGTAATATAATACTGGTACGGTTACACAATACCAAATAGTATAGACAATGTAATAGTATAACTGATGTACATTATCATTTTGTGTAATAGTGTATCACTTTTACTAGATGTATAGAATTTTCTATACATCTTAAAATCAAGACCTAAAATAGGTTTACAGTTTTGTTAGCTAGAATAAGCTTATGTAATGGGTGGAAAATAAGTACCGTATTTGGGCTATGGTATTTTTTTGAGTTTAAACGAAGAGAAAAATTCATTGATAGCCTCGCTATCGCAAGCATTTTCGATGAAGTATTAACTCTAAAACTCCAGCCACAAATCGGAAAGTTATTATTTAACCATTACTTAGGAGGGTATAAAGTAGATCGTGTATTTATCCTCCAGTTTCTTGGCGAAGTAATTTTATTTGACTATCCCAAAGTTGTTTTTGGTCGTCAACCTCATCTTCGTCACAAAAATCGGTAATTTCTAGAATTGTTTCACCCGTTACAGGGGATCGACTCATTCTAAATTCAAGGTATTCGTTTTCATCGGCATCTTCCCAATGGAAACGAACTCTTTCTTCTTCGATATCTTCTACAAGTTCTGCTGTTTCAGCAGCACCACTCCATACAAAAGTGAAAACACCTTCACTTATATCAACTTCATCACAGAACCAACGTATCAGACATGATGGTGTCGTGAAGAATTTGTAAAGTATAGCCGGAGAGGCTTTAAAAATGAATTCAGCGTCAAATGATACCCTTTTCATATGTTTTTTTATTTACCAGTAAAGGCTTATGGCTTAGTAGAACTTAACTATGATCAAATAATCATCCCTTTTGTTTAAAAAAGGCTTTTAATCATAGATGTTTAAAAGGTAAAAGAGTTTTATTAGTGTTGAAGTAAAACTAAATTTTGACAATTTATGAAACTTCTAAACTTGGAGTTTTCAATTAAAGTAGAATGTTTCTAGACATACTCTAAAAAGTGCAATAAAAAATAAAAAAATGATTTATCCAAATAATTGAAACTTTTTTAAAGAAAAAGGCATTATAATACTGTATTTGCTAATACGATACCGTTAGGCTGTCACATAATCTTAAGTCTTTTACATGTATATTTGATATAGGAATATGTTTTTGCCCTTGACTTGAAGCAATTTTTACTGTACTTTTGTATTATAATTCGATTTTAAAATTCTTGCAAAAAGCTGAAATAAGAGATAATCCTAGAATTACACATTAAATTATTGACTAGGTTTTTTCTATTTCTAACCCATCGCATATCTTGAACATCCCATTTTAAGCCAACTCTAAGCTCAACATCAAAAAGCTAATTCAAAATTTGATATAGACATTTTTCTATATATATCTGAGTATTTTAGTAAACCTTAAAACAAGAACTTGCATGAGACAACTCAAGATTACCAAGTCCATTACGAATAGAGAGAGCCAGTCGCTCGAGAAGTACTTACAGGAAATTGGTAAAGTTGACTTATTAACTCCGGAAGAGGAAGTAGATTTAGCCAAAAGAATCAAGCAAGGAGATCAAAGATCCCTTGAAAAACTAACAAAGGCTAATTTACGTTTCGTTGTTTCCGTAGCAAAGCAGTACCAGAATCAAGGCTTATCTTTAAGTGACTTGATCAATGAAGGAAACCTCGGTTTGATTAAAGCAGCACAACGCTTTGATGAAACGCGTGGATTCAAATTTATCTCCTACGCCGTTTGGTGGATTCGCCAGTCTATTCTTCAGGCTTTAGCTGAACAATCTCGTATTGTAAGGCTTCCGCTTAATAAAGTTGGATCGCTCAACAAAATTAATAAAGCTTTTTCTGAGCTTGAACAAGAGTATGAGCGTGAACCATCTGCAGAAGAATTGGCAGATTCGTTAGAGATCGCAACTGAAGAGGTTGAAACAACCCTTGGTGTTGCCGCTCGACACGTATCTATGGATGCCCCTTTCGTTGAAGGAGAAGACAACTCCCTACTAGATGTACTTGAAAATGGCACTACGCCTAAAACTGACCAATCATTAGAGTATAACGAATCTTTGAGCCGTGAAATTAACCGCTCATTATCGACTCTAACGGATAGACAGTGCGATGTCATTAAATTGTATTTTGGTATCGGAGTAGAGCACCCAATGTCATTAGAAGACATAGGTGAAAAATTCGGTCTTACACGTGAACGTGTTCGACAGATAAAAGACAAGGCTATTAACAAACTTCGTAATACTAATAGAAGTAAATTACTTAAAAACTACTTAGGAGCTTAATACAAGTAAGTTAATATTCATCTCCCTAGAAAGAAAAGCATCTCGAATTAATTTTCGAGATGCTTTTCTAATTTTTGGCTTCTAAAATTACTTATGGGCTTGTTTTGTGGAAAACAAGAGTATGAAATGAACATAAAGTAA
>JAHDIP010000028.1:18858-23085 GCA_020630735.1 Saprospiraceae bacterium | reverse complement strand
AGTTTGATCCTCTGTAACTTTAGAACCTGTTTAAAAATTAGTCGCTATTGCTGAAATTAGGCAGTTCTCAGTTCAGGGCATTAATTTTAAACAGGATTCTTAATCCATTGGCAAGCCAAAACCACTTTGGTTTCAGTAAAAATGTTCAAGTTTTTGTTTTTCGTTACTAGACGACTTCTTCAAAGAACCTCAAAAAAATCTATTCTGTGTAAGCATGAATGATTCAGAAGAAAAAATTGGCAATTTTTGGTACAAAATCGAATAATGCTTTGAGTTTATACATTATTTTTTTGCTAAAGTTATCGCTATGTCCATAATGTTGGCTAATTTTGCACTTTATTTTACAATCAATTTAATTTTTATAAAAAATGGATCACAAAGAATTGCTTTTAAGAGATCAAAATGATACGTCACTTAGTGATTGGAGGGTCAAAGAAAAAATAGCGCTAGAATTACTGCAAGTAGTCGGAGGCTTACGCTTTGACAAAGATATTGAACTCATGTTGTTCAGACGTAGTATTTATGATTGTTGCCCTAGCGAGGTTTTAAATAACCACAAACATTCCAAAAACTATGTTGATGAACCAATTCAGATTCAGACAAGTCTTGCAATAGCTAAAAGTATTGCAAATATTGAAAATATCGGCTCTGCAAGAATAGACCTCGGTAAATTGGTTACTGAATGGGATACTCAAAAAGCTGATTATACAAGTATCGATGATTTTGTCCATAAAAAACTAACTAACCTTATTGGTGTTCAAGCTGATCAGGAAGGAAAAGATGTTATTTTGTATGGTTTTGGTCGTATCGGTCGACTTGCAGCTCGTCGTATTATTAATTTGACAGGTAAAGGGCAACAGCTGCGTTTAAAAGCTATCGTTATTCGTCCCAAAATGAAAGATCGCAAGGTAGAGGCGGAAAAAAGAGCTTCTTTGTTGCGATCCGATTCGGTACATGGCGAATTTAGGGGGACTATAGATGTAAGCGATGATGGAAATGAATTGATTGTAAATGGAAATCGTATTCGCCTAATTTTTGCTAAAAGCCCTTCTGAAGTGGACTATACCGTTTATGGTATAAACAATGCCTTACTCATTGATAATACTGGTGTTTGGAGAAATAAAGAAGAATTGTCAATTCACTTGCGTCCTGGGGTGTCTCAGGTAATGCTTACTGCTCCTGCTGGTGATATTCCGAATATTGTACATGGTGTCAACCAAAATGATTTGGATGTTGAAAAGACACCTATTTTCTGTGCAGCTTCTTGTACTACCAATGCAATTGTGCCAATTATAAAAGTAGTTGATGAAAAATACGGTATTGAAAGAGGGCATATCGAAACTATTCATGCTTATACGAATGACCAAAATTTGCTAGATAATTTCCACAAAAAACCTCGTAGAGGTCGTGGAGCAGCTACGAATATGGTATTGACTACTACTGGTGCTGCGAAAGCAGTGGCGAAAGTTTTACCTCATCTTGCTGGTAAACTTTCTGGTAATGCTGTACGTGTGCCTACGCCTGATGTTTCTTTGGCGATTATGAGCCTTACACTTAAAAATAAAACGACAAGAGAAGAACTTATAAGCTTACTTCGAGAAGCTTGCTTCCACGGAAATCTAGTAGAACAAATTCACTTTTCTAATTCTACAGAATATGTTTCTAGTAATGCAGTAGGAATGACAACAACTTCTGTTCTAGATGCACCTTCAACGATTGTTGATGATAATGGCATGAATGTAACAATTTATGCTTGGTACGATAACGAATTTGGCTATACTTGTCAAGTTGTTCGACTGGCAAAACATGCGTCAAATGTTAGACGATATGCTTATTATTAGTAGATAGCGAATGATATAGCAATTCTTTGTTCTTGCAGATAAAGCGGAATATTGAAATAAAACAGGAGTCATCCCGAATTTTTGATCAGAAAATTCGGGATTTCTTTTGTAAAGTAGGAAGCATAAATCAATTAATAGTCAATTATTTTGATTCTTCTAATTTTCCCAAATCAAATTTTAAAACATACTCTTACATTGTTCAATATAAAAAACTATTTCCGATAAATAATCGATTTATAATTGTTTCCTTCATTGCATTCTCGAACTGCTTGGAAGGAGTCGATATCGATGATGATAATAGGAGTATATCTACTTTTATTCGTAATGTCTAGTTTTATTTTTCCCTTAATGCGTTCGTTTGCTTGAAGCAATCCACCTTCTTTGTTTTTTAATTCAGATTTTAAAAACTTACCATCTAAATGGATAGCTCCTCTCGTAAGTTTTGTAGTACCTGATATAAGGGCTCTTATGGCGACGTTATCTTCATCAGATTTGCTTTCTCCGAGCATAGAAGCAGGGCCTTTGCCTTGATTATAAATGGTATATTCGAGTGTGATCCATCGTTTATTTTTCTTCAAAATTTTGATGTCTTCAACGATTAAGTCAGGACAAACTTTTTTTGCATTAATTTTATTTTCTTTGTTTGCTCTTCTAGGTGCTCGAGTAGTGAAGCCGCCCTCTTCTTCGATTGCGTTTTTTTCCTTTTTCGATTTTTTAGACACCTTCTTTTTCTTTTCTTTGATATCCTTCTTTTTCTTAACAGTCTTTTTTGTAGGAGTTTCTATTTGAGGCTTTTCAGTTTGTATTTCGACGTCTTTTACAATCGTTTCCTCTATTGCTACAACTGGCTTTGTTTCTTCTTTGATTATGGTATTATTGGAATTAAATCGAAGGGTATTATTTTGAACCAATCTTCCTACTTTTACTAGTATAGGTTGTTTTACAATAGCAGATCTAATTTGATCTTTATATTTATGAAGGTCAGAAAAAGAGGCAGAATCTTCGAAATTGATAACTAAGGTAGTCGGAATTTCTTTGTCGTAGCCTAGAGCAATGTCTTTTCTACCCGTGTTAATAGCTGTAAACTTAATTTCAATCGCTTCATCCGTCCGATCTAGTAATTCGATATCGACGATATGTAACCGATAACCATCATAATGTACTATTTTTTCTTTTTGAAAATGAATAGAAGGGGAGCCATTGGCACTGCAAATAGCCAATAAAAAAAAGAGCATTACCCCTAAGTGTTTAGGATAATTCATGTCAAATGTAGTTTATCTCAAGTTATAAAATTGGGTATTTGCTCAGTGTTTTATAGCCATTATTTTAATAGCTACTTATTTAGTATGTTGCAATTACTATTCCATTAGAAAAAGTAACTTATTTCCAAGAATTAGTTTGTAGGTAGGGTTCACTTAAAAGTGGTTTTAGTATGTTTTACTCTTCATCAACGATATTGATAGGTCTATTGATGCTTTCTTCTAAAGAAATAAATGTTTCTGTTCGTTGAATGCCTTCTATTTTCTGAATTTTATCGTATAAAACTCTTCGCAGGTGTTTAGTATCTCTACAAATTATTTTTGCAAAAATACTATAATTTCCAGTTGTATAGTGAGCCCCTACAATTTCAGGAATTTGCTTTAGCCCTTCAGATACATCGCCATAAAGGGAGCTTTTATCCAAATAAATACCCAAGAAAGCGCTAATATCATAGCCTAATTTGGTATAATCGACAGACAAATTAGAGCCAGTAACGACTCCCATATCCTGAAGTTTTTTCATACGTACATGCACCGTACCTCCAGAAACATGAATTTGTTTTGCAATGGCTGTAAAGGGTGTATTCGCATCTTTCATTAGAATAGACAGTATCTGTCTATCTACGACATCAAGTTCAAATTTTTTGCTCATTCTTTTGTTCTAATTGTATAACTACACACTAAATATGCCTTTTTGTTTTGATATTGACAAAGAAATGCGTGTTTTTTTTGATTTTTTTAGGACTTTATTAAAAAAAATTATAAGCTTTAAAAAATGGACGCTTGTTCAAATTGTACTTTTCAAGAATAAAAACACCCTTTTGAACAAGCTAGTTTTACAATATTTTAATCGCTATTATCAGGTATATCTATGGCTTGTTTTTTGAATGAGTAAGTATAAAAGAAGATTAGCCGTTTTTTACCTATACTGATAATCGCTATTTCAAAATGACGGACTTGTTTTTGCTCATTACTTACATAAATCTATTTGCAATAAACGTTTATTTTAGAAGTTTTATAAAAGTCAGAATAAGGTTTTTGATATTTTAGTTACTTTTGCATCTGGATTATATTAATCGAATTTTAAATACATTATAATTAAATCATTATTCGACTATATTTGACAT
>JAHDIP010000028.1:0-18758 GCA_020630735.1 Saprospiraceae bacterium | reverse complement strand
CTTTTTTGCTAAAAGTCTATTAGTCATCAATTATTTTTGAATACGTTATATGCCTGTTGACAATCAAGAAACATCAGATAAACCATTGGGTTTAAGAATTTGGCTTCCATTATTACTATCTATAGCTTTAGTGGTCGGTATGTTTATTGGTCTCAGTATGCAAAAAACACCTCATATCGTCAAGGTTGATGATAAGTTAGATGCACCGATTACTACCAGAATCGAAACAGGCAGAGTAGAAGAATTGATTCGATATATTGAAGCAAAATACGTTGACGATGTAGATAGAGAAAAACTTGTCGAAAAAGCAATCAACAATATTTTAAAAGAACTAGATCCACACTCTAATTACATAACATCCAAACAACTCAAAGAAGTTAATGAGCAATTGGACGGAAATTTTGAAGGCGTTGGTATTGAGTTTATGATGCTTGAAGATACCGTGCTTGTTGTTTCGCCTATCTCAGGTGGTCCATCAGAACAGGCGGGGATTATGGCTGGCGATCGAATAGTAGAAATAGAGGATACTGTTGTAGCAGGAGTTGAACTGGAGGTGAAAGATATTGTATCGAAACTTAGAGGGGTAAAAGGTTCCGAAGTTAGAGTTGGGTGTTTGCGTAATCAAGAAAATAAACTTAGAAAGTTTACAATAGTCCGAGATGAAATTCCACTGATTAGTGTTGATGTTGGGCATATGCTCAATGATGATACTGGTTATATAAAGATAAGCCGTTTTAGTGCGACTACTTATCAGGAGTTTATGAAAAAATTGGAGTATTTGGTTGAGAAGAAAAATATGAAACACCTCGTAATTGACGTCCGACAAAACCCAGGTGGTTATCTTCAAGAAGCTACAAAACTATTGAGTCAGCTTTTTCAAGAAAGAGACAGACTACTCGTTTATACCGAAGGCCGAACGGTACATCGTAATGATTATGAATCGACTGGTAAAAGTTTTTTTGAATTAGGGAATATTGCTGTTTTGATAGATGAAGGCTCGGCTTCTGCGAGTGAAATTTTAGCAGGTGCTGTGCAAGACTGGGATAGAGGAATCCTTATTGGTAGACGGTCTTTTGGTAAAGGACTAGTTCAAGAACAATATGAACTGAGTGATGGTTCTGCTTTACGACTAACCGTTGCACGATATTTTACTCCTTCAGGTCGTTCTATTCAAAAATCATACAATGACTTAGAAAAATATAATAGTGATGTTTATGAGCGTTATCAATCAGGCGAATTAGTCAGTGCTGATAGTATTCATATAGCCGATACTACAAAGTTTTATACCGCTCAAAATCGTATAGTTTATGGAGGCGGAGGCATTACTCCCGACGTTTTTGTACCAATGGATACAGTCACTATAAATGATTATTATCTAAGTATTCGTCAACATGTTCCTCAGTTTATCTATCGTTATGTTGATCAGCATCGACAAGAATTAGAGTATACAAATATTGATGATTTTAAAGCGGGCTACTCGGTAAGTGATGAAGCTTTAGAAGAATTACTCCAGTACGCTGCTACCAAAGATGTTGAGCGAGACGAAGAAGCATTAATGAAATCGAAAGATGGACTAAAGCTACTATTTAAAGCTAGAGTTGCACGTAGTCTGTTTAATGATGAAGGCTATTTTTCTGTTTTGAATGATGAAGACCCTATCGTAAAAACAGCTTTAAAGCAACTAAAAAAGACTAGTCCTTTAACTATCCGAAATAAATAAAGATATACTTACTTTACCTGCCGATATTCGATTTAAAGGTCATCCTTTGTCGCTATTATTAGATGGTCAGTGCCTTTAATGTTTGGCAATCCGAAAAACATTTCGGTTTCAGGACACTTCCTACCAAAATCAAATATACTTAACGTTAATTTTTTATTAGACTTCATTTTTAGTTAAAAGTTTTGTACTTTTATTTAAAGACAATAGATTTTATGTCGAAATAGCTTGCGAGATAAAAAATCAGTTTTTTGTACCCATCAAGGAGTATGCAAACTAAGAGACAAAGGATAGAGGAAAAAAGTGATTTTGAGCGAAATACTCTTCTCAATACAAAATTATTTGATATAAAGTCTTTAGCTTATTGCTCGTTTTGTATTAAATGAATGGCCTATGATCGTTTCAATAAACACAAAGAACTCCCTTGCTTTTTTTGTAGTATTACTTATTTGCTTTCCAATAATACTTCAAGCACAATATTTTACAAATGCAAATTCAATTGCTGGAATTGATCACTTTCATGAACATAGAAGTCATATTGGTGGCGGTGCCTGTTTTTTTGATTACGATCTTGATGGTGATGAAGATTTGTATATGACCGGAGGTTTGTCTAAAGACCACCTTTACCGAAATAACGGAGATGGCACTTTTACAAATGTAACTGATCAAGCTGGATTTTTAAAAACAGAATCGTATAATACGATCTCTGTTGTTTCAGGAGATATTGACAATGATGGCTATCGAGAACTTTTTATAACAACTAGAGAGGATCTATTCAATTTTCAACCTTCCAGAAATTTATACTATAAAAATAATGGAAATGGCACCTTCACAGAAATCTCGCAATTAGTTGGTTTTAATGAAGAAGCCTTTTCTGCAGGTGCTACTTTTATGGATGCTAATCAAGATGGATTTCTTGATTTATTTGTTATCAATTATGTTGAGAGTAGTGGATTTACCTACGATGAAAATAATGAAGTAAATGGCTTTGCTCATATTTGTTATGAAAACTATTTTTATCTTAATAATGGCGATGGTACATTTAATGAAATGGGGGCGACTTTAGGAGTAAATGATACGGGGTGTTCATTGGGCGTAACAGCTACCGATTATGACATGGATGACGATGTTGATATCTACTTAGCGAATGATTTTGGCGAATTTATTGTGCCCAATTTGATGTATGAAAACCAATATCCAAATTTAAACTTTAATGATGTAAGTGCATCAACTGGTGCAGATATCGGTCTTTATGGAATGGGGTTAGCAGTAGGCGATTATGATCTTGATGGCGATTTTGATTACTATATTTCAAATTTAGGTCGAAATGTATTAATTGAAAATGGACCTAATAATCAGTTTACCGATGTTACGAATCCTGCAGGTGTAACGAATACGTATTCTTCCGAAGGCCTTGGTTTTCTTACGACAAGTTGGGGTACTGCATTTTTGGATTATAATAATGATCGACATCCCGACTTGTTTGTTTGTAATGGACAAATACCTGCGGCAGAATTCATTAATACAGGCGCCCTCGATCCGAATAAATTATATCTCAATAATGGGAATAAAACCTTTACTGATATTTCTGCGGCAGCAGGTATTGATGATGTTCAAAAGGGGAGAGGAATGGCATATTCCGATTACGATCAAGATGGTGATTTAGATATTGTAACTGTTGTTATAAATAGAGATATTTATGAAGCCCCTAATTCTATTTTATATCGAAATGATGTTGGAAACTCTAATAACTGGATTCAGTTTAAGCTAGAAGGAGTACAATGTAATCGGGATGCTTATGGATGTAAAGTACGAGTACATACTAATGGCTTAGAGCTGGTACAAGAAGTAAGTGGAGGTTCTAGTCATGCTTCACAAAATAGTAGCATCTTACACTTTGGTCTACAAAATGCTACAAGTGTTGATATGGTAGAAATTGATTGGCTTGGTGGTGATACCGAAACGTTTTATAATGTTCCTGCCAATCAACTACATCATTATGTAGAAAATGTTGCACCACCAAGCTGTGCTGTTCCTACGAATATTACGACAACTGTCTATAGTGGAAATGTGGCAAAAATAATTTGGGATGAACAAAACGATGTCATCAAATACCGAATACGCTATCGTAAGGGAAGTGGTGCTTTATGGACGGAAGTTCAAAATTCTGTAGCGTATCGATTTTTGAATAACTTATCGCCAGAAACGACTTATGAGTATCAAGTGAAAACAAATTGTACGAGTATAAATTCTGAATGGTCAGGTAGTCGTTTTTTTACAACGCTTTCTGATTTATGTGATTATCCTTATAGTTCTAATGTTAGTAGCATTACAAATAATAGTGCCGTTATAAATTGGTCAACGCAAACAGGTGTATTAAAGTGGAAAATAAAATACAAGGCCAAAGTACCTGGATCTTCTTGGGTAGAAGTCATTGTAAATACGAATTCAAAAGTCCTATCAGAATTACTTTCAAGTACGAGCTATAAGTATGCACTGAAATCGAAATGTGCTGCTAGTTGGGTAAATTGGAATCCTAAACAAGAGTTTACCACAGCTTCTTCTAAAACAGGAAGCTCAATTACCAGCACAAGAGTAGGTATTTACCCAAACCCGACTTCTGACGAAATTGTCCTTTCTTTTGATAAAGAAACCACAGCAACTATAAAAGTTATTGATGCAAAGGGGTATTTGTTGAAAACCGTAAATTGTAATGGTTTTAGCAAAATGATTGATTTAAGTGATCAAAATAATGGCTTGTATTTTCTGAAAATAAATACTGGCGAAGCAATTATTACCGAAAGAGTAATGAAGTTTTGATATATCATAGAGTGGTTTATGTCTACTATTGACAAAAATGATAGGACAAAAACTAATTAAAATAGCTTTACGGTGTTAATTTTAAAAATCTAACTAATTTTTAGTTAGATTTCTAAAATTTATACAAAGATGAGCACCGAGCCTAAAAGTATACCTTCTCAAAAAATCAAGGAAAGTGTTTACAAAATTCCTATTGAATATTTTAAGTGGGGAGTTTATCCTGATCACTTTAAAATAGATTTGCCTCATCGCCACGAATTCGCAGAATTTCTGTTCTTTAGTAAAGGAGGTGGTTTTCATGAAATCGATTTTATTAGCCATAAGATTCTAGATTGTTCTATTCATATGATATCTGCCAATACGGTTCATTTTTTGAAAAGAGATCAAGTGTCAGATGGGTTTACTATTGCTTTTGATCCGCAGTTTTTGAACTCTAACTCCATACATCGTATTGTTTATCCATTAGAAAATGAGGCTTTTGTGATGAATCTTTCTGCGTCGCAATTTGAATATATTAAATCAATTGCTGATATCATTTTAATGCAAATTAAAAGTAACAAGGGCTTCTATAAAGAAAAGGCTTTTTTATTAGCGATGGAATTATTAATTACTACTATTGCCAATGAGGTCGCTCTCCACCAATTGCACAAACAGGATGATGAAGATCGAATCATACGGAAGTTTAAAGCAGATATACGTAGTAATGTACACCTTCATACTTCTGTGAAGTATTATGCAGAACAGCTTAATATTTCTTCCAAACATTTATCCAACCACTTAAGGAAAAAAACGAATAAATCAGCTAAACAGTGGATTATAGATCAGCTCCTAATTTCTATAAAAAAATACCTTATCAATACGGATTTATCTATTAAAGAAATAGCCTATCATCATCAATTTAATGAATCTAGTTTAAGTAAATTATTTAAAAATCATGTAGGATATACGATGACAGCGTATCGGTCGAATAAGAATATGAAGTTTTGACAAGGTAATGTGTAGTTTTCCCATTTTGTTTTATACTTTCAGTTCTTAATTTTGATATATTAAAATTATTGATCACGAGAATCGCAAATTATGAAATCTATGAAAAATTTAATTGCTGTTTTTTTCTTGTTCCTAGTGACGAACATTTCTTTTGCTCAGACCATTCAATGGGAACGTAATTATGGAGGCGAAATGATAGAAGAATTTTATACTGTCTTAGAAACTGAAGATGGAGCATTTTTATTAGGAGGTGCTTCCAACTCAATAGATAACGGAATGAATAACTTCGGAAACTCTGATGCTTGGTTAGTTAAAATAGATAGTGCAGGTAATCAATTATGGGAGCAAAATTATGGGGGTTCTGATTTGGATCGCATAGAAACAATTGTTGCCACTGAAGACGGTTATTTGCTAGCAGGTCTTTCTGCTTCGCAAGACAATGATGTCGAGCATCCGATTGGTGAAATTGATTATTGGGTAATTAAAATTACAGAGGAAGGTATCTTAGAGTGGGAGAAATCTTTGGGTGGAATGTTTAATGATTTCTTTGCATCAGCCATTCGAACGTCTGATGGAGGTTATCTAGTTGGTGGACATGGAGAAATAACAGATGCAACTCCAGGAGAAACATTTGGCGATATAGATATTGTAATCTATAAAATTTCTGCAACAGGAGAAATCGAGTGGGAAAAAAACTATCACCAATCTGATTTTGATAGACTAGCTAAAATACTTCCTACTCCAGATGGCGGCTACTTGCTAGGTGGTAATAGTCCAAATGAAGAAGGTTATCATGATTTTTGGGTACTAAAAATCGATGCAAATGGGGCATTACAGACAGAACGAAACTATGGAGGAAGTGCTTCTGATTTTTTAGCTGACTGCATACCTACTTTAGATGGCGGTTATTTATTGGGTGGTACAACACGTTCTACTGATGGAGATGCCCAAAGCCAATCAATCGGTTTTGATGATTATTGGGTGGTGAAAATAAATGCCGAAGGAGAAATCGAATGGGAAAAAAAATATGGAAATGCTAATACAGATAATTTAAAGTCTCTTGCTCCAACAGATGATGGTGGTGTATTGCTAGGAGGTAGTTCTGACAATGATTATTGGGTAGTTAAAATAGATGAAAACGGAAATGAGGAATGGTCAAATAATTATGGTCTTCCAGATACCGATCAATTTGAAATGGCTATTAGAACCAATGATGGTGGATTTATATTAGGAGGCTCGGGTACTATAGCTATAGATGGCTTTGAAGTGGATCAAGACTTTTTGATTTATAAAATTTGTGATGACCTTAATACGACTTCTTGTGATCAAACAAATTCTATCTATTCTATAAACAATTTATCAAGTATTTCTAATATCCAATTAGTTCCGAATCCTGCTACCGACAATACCCTTATTCAATTTGAAAGTGAACGCTCAGAGCAGTTTCCAATAATGCTCTATGATGTTTATGGAAGATTATTAGATCGTTTTGAAATAAGGAGTACTATAGGTACAAATAGTTATGACTTAGATGTTAGTGCCTATTCTAAGGGCATCTATTTTATTCGTTTTGGAGGTGAACTCAAAATATCTAAAAAGTTGATCAAACAATAGAGTTAAGTAGTACGTGTTACTTAAGCGGGCAATTTTAGAATTAAGATATTATTGTTTCCAAGCTAATCATTAACAAGTTCAAAAACTCAAGAAATGAATCTATCTACTTTCTAAAATCATAGATTCGTAAGGCTCTAATTCTATTGTATTTTTGTTTATAGGAATATTGGTTTTTCTTGCACTTAAGTTACAAGCTGCTGTATAATGTTTGTTTTTATTTTGAAGATGAATTAGATAGCGATCATTATCTAAAACTTGTACTTTGTTGATTGAGCTATCTTTCCAGTGTAGCATTTCTTGATATTCGCCCCATTGTTCGTCAGAATAGTCGCCTACAAAGTCAGAAGTAAACAGCACATTTCCTAGTAAAGTGTTGAGCAGTAAAATAGTATATTGTTGTGTAGGAGTTAGGCTATTTTTTTTGTCTCGAAGTAAAAATACATCAGGGTCATTTTGCCAAGCACGTCCATTTAATTGCCAGCGACCGATAGTAGAATTTAATGCAATAGCTGTAGATACACGTTCACGATTGCGTAGCCATTTCAATAATTTGTGTTCCCACTTTAAATGAATATCTGCTCCGATACGACAGTAATCAACCAAACCAAACGAAGATCCTAAAGGAACACCACAACCTAAAATTAATTTTTTGTCAACAATCTGGCGCAAAAAATCCATGGCATCATACATGATTTGACCACGAGTTTTGTTGTGCCGAGGGAGAATACAAACGGCATATAAAAAGTCTACTTTCAATAGATCAAAATTCCACTTACTTAGCATCGTATGTAAAACAGTAGTAAGATATTCTTGCACTTCTTTATTATAAAAATCGAGTACATAAAACCAACCACTCCAACCTGGATTATAACCTGCTTTTATCGGTTTATTTTGTTCATCTTTAAGTAGCCAAGCTTTTTTATTTTTAAAAATATCAGAATTTTTTTCGCAGATAAAAGGAGCTAACCAAAGCCCCGCTTTATAATTATGTTGATGGATTTTTTGAGCGATGCTACCCATCCCATTTGGGAAATTAGGTTTGATACTTAACCAATCACCAACAGCAGTTTGGTAGCCATCATCAATCTGGAAGATATCAATAGCTTCTTCTTTTTCGGCATAAGCCTCCAAATTTTTTAAGATAATTTCTTCTGAAATTTTAGTGTAATAATGATACCAACTTGTCCAACCTACTGCAGGTTTCGCTTTCGGTGGCGGACACTCTAGCGTTTCAAAGTAAGCATCAAAAACGTCTGTTTCTTTTCCTTGCATTAGAAACAAATCTAAGATAGGAAAGGAATGCTCTAAATGATGCTTGGCACAATCACAATTCACCGTCATTGTATTTTTAGTGGTGTCATGCTGTATCAAAGTAAAAGCCATGCGTTCATTAATAGAACCAATGAAATTCAATTTATCATTAGAACGAATGTAACTATAAGTCCAAGAATGCAGCAATCCTTTTCCACGTTTTATCATCGGAAAATGATAGTCGCCATAATACTGCATATAAGGTTTTGCAATGCCTTTTAACGTTGGTATTGATTCCTCTTTACTATATTCTCGACTCTCAGACCAAGATTGGAAGCCATTGCAGAAGATAGAACGGTTGCTACTGTGTTCATACGATTGCTCAAATTGTAATTCTATTTGTTGTAAAACGACTTCGCCTTTTGGGTGCAAAGTCATCTGGATTCGTTGATATTTTCCTTCTTTAATTGTTTTGAAATCGACATAAAATTCATCGAAAAAGCTCATCTTATTAGGAGGTAACTCGACGCTTTTGTCATTATAATGTATGATTGTTTTCTGTAGTTGCATGTTGATGTAGTTTCTATTTTGCAAAATAGTAAAAAAAGCTAAAAGGAGGTTATACAAATCATAAAGTCTAAAAATTGAAATACCTTTTAGTGGAAAAAAAGTATCTTTACCGACATTCTAGAATCAAAATTATAAGGATAATGAAAAAATGGAACCTCCTCATTTGGTCTTGTTTACTTAGCGTGAGTATCATGGCTCAATCAGATCGTTTGACTCCTGAATTACTTTGGGACTTAGGTCGCGTCTCTCTCGAAGATGTGGCATTAGATGGAAAAACATTGTATGGTGTTCGTCATTATGACGTTGCTACAGACAAAGGAAATTCAGCACTCTATTTGCTTGACCCATCAAGTAGAGCAGAAGCGAAAAAAGTTTTAGATAGTTATAATGGTAATGCTCGATTTACACCTGATGGTAAACGCATTGCTTATTTGGGCGACGGTGGATTAATGGAAATAAATTTGGACGGAAGTGATAAAAGAGAAGTTGCAAAAATCGAAATGAATGGTTTTGCTTATTCTCCTAAAGGCAATCATATTTTATTCATCCAAGATGTTAAGTTTGATAAAACGCCTACGGAAATTCATAAAGATTTGCCTTTAGCTACAGCTCGAATAATGGATGACTTGATGTACAGGCATTGGAAAAATTGGCATGACTATAAGTATAGCAATATCTTTTTTGCACCTTATAAAGATGGCAAATTAGCTGGGAGACCTATCAATATCATAAACGATGCTTATGATTCCCCTTTGAATCCTTTCGGAGGAATGGAACAAATTACTTGGTCACCAGATGGTTCGAAAATAGCCTATACGTGCAAAAAGAAAAAGGGTAAAGAATGGGCGAAAAGTACCAATTCTGATATCTATGTTTACGATATTAGTTCTGGTGATACGTATAATTTGACGAAAGGGATGAATGGCTATGATATTGATCCTGTCTTTTCTCCTGATGGGACGATGGTCGCTTGGAATAGCATGAAGCGAGATGGTTTTGAGTCGGATCGTAATCGTGTTTTTATTTCAGATATTAAAGGCAACAAAAAGGTAGAACTTACCGAAGGTTTGGATCGTTCAATGAATCATCCTCAGTGGTCTGCTGACGGAAAAACGATTTATTGTACGGCAGGAGTGAGAGCAACTAACCAATTTTTTTCGATTGATGTAGCAAGCAAAAAGTCAAATCAATTGACAAAAGGTGTGCATAATTATTACGGATTTGGCGTAAGTAAAGGAGGAATTATTGCTTCTCGTGCTTCTATGTCGATGCCTCACGAATTGTATCAAGTGGATCTAAAAGATGGAAAGAGTAAACAATTGACCTATATCAATAAAGCTATTGTAGGGAAACTCAAAATGGGTGAGGTAAAAGAACGAACGGTTAAAACAACTGACGGAAAAGATATGCTCGTTTGGATGATTTATCCGCCAGATTTTGATCCAACTAAAAAATATCCAACTTTACTTTATTGCCAAGGTGGACCACAATCTGCTGTCAGCCAATTTTGGTCGTATCGGTGGAACTTTCAGTTGATGGCTGCTAATAAATACATCATTGTAGCGCCGAATCGTAGAGGCTTGCCTTCGTTTGGTCGAGAATGGAATGATGCTATTAGTGGTGATTGGGGCGGACAAGCGATGAAGGATTATTTGAGTGCTATAGATGATGCAAAAAAAGAACCATATGTTGATGCAGATAGGCTTGGCGCTGTTGGGGCAAGTTATGGTGGCTATTCGGTGTATTGGTTGGCAGGTAATCACCAAAAGCGCTTCAAGAGTTTTATCTCTCATTGTGGATTGTTTAACTTGGAAAGTTGGTATGGAACGACAGAAGAATTATTTTTTGCTGACTTCGATTTAAAAGGAGCTTACTGGGATAAGCCACAGCCTAAGAGTTACCAAACGGATTCGCCACATGACTATGTGCAAAATTGGGATACTCCTATTTTAGTTATTCACAATGAGAAAGATTTTCGAGTTCCTCTTGGAGAAGGAATGCAAGCTTTTCAAGCAGCTCAGTTGAAGGGATTAAAAAGTAGATTTTTGTATTATCCTGATGAAGGCCACTGGGTGCAAAAACCACAAAATGGTATACTCTGGCATCGAGAGTTTTTCAAATGGTTAGAAGAAACCTTGTGATGTAAATTTATAAAGCCCTTGAAATTAATTTAATTTCAAGGGCTTTATAAATTTACTATAGTTTAAGGTTATCTCTTAAACTGGACAGTGACAAAATCACCATTATATTTTGAAAGTTCTTTTAGTTGTTGATTAATGCGAGCATTCCATTCTAGCTGTTTTTTATGATTGATAGAATGGTTGGTATCTTCATCATATTTGCGTTGTGCTTTGTCGTATTCGTCAAAAGATTCCTTAAATAAACGCTTCAATACATCATTTGTATTAGCAGGTGTATAATAACGATATTCTTGAATACGCTTTTTGAGTTTTCGACGATACACTTCACACAAGTCGAAGTGTTTTTGCTCATGGCTAAGTAAGCGATCTGTACGTTGCGATGATTTTACCCAAGATTGGTAAGGATTGAAAGAAGCATAAACGCCTATTTCCAATTCTTTATCTGTATTGAATAAAGGAGTATAAGATAGGCTTAACATCGAATAAGCATGATAATGTGCTCGAGATTGAGAAGATGCTTTAAAGTCAGACCAGTTTAGCGTACGCTCTGATGACCAGTATAATTTATCATTTTTTTGCCCAAAAGGAGAGGGCATATAAAAAGCTGTGAATATCAGAAAAACAGGGAGAACAAAAAACAATTTTTTCATAAGATCCATTTAGAGATTATTTCTTTGAGTTAAAATTACTTGATAAGAAGATGTTGTTAATCCTTGAAAGTTAGGAAGTATAAACGATATACAATTTGAATTCTTCAACATACTCTGAGACCAAATAACCGAAAAAATATGAAAAATAGAAAATAAATGTACTTTTTTCTTAATGTGTTATTCTTTATTTGTCTTCTAAATAATGCTCAAACGTTCTAAAAAATTAATTTCGTATACGGTCGAATAACTTTTTTCTCTACAAGAATTTCTAAATGCAAAATTTGAGATTCCAAGATCTTAAGTTTTAAGCTACTATTTTTAAACTACTATGTCCTCAAAAAATCCAATTCGCCATTAGGGGCAAGTTTTACGATAACAGAAGGTAATACCTTTTGTTTCGGATTTTGTTGATGGTTCATGTTGACAACATGGTCTACACCTGTAAGTATAGCAGAACTAATATTTCCAAAATGAGTAGGGAAAGGTTCATTACTTACATTGGCAGAGGTAGCAATAAGAGGTTTTCCAAATTGAGTGATCAAATTTCTACAAAAGGTATCTTTTACTACCCGAATAGCTACACTACCATTTTCTGCATAAGCATTTTTAGGTAAATTTTTAGCCTCATCATAAATAACAGTTAGTGGTCGAACATGATGGCTAAGAAGCGTTTCTACTCTAGGATGTACATGAACAACATAGTTTTTGAGCATTTCGACAGAATCGACTAATAGAATAAAGCTTTTTGAAGGATCTCTTTTCTTTAATTTGAATATTTTATCAATAGCAGCTTCATTGCAAGCATCGCAGCCAATTCCCCAAATAGTATCGGTTGGGTAAAGAATAAGTCCTCCAGTTGTTAAAATATCAATTATGTTTGTTAGTTTCTCGTTCTCGAACATAAAAGCTTGTAAATTTGTTTGCATCATATGGTATTTATTATATTTAAAGTTGATTGTAGAAGTACTATTGATAAACTTTATATCATATCAAAGTATACTTTGACAACTTCATTCAAAAACGTAGTGTCTTTTTAGATACAATATATTAACTTTAAAGCATCTCAGTTTTTCGTACTTGTCATTTTTATGTCTTTTTAGGCGAAAATAGGGGATTAAAGCAATATATTTTTTTTGAAAAGTGTTAGATTATTGCCAGTTTTTGATAAACACTATATATTAACTCAAAAAATACCTCTGTTATTACTAATGAATAGCTAAAACTTACAATAAAATTTTGACCTTGAAGAAAATACTTTACAACATATTATTACTGGGGTTAATATTGATCTCTGTACCTTTATCAGCTAAGCATATTATTGGTGGCGAAATCACCTATGTTTGTAATGGAGGAGGTTCCTATGATTTTACAATGGAGATTTATCGAGATTGTCTTGGACAAGGTGCTCCCTTTGATAATCCTGCTATTATTACTGTCTATCGTGGAAATTCAGCTCCTTTTACCGAAATTAATACCTTTGAAATAGGTCTTGACAATGAAGTAACAATTCCCGAAAATATCCCAGAATGCCTCGAAACACCTCCAGATGTATGTGTAGAACGAGGAACCTACGGATTTACAATTAATGGTCTCAATCCTATAGCAGAAAGTTATCATATTTCATACCAAAGATGTTGTAGAAATAATACGATAAACAATCTTAATAATCCAGGTGATCAAGGGGCTACTTATACGATCGAAATTACGCCTGCTTCACAGGCGCTTTGTAATAATTCTCCAACGTTCAATGATTTTCCTCCTATCGTAATTTGTGCTGGTGTACCAATTAATTTTGATCATTCAGCTTCTGATATAGATGGCGACCAGTTAGTTTATGAATTTTGCTCTCCTATACTTGGTGGAGGTATTTTTGGAACTCCAGAAAATGCGGGAAACGCTAATGCTTGTAATGGTGTATCTCCAAATCCAGCTTGTGCTCCACCATATAACAGTGTCAACTATACCTTGCCTACCTATTCTGCACAAAATCCGATGGGGGGCGACCCACAAGTATCTATTAATGCTAATACAGGATTGATTACAGGAGTCCCTCAATTTCAGGGACAATATGTAGTAGGAGTTTGTGTGTCAGAATATAGAAATGGACAATTATTAAGTATAGTGAGAAGAGATTTTCAGTTTAATGTCGCAGAATGTAATCCTTTAGTACTAGCAGATATTCAGGAAGATGAAATCATTAATGGTCAAGATTTTGTCATCAATTCTTGCGGGACTACCATCGTTCCTTTTATTAATCAAAGTCTTGATCCAGATTTTATAGATACCTATTCTTGGGAATTTGAAATTAATGGACAAATAGAAACATTTACAGAATGGAGTCCAACAATTACCTTCCCTGGTCTTGGTACATATGAAGGTACGCTTTTCCTCAATCCAGGCACAGAATGTGGAGATACAGCCAATATTTTTGTAAATGTATATCCTGAAATCAATTCAGATTATAGTTATACTTATGATACTTGTGTTGCTGGACCTGTGTCCTTTGTTGATAATTCCTTTTCGGGTAGTGGTACGATTACCAATTGGGATTGGACATTTGGAGATGGAAATACTTCTACAGATCAAAATCCTACCCATCAATTTGATGTGCCAGGGCTTCTGCCTGTCACTTTAGCTGTTACAGATATTAATGGTTGTGTTGATGAATTAACAGAATTTATTAATTGGCAACCTGCTCCTGCTATCATTGTGATAGAGCCTTCTACTTTTACAGGTTGTGAGCCATTACCTATCTTTTTTAATAACCTTTCTACTCCGATCGATTCGACTTATGATATCGTTTGGGATATGGGAGATGGTACTTTCAATTATGATATTAGCCCTACGCATATTTACGACGAAGAGGGCGTTTATTCCGTTTCTGTGGAGATTACTTCGCCAATAGGTTGCTTTATTAGTGCAGAATTTCCTAATTGGATTACAGTCGAATCTTCGCCAATTGCTGGCTTCTCATGTGATCCAGAAAACCCAAGTAATTTCCAACCAACAGTTACGTTTACAGATGAATCAGTCGATGCTGTTTCTTGGTTTTGGGATTTTAATAATATGACGGACTATTCTGTTTTACCAAGTCCTGTTTATATGTTTCCTGATACAGGTTTACAAGAAGTGAAACAGATCGTAACACACATAAGTGGCTGCCAAGATACACTGATTAAAATTATAGATGTCGAGCCACAAATCCGATATTTCCTACCAAATGCCTTTACTCCAAACTTTGATGATGTCAATGACTTTTTTAGAGGACAAGGTTATTTTGAAGGCATCGAAAACTTTAGTATGACGATTTGGAATCGTTGGGGGGAACTTATCTTCGAAACAAATAGTCCCGATGAAGAATGGAATGGTCGCAAGAAGAATGTTGGAGCTATGTCTCCCAATGGAGTCTATGTGGTGGTGGTCGATTTTGATGCACCAAGGGGCAAGAATGTCCAGATAAAAGGCTTCGCCACGCTTATAAAGTAAGAAGACTTTTATTCATATAAATATTCTTTTTAAAACACTCCTAAATTAATTGTAATTCGAAAACCATTTCGGTCTCAACTATCTGAGACTATTCACGATGATTTGTTACCATTCGTTTTGTAATTTCCTGACAAAATTCGATTAACAAAGGTTTTTAAGCTTAAAAGTCTGTATCTTTAGGAGGTTTTGTACAAAGCAAAACCTTTTATGGCTGCCTTTGTTATCTCCATAAAGGCTAGTTTTCAACTGACAATATGCCTCAATTATCAGGGCGATTAAATAACTCTAGACGATGAACAAACTTTATACTGCAACATTGATTGCTTTTTTACTTCCTTTTTTCGTTCAAGCAAGACACATTATCGGAGGAGATGTTACCTATGTTTGTTTAGGAAATAATACCTATGAATTTACAATAAAGGTATACAGAGATTGTGAAGGAGGAGGAGCTGATTTTGATGATCCTGCTTACATTGCCATTTATAGAGGAAATAACGAACCATATGAATTGATTGAAGATTTTGAAGGTTTTTTAGATAGTGATGTAGATATTCCTCCTGAAGAAAAACCATGTCTGGAAATCCCTCCAGGTGTTTGTGTAGAAGAGGGGATTTATCAATTTACTCGTACGCTTGACCAATCACCAGAAAGCTACCATATTGTTTATCAACGATGTTGCCGTAATAATACAATTACGAATATTGTCAATCCTGAAGATTCTGGTGCTACCTTTGCGATAGAGTTAACTGGTGAAGCACAAATACAATGTAATAATACACCTTCCTTTAATGATTTTCCACCGATTGTAATTTGTGCAGGAGAACCGATTTCGTTTGACCACACAGCTACAGATGTGGATGGAGACCAATTGGTATACGAATTATGTAGCCCTATTCTTGGAGGTGGTCCTGTAGGTGGAACGAATTTTCCTGGTAATGCTGCTGGTTGCGATGGTATTCGACCAAATCCATCTTGTCCTCCACCTTTTGATGATGTTGAATTTTTGATACCAACTTATTCTGCCTTAAATCCAATAGGTGGTGATCCGGCTTTAGCAATTGATCCTAATACAGGCTTATTAACAGGAACACCTACAATTACTGGGCAGTTTGTGGTAGGCGTTTGTGTATCAGAATATCGAAATGGTATTTTATTAAGTACTGTTAGTCGTGATTTTCAATTTAATGTTACTGAATGTGATGTGGCTGCCGATGCCAATATCGTAGAAGATAGCCTATTTTTAGGGCCATTGAGTGAAGAGTTTTTTGAAGTCAACTCTTGTGGCGATCCATCTTTGCTCATTATCAATGAAAGTGAGGTGAATATTGCAGATGTGGAAGCACTTTGGGTTTTTGATTTTAATGATGGAACCATCGATTCTACTACAACTTGGAATGCCAATGTTGATTTTCCTGGCCCTGGAACCTATACGGGTTTTTTATACCTTAATCCAGGTGAAGAGTGTGGAGATACCGCTAATATTATTGTTAATATCTACGACGAAATCGTTGGAGATTTCACATTTGACTACGATACTTGTGTAGCAGGACCCGTTGCTTTTCAAGACCTTTCTTTGGTTGGTAATGATCCACCTTCTTTTTGGGAATGGAATTTTGGGAATGGCTTTACGGCTGATGAACCTAATCCTGTATTCTCTTTTACAGATCCAGGTTTGCACCCAGTAAATTTATTTGTTGCTGATCCAAATGGTTGTTCTGATACAATTTCTAAAGTTGTAAACTGGTTTCCTGTACCTCCATTGATTATTGTAGAACCTACTACTTATGTAGGTTGTCCGCCTTTATCGGTTTCATTTACCAATCTTTCGACGCCAATTGATACGTCATATCAAACAGTTTGGGATTTTGGTGATGGTAATACAAGTTCTGACATCAATGCAACGCATATTTATCCAGATCCAGGCACTTATACCATATCTCTAGAAATTACGTCCCCTATTGGGTGTTTTACTGATACAACTTATACTGATTGGATAGAAGTGGTCGTGCCACCCGTTGCCGATTTTACTTGGGGACCTGATTTAATCACCAATTTTAGTCCAGAAGTCAACTTTGAAGACCAATCGGTAGATGCTATTGCTTGGGGCTGGGATTTTAATGGAGAGAGCTTTAGTTATGAGCAAAACCCAAACTATGTTTTTGCTGATACTGGTTTACAAACGGTGCAATTGATTGTTGGAGATCAATATAATTGTCAAGATACAATCACGAAAATAGTAGATATTGTTCCTCAAATTACCTACTTTTTGCCAAATGCCTTTACACCAAATAATGATGGGAAGAACGAATTGTTTCGAGGAGGTGGCTATTTTAGAGGGCTTCAAAATTTTAGTATGATGATTTGGGATCGCTATGGTGGTGTTGTTTTTGAATCTTCTGATCCGTCAGAAGGCTGGAATGGACGCTTTCAAAATACTGGAAAATTAATGCAACGAGGTGTTTATGTCTGCATTGTTCGATATGATGGACCAAGAGGTAAACCTTACGAAATGAAAGGCTTTGCTACTTTAGTAAAATAGCTATTTTGAAACCGAAATGGTTGTCGGATTGCCAAAGGTTTTAAGCTACTGAAAATCAAACATTAGCTACCAATGGTGATACTTAAACAGAATACTAGTAGGTATATTCTTTACAAAAACAAAGATATCTACTTAGAAATACATACTTAAACCTACATGAAAGAGGTATTTTCTACAAAAAGGATAAATTATTGTTGGAAATACCTTTTTTATTGATGATAATAAACGTATCTTTGCGAACCAATTTAAAAAACCATCAAACATTTTCAATAATGGATGCTATAAAGTTTGTTCAAGAACAATTATCAAATAAACCAAAATTACCTACATTTCGTCCAGGCGATAATGTAGTAGTGAATTATAAGATTGTAGAGGGTGCTAAAGAGCGTATTCAAGCTTTCCGAGGTGATGTATTGCAGATAAAAGGTACAGGATCTACTAAAACGTTTACTGTTCGTAAAATTTCTAACGGTGTAGGCGTTGAAAGAATATTTCCTCTAAATTCACCAGCGATTGTGGATATCAAAATCTTGAAAAGAGGTAAAGTACGTCGTGCTAAATTATATTACTTACGTGATCTAATTGGTAAGAAAGCTCGTATTAAAGAGCGTAAATTAGTAAAGAACTAAGATTTTTAATCTTACGATATATAAAAAAACAGTCTTGAAGAATACTTCAAGACTGTTTTTTTATGCTTCATAGACAATTGTTGCAAAAAAGAAAACGCCAAACCAAAAGATATAATTGCTAGTCATAGTTAAAACAGCACTCTTTGTGTCACAGGAACAAGCTTAAGCAAATGACCCAAAATTTGCACCGTTTTTAACGGCACCTTTTGCAAGCTAGGCTAATTCCTTATCTAAACTCAAAAATTCTATAGCCAAAATGCGGAACTTATTTTTTACCCGTTACTAATTAAAAACAATTGAATAGGCTGATTTTTCATTTTACACAAATAAAATTTCCAAACATACTCTTACCTT
>JAHDIP010000273.1 GCA_020630735.1 Saprospiraceae bacterium | reverse complement strand
ATTTTTAGGTACTTTGAACGTTTGACAATCCGAAAACCACTTTGGTTTCAGTATAAAAACAATTTTAGGGTTATTGTTATTTGATAACAGTCATCTTATTTGTTCTGTTAAAAGTCTCTGTTTGTAGGGTATAAATGTATGACCCTTTAGGCAAGTCACTTGCATCAAACTCTACTTGATTTAATCCCTCAGCAGCCCATTCATTCTCGAATAGAACGGCTACTCGTTTACCCATCAAATCATATACAACGAGGTTTACTTTTGTAGGAACATTTAGTTCAAAAGCAATCGTAGTAGTAGAGCTAAATGGATTAGGATAGGAGTAAAGAGAGCTACTGCTAAATCCATTTTCATCAGCTTGTAAGTTATTGTTTGGTTGACCATTCGAACTATTGTTTGTGTAAGAATTTACTCCGCCGTCTGGTGCAAAAGGAGTACAACCTAAAATATAAGCTTTGAAGTCAGAACCTGATTGACTTATGAAACCATCGAACATCGTAATTTTATTGGTAGCACTATATTCTACATCTGCACTAGATGTAATCGTATTAGATGCGGTAATAAAATCAGATACTTCTATAAGTTCACTTCCACTCAATGTTTGAGTTACATCTTCGCTTGCTGGGCAACCACTACCTGTACTACAAGCCGTAGGATACATAGTATTTAATGTATTGATGTCTCCAGCACTTAATGCTGTACGCTGACCAATGGCAATACCAGCAGGAATTGTAGTAATCGTTTCTAGTTTTGTACATCCAGAACAACTATTTGTTGAACAATAATCAGGATCACATTCTGCTCCTGATCCACAATCCCAGCATCCAAAAAATGTATTTCCATAATGCATAATAGAACCATAGTCATAGGTACCATAGTCAGCAGCATAGGTAGAGCTTACTTGATCAAAATTACCTTCATATCCTGTTTGGATATTAGCAGAATTGATAGTGACGTAGGAGTCTCTGTCAAGTCGTGATTGTTCATGAAAAATTCCTGCAGCATGTAAAATTTCATGTACGGTATTTCCGAACGAACAAGCTTCGGATAAATTAATATTTTGCATACCTCCAACTCTACCTAGGGTTGCACTACATCCGCTTGTTTGAAATGTAAACTGTACATAGTCTGCCTCTGTAGTCCTAGGTATTAGGCATAAGTTTGTATTGGAATTAACATGATTGATTGCGTCATCAATTTCTGTAAGGGCATCGCTACTAAAACCACTTCCAATTGTGTATGGAATTGTAGAATTAGGCCATAAGTATGACGTTAAAGTAATTCCTACACCTCTATCATTATTTCTTAGATCTTTTATGTTTCCTAAAACAATATCACCGTCCCAATAAGCGATGCCATCGTAAACGTGTGCTTCAATTTCTTGAGCTACATCGTTGAAAGGGAGAACAAGATTGAGCGTGACTACTTCGTCAGGAGTATCTACTCTATATTCATACTGAGCAGTTATACTTGTTGGTATGCTAAATATCATTAGCAAGAATAAGCTATACTGAATGACATTTTTCTTTAACGCCAAGCAGTCTTTTATTGTTGAATTCATATTCAATAAAATTTAAACATGGTATATTATCTTATACCAATGTTGGTGTTAAAAAATTATTTTTCATCAGTTGAAGGAGTCTCGATTTTATCGTTTAACTCAGAGTATAAGTTTTGCAAATCTTCTACTTCTTCTTTAAGCTCATCAAGATTTGTTTTAAGAGCATTGACTTCTTCTTTCAAGTCTTTGTTTTCTAAATACATATCGATCATGTCCAAACGCATTTCTTCAATCTTCATTTGCTGACGAACCGTTACATCTCCAAGGTTAACTCGACCGTCCATTTCTTCAGCAGATTGGAAACCCATTAAGTGACCATTCTTTTTGATAAATGCTGATTCTTCTAAAATAGAAGGACGTTTGTGATCTTTGTTGAAAACAAAATCAGCCCATCCAGTCATTACCTGTACCTCTTCAAACAAACCACCACCATTTACATAAAGTAAATATGGAGCACCATCTGCCGTAGTAGGATTTATAGTAGAAGTGGTAGAACCTATAAAGAATTTGCCATCGCTACCTCTCAAAAACATATCATTATTGAAGTTGATATCTACATCACCACCATCGCCAATCTTTACCCAGTCCTGAGAACCTTCGTACAAGTCAAGCAACCATTCGCCACCAGCTCTTAGGCGAACACGATCAGTAGTATATAAAAGAGAAGTATTTGTATCTCCGTTGTGATAAATATAGCTATTGAATCCAGCATTGCCATTTACATGAAGATTGTAAAGAGGGTTATTAGTATTGATACCAATTTTATCTGAAAGGTTAGAAGGATACATTTTTCCAGTACCAGCACCACTCCAGTCGTCGTCAGCTCCACCACCACCAGAAGAAACATATGTTTTGAAAGATAAGTCCCAAGTAGAAAGATTACCATAGTATCCACCAGAATAAACATTACTCATTCTTACTTTCCAGTTTACGTTTCCTGTTAAACTGATAGTATATTTTGTGCCACTTGTTACAGCAACAGTACCACTTAATGTTGTTAGTACCCAAGACCAGCTAGATGGTAGGTTTACTGTTTGAGTATGTAAAAGAGTTCCTGAAGTTCCTTCTCCATTGTAAATAGATAATGTTGTAGCACCAGTTCCACCTGCATTTTTGATATGCATTTCTATATCACTTAAATTACCTGTAGTACCTGCTGTAAATGATTGCCAAGCATCATTTGTCCACGTATTATCAAATTGTGTTTGAGATTGATCAAGTGTACCAACTTGCGCAGAAGCAACATTAAAAAGACCAAGAGAAAAGAGTAATACAAGTAACGAGTGATTAATTAATTTTTTCATAGTAAAAAAGTTTTTTGTGTTTTAAAAAATATTATTTAATAATTAAAATTCATAATAGTTTGAAAATAAAATCGTTCCTTTTGAGCATAGAATAGGCTGTTAAAATAGAAGCGATTCTATTTTGTTTTAAGAAAAAGTTATTGATATAGAAGCTTATCGTTAAATCACTTTTATAAAAACGAAAGGACTTAAATGCTTACTTGTTTCTATATGTGATGAACTTCAATATTGTTACCTTATTTTTTAGATTATTTATGTAAATGTATGGTTGGTTTGTTTTAGTTCTGTTTTTATATTTGCAATAATTGTACTACAAAGTAAAGTAATATAAATGGTAAAAATTATCTCTAAATGATAAGTGATATGATATAGTTATAACTGATGCTACTAAAGTGATAAGTGATTATAAAGTCATTAGGAAAAAAATAAGCAACCCAAATTCATATAGTTTTGGACTGCTTATTTTTTTGATGAAGTACTAAAATAATTCTTTCTAAATTGAAAAATTATGTAATGCAAGATTGTCGTAGAATACGTTGAAAAGTAGATTTACGTCTTTGTGCAACATTGATCTGAGTACCATTTTTCATAATAACATAATTCTCTTTATTGTTAAATCTTGTGATATAGTGAAGATTAACTAGGGCAGAATGGTGTACCCGATAAAAACAATGCTCATCTTGTTCGTAGTTTTGAGGTAATATTTTTTCGTAAGTTCCAAGATTTTTACTAGAGATAAGTTTTTGACCATTATTCAAATAGAACCAGGTACAATTGCCATCGGCTTGACAATACATTATATGTTGGATGAAAATAAAATCTTGACCATTAGTAGTTTGTATGGCAATAGGTTTGTGTTTTTTTTCAGATGATGCAGGAAATTTCTCAATGAGTTGTAATAGTTTATCAGATTCAGTAATTGCGACCGCTTTAGGAGGTACCTTATTTACTGCATTTACTAATTCATCAATATTTAAAGGTTTTAATAAATAGTCAAGTACTTGATGTTTAATAGCATTGACAGCATATCGTTCATATGCTGAAATGATAATGCTATGAAATTTATGGTTACTATTATTCTCAAGTAGATGCAAGCCTGATTTTTCTGGCATTTCGATATCTAAAAAAACAAGATCAGGTTTTAGTTTTTCTATAAGTTTTGAAGCAGTATCAACGGATTCTGCTGTTCCAACTACATCTACTTTGGGGCAAAAATCTTTAAGAGAACGTACTAAGAGATTACGGCTTTTAGGTTCATCATCTACGATAATAGATCTTATCATATGGGACTAATTTTTTGCAAGGGTTACAAAAATGTTACTACTATTTATGCATTCCTATTGGAAAATTTAAAAAATATAGCTGATGTTAATTAAGTAGCTCACGATAATTAATTCGGTAAATTTTAAGGCGAAGATTTTTTTGATAGATTTTCTCAAAAAATCAATGCATAGCAGGGCTAAGGATTTATTTTTTGAGGAAATATAGCGGAAAAAGATCGTTTTAAAATACCGAAGTAATTGTTGTGAGCTACTTATATAGGTATTGAATAGAAATGTAGTAGAATATTCTTTAATAAAGTATGTCGTTCTTTAGGGGTGAATACAATGTTTTTGTGTTAAAATTTCCTCATCACAAACATATAAATAAAAAACCACAAATACAATTAATAATAAGTGTTCAAAGTGTTAAGGTTTTGGAATGAAAGTTATCTCTTCCTTCATTTATTTACCGACGAACTCCTCCATTTTATCGACGAAGACTTGCAACTATTTCTAAAAATACTACTCTTTAAAAGCAAAGATGTTTCTCAATGTAACTTATACAATTTTGAATCGTCGGTTTGACAAGAGTATATATTTAATAATAGAAAAAATGGATTATCATGAAATGGATGCTTACCTCAATATTTTTCTTATTAGTAACGATTACCCCTTTCTTCGCTCAATCTTCCGCCAGCATAAAAGGGAAATTAATAGACGACAAAAACGAAGCTGTTGCTTATGCTAATGTTATCCTTTTTGCCACAACTGATAGCACTATGGTAAAACTAGAACTTTCTGATGATGATGGACATTTCCTAATGCAAAATATTCCTGAAAACAATTATTGGTTGCAGGTATCTTATGTAGGATTGAGTGATTATAATTCTGATGTGTTTAGTCTTACAAATGGAGCTGTTGTAGATTTGTCTGAAATTGTAATGCAAACAGCTAGTAATGATCTAGCAGAAGTAACCGTTACCGCACAGCGACCAATGCTTGAACTTAAACCAGATAAAATGGTGTTCAATGTAGATGGGAGTATTAATGCTGCTGGTAGTGATGCCTTAGAGTTATTACGAAAATCTCCAGGAGTAGTAGTAGACAATAATGAAAATGTTACCCTTTTAGGGAAGAGTGGGGTTAGGGTTTTTATTGATGGAAAACCTTCGCCTTTAAGTGGCGACGATTTAGCTGCTTTCCTAAAAACAATTCAATCATCAGAGATAGATGCTATTGAAATTATCACCAACCCGTCAGCAAAATATGATGCAGAGGGTAGTGCAGGAATTATAAATATCAGAATGAAAAAAGATAAACGACTTGGTGCAAATGCAAATATAAATTTGAGTTTTTCGCAAGGGCTACAGTCAAGATATAATGGTTCGATTAGTACAAATTATCGAAATAAAAAAATGAACGTTTTTGGTCGTTATAACTATTATAATGGTGCCAATGAAAATGAATTGAATTTATACCGTGAGCAATATGGAGTTACTTTTGATAGTCGAGGAAAATCTATAAGTCATTGGGACGGACATGGATTTAAAGTAGGTACAGATTTTTTTATTGACGATAAACATACTGTCGGTTTTATTGTAGATGGTAATCTATCGTCTAGTGATTGGGAAAGTAATAGTCGAACGCCAATTGGTATGGTTAGTAGTACACAGGTAGATAGTGTTCTTATTGCCAATAGCAAAACAGATGATGCTTCTTCTAACTATAATTTTAATATCAATTATCGCTTTGATAATGGAAAAGAGCGAACGTGGAATCTCGATGCTGATTACGCTCGTTATCGAAGTACCGCTAATGGTGTTCAGCCCAATACGTATTATGCTCCTAACGAAATAGCTATTTTAAGAAAAATAGAATATGCAACCAATACGCCGAAAGATATTGATATATACTCATTTAAAGTAGACTACCAACAACCATTATTGGAAGGTGTTTTAGGAGTAGGGACTAAGTTTTCTTATGTGACTACAGATAATGTTTTTGATTTTTATAATGTACTTGATGAAGGTAGTATACTTGATCTTAATCGTAGCAATCAGTTTGTTTATACTGAAAACGTCAATGCAGCATATATAAACTATACCCGACAATTTGGAAAAATTGGTTTGCAAACGGGATTCCGCATGGAACAAACAAATTCAGAAGGAGATCTTAGTAGCTACTATGAAAATAATGCTGATAATGTAAAGCAATCATATATTGATCTATTTCCTTCTGGGGGATTAACGTATACTATAAACCCTAAAAACAGTTTACAATTTACTTATAGCCGAAGAATTAATCGACCATCATATGAACACCTTAATCCTTTTGAAGAAAAGTTAGATGAATTGACATTTGAAAAAGGAAATCCTTTTTTAACTCCTGAATATAGTAATAATTTTCAATTGACACATAGCTTTAATTATTCGATCAATACAAGTCTAGGCTATACGCATACGCGTAATATGATAACAAGAGTCGTAGAAGCAGTAGGCGAGTCGAGTAGCCAAATTACAAGATTAAACTTGGCTAGTCAAAAAGATTATAGTATCGGATTGAGTGGTGGAATTCCAATTACAAAATGGTGGAGTAGCTACAATAGTTTTACAGGGTACTATCGTAGAAATAAAGCAGATTTTGGCGAAGGCAAAATAGTTGACCTCTCTGCTAAGGCTTTTAATGTTTACACACAACATACTTTTAAGTTACCTAAAGACTTCTCAGCCGAAATTTCTAGTTGGTATGCATCTCCATCAATATGGGAAGGTACTTTTGAGATGAATGGTCAATGGAGTCTTGATGCTGGGGTACAGAAAAAATTGTTTGATGGAAAAGGCAAGCTAAAATTTTCGGTAGGTGATATCTTCAGAACCAATCAATGGAGTGGAACAAGTAGCTTAGGAGCATTATATATAGACTCAAGTGGTAATTGGGATAGCCGTCGCTTTAAATTAAGTTTTTCTTACCTCATCGGAAATAAGCAAGTAAAAAGTATAAAACGTAAAACGGGAGTAGAAGAAGAAGCGAAGCGTATAAAAACAGAATAGCATTGAAAATTAAAAGATAGTGACTAACAATGGTTCTCGGTAGTTAATAACAAGATTAATTAATGACGTGCTTCTGCCGACCTTGCAATTGTGAGGTCGGCTTTTTACAAAAAAAGATACCTGATTGCTCAGGTATCTTTTTAAAATTATTGTAGAGGCAAAAGCCTAATTAGCTTTATATTTTGGTAATTAATACCAATGTTGATGTTAGTCATTAAAAGTATATTTATATCTTTTTGATTGCTGGAAAAAAAGTAAGCTATTTTGCGGGAAAATTTTATTCATTAGAGGATCACATGTTAAAATCTCAATATGGATAAAATTATGTTCCCAACAAAATAGCTACTCAAGGATCGCAGTGTTATTAGTTCAAAATGGGGTAAAGAAACCACTACTTTTAGGTGATTTTTGGGGGTTTATTTATTTGGTATTGTAAAG